>NZ_ALKF01000186.1:0-119515 GCF_000283315.1 Paenibacillus sp. OSY-SE | reverse complement strand
ACCACAGGAGCTACGGGCGCTACGGGAGCTACGGGAGCGACAGGTGTCACAGGAGCGACGGGCACCACAGGAGTGACGGGTGTCACGGGTACCACAGGACCAACAGGGCCGTTACCTTCGACTTCGACAAAGATAATATTATATGGGGGAGCTAATTCGGGGTTTCAACGCATAGCTGGGTCTCCTGGAGCCGTATCCAATGCCATTCCGTACGTCGTATTGGGAGTTGGAAGTGTCTCGGGGTTCTCCGGATCCATCAATGTCAACAATTTGCCTGTGGCAACTTACCTGTTCCAAATTTGCGCCGATGTCGCGAATAATGCATCAGCGCCAGCTTCGGGCAATATCATTTCCACCATAACCTTGCTCACTACCGGAGTGATTAGTGGAACAATTGTTTTCTCCATTAGGCCGACAGATGTAGGGGCTCAGCCGGTCTATGTGTATAATCCTACTCTACTGACCGCTCCGGCGACGATTACATGGACCAGTGTCATTCCTGGCGATGCAGTGTCAAGGAATAATGCTTTATCGCTATACGCCGTCCCCAATATAACACAAAGCGCTGTATATTCGGTATTTTTCTCCACTTCTTCATGAACTACCAGCAATCTCTATCTTGATAAGCGTATATGCAAGGTAAAATGCCTCCCTCGTTCAGTCCGAGGGAGGTTTTTTATGTCACAGTTTATTTATGTAATGGACACGGGCCTGCTTTGAAACATCGACCGCCGCTCTTTAAAATGGATTGACAGCTACTACCAAACTAGTTAGAATACAAAAAAATGAAACGGCAGAAAGAGGTTATATTATGTGGATTTCATGTTCCCCGAACGATCCGGTGCTTATCCGGCGGCCCTTCACAGACAATGAAGTGGAGTACCAGCTGTTGCATCGCATCTGCGGATCGCAAGATTGCAGCATACGAATGAGGACGGAGAAGGGAGACGCCGTCTTTGCCCAAACCGCCAGACAACATGCATGGCTGTGGGTGAGCGAAGAAGCAACATTGGAACAGAAGCAGTCGCTCATCATGGCATTATGCGAGCTTACGAGCGATAAAGACATTCCCGGCATTTCCGCTCATCCGGAAGTTGCCGAATTATTCGCACAGATGTATACGGACATGGTAGGCGGATCATATAAGCTTCAAATGGACTTGCAATCGTACGCTTGCGAGCATGTGACTGCGCCGGCGAATGTGCAGGGGACGATGCGGAGAGCAGCCCCGGAGCATGTAAATACGATTAGCGGCTTCGTCACTGACTTTATCGCAGAGGCAATGGGCACGGCAGTTCCTCGTTCCGATCAGGTTCCATTCGTTGAGCGTTCCATTGCATCGGGTGATATGATGGTATGGACGAGGGAGGAAGAGCCCGTAGCAATGGCACGGATTGCCCATCGTTCACCGAGACATGCGCGGATTAACAGCGTCTATACCGCTCCCGAGCATCGGAAAAAGGGGTACGCTAGCGCCTTGGTCGCTGAACTGTGTGACATCGTTCAACAAGAAAAGTTGATTCCAATCTTGTATGCGGATATGGTCAATCCCGACTCGAATAATGTGTACAGAAAGATTGGATTTACGGAGCGTGGCATCATTAGAGAGCTGGCTTTTCAGCAGAGCTAAATTGCAATTTAGCCTCTACAGCCGAATTGGAAATTTGTATAGGAGAATTATTATATTGATGTAAATCCAATTCGAGTTATAATTAATAACGGGGCATGACCGTTTATTCGAATGCCTACATTATGAATTTGAATAAGGATCTTCAGGGCCAGGTGTAATTCCTGACCGGCGGTGAAGGGCTGAGAAGCAGCCCCAAGCCCGCGACTCGCTGCATGTTTGCAGCGACTGACTTGGTGCAACTCCAAGGCCGACGGTATAGTCCGGATGGGAGAAGATCGCTCAAGCGTTTCACGTGAAGAACTGCACATGACAGCTCTAATGCGGAATTTGCTTCATCATGACCTTCATCATGACGGATAGGCGACGTATGTCTTCTTCAGCCAGATCCTATATTCAACGACCTTGGAGGTTATTGAATATGGACCACGTTATTCACGTTGAACAGAGGAACAGCAGCACGCGCAGAGGAGTTCTGTTCGTTGCGCTAGGGGCCGCCCTATGGGGACTGGGGCCCATCTTCCGAGTTCTAGTGTTGGAGTACTTGACTTCGACACAAATCGTCCTCATCGAACATCTCATTTTACTCCTTTATGCAGCCCCCATTCTATGGGTGCACCGGAGGGAACTTCGGGGATGCTCTTGGCGTCATTTGTTCGCGCTCCTTTTCATTTCGTGGGGGGGCTCGGTAATGGCGACCATCATGTTCACGGAAGCTTTCGCACATGGTAATCCGAATGCGGTATTGCTTCTACAGAAGCTGCAACCGATATTTGCCGTCATACTGGCACGTGTTCTGTTGAAAGAAACACTCCCCAGACGCTTCCCTATGCTGCTGTTGCTGGCAGTTGCCGGCACATACTTGCTTACGTTTGGATGGTCATTGCCAATAGGCCACGTGCGTGAGGTCGTAGGGGTGAGCAGTCTGCTTGCTTTCGGGGCCGCGTTTCTATGGGGCGGGTCCACCGTAATGGGCAGATTAATGCTGGACAAGATGGAATATGAAACGGTTACGGCATTGCGATTCTTGTTGGCACTGCCACTGTTGTTCATGCTTACATGGAACGAACATCCAAGTTGGAGTATCCCTGCAGCACAGTTGGGCACGGTATCATTTTATATCATCATGCAGGCATTGCTGCTGGGGCTCGTAAGCTTGTTGTTATATTACCGCGGTTTATCCGTTACGAAAGCTTCTTACGCAACCCTTGCGGAGCTGTCGTTCCCGCTCGTCGGCATGATGATGAACTGGATCGTCTTCAAGGAAGTCGTCACCATTCCGCAATTGACGGGATTCGTCCTAATATGGGTTGCGTTGTATCTGGTCTCTAGACAGCAATAAATGCTATTCGAATATATTACCGTTGACCTTCCTGGTATATGCTTATATTAAAAGTCAATAGTTAAAGTAATATCTTTAATATACCAGTATTCTTTATAAAATGTGCAACATTATAATAAGGTATTTTTAAGCTGAACTAATTTAAACAAATTAGTTCAGCTTTTATTTATGAGCAAAAATGAAAATTTAGGGTATGCGCTTATTGAAACTATCGGGTGCCTGAGTTTAATACACAAGGCAGAAAAGGATTAAATTATTATTTATAAGACTACATTAATGTAGCCTTGGAATAAAGTTTGATTAAATTAACTTAATAAACCTTGATGAAGGGCAAATAAAAAAAGCGTGTTTTGAAAAAAAGATTGATCAAAACACGCTTTTTCTATATTCAATTGAATCATCCTTTCATAAAAAAGTTTGATGATTTTTGTGCTCATTGCTCAATTAAAGCACCCTTTAACGGAAGACTTGATTTCAAAATAATTTTTCTGGACTTATCGTTCCGAAAACTTTATACTAAATTATATGAATGGGGGTGTTGTAAATTGGGTAGAAGTATAAATTTTAACAAAGAACATGCTTTGAATAAAGCTATGTATTTATTCTGGGAAAAAGGTTATGACGCTACATATATCTCAGATCTTATTGATACGATGGGAATAAGTCGATCTACTCTCTACGATAGTTTTGGAGATAAAGATGAACTATTTAAACAGGTTTTAGAACATTATAAAAACTATGGCTATCAAAAGAGAAATTTACTTTTTAGTGGTATAAGCACTGAAGCATCTCTTAAATCCTTTTTTTATCAACATATTGAAGAATGCTATTCAGATG
The DNA here is from genome assembly GCF_000283315.1 of Paenibacillus sp. OSY-SE. NCBI lineage: Bacteria > Bacillati > Bacillota > Bacilli > Caryophanales > Paenibacillaceae > Paenibacillus > Paenibacillus sp. OSY-SE. Next base: position 115,709 of record NZ_ALKF01000186.1, on the reverse strand, counting down.
ACATTCCCAAAAGTTGTATTATAACTAATTCTTCACTGCTTATTGGACATATTGATCCTTCCATAGAAGAAATACTTATAAATGATTTTAATGAACTTGAAAAAGTATTTAAGCAAGTCATTGAAGAAGGAAAAAAGAAAGGAGAACTTTCACAAGAGGCTAACTCAGAATTAGTTGCATATTCTTTATTAAGTTTAAATCATAGCATTAATTTAATGTCCAGATATAAAAAAGAGAAAAATCTAGCCTATAATCTAGTGGATAAGACTATTGCAGACCTATAGTCTTTCTTTTTTAATCATTCTGGAACGAGCGTACCAAAATCAATAAGAATAAACTAAAGGAATGATAAAGGTGACTAAAAAGACAAATTTTCTAATATTTATTTTGGCGATTAGTTGTGGTTCACTTGCTGCTAATATTTATTATGCACAACCAATTGTACAATTCATTGCAAAAGATTTGAACATCTCTTCTGATTTATCTGGATTGCTTACTACCCTGACACAAATTGGATATGGATTGGGCTTATTTTTTATCGTACCAATGGCTGACATATTTAAAAGTAAGAAAATAATAGGAATTCTTATCGGGCTTACTATTATTTCATTAATTGGTACGCTTATTTCGACAAATGGAATTGTTTTTATAATATTAACAACCATAATTGGCATTGGAGCCTGTGCGGCTCAAATGTTAGTTCCACTAACAATGAGGATTGTGCCCATTGAAGAGGCAGGTAAATATGTGGGTAAAGTGATGAGTGGTTTATTGATTGGGATTATGATTGCTCGCCCATTATCTATCGGAATAGCTGACTGGTTCGGCTGGAGAATGGTATTTCTTTTTTCATTAATAATGCTAGTTGTCGTATTACTGTTAATTATAAAATTTTTGCCCAACTATGAAGTAGTATCGACTAGCAACATGTCATATCCAAATTTAATAGCTTCTACGGTGAAGCTACTAATAAATACATCTCCTTTACAACAAAGAGCTTTTTATCACGCATGTTTATTTGCAACATTTAGTCTTTATTGGACAGTTATCCCAATTTTATTAAGGGCTGAGCCATTACATTTTTCAAATAATAAAATCGCATTATTTGGCTTTTTTGCAATAGCTGGAGCTTTATTAACTCCTACTATTGGTAAAATAGCAGATAAAGGTTATATTTTTACATTGACTAATGTATCAATGGCGCTCGTACTATTATCTATCGTACTATTATTTTTTGTTAAAGACCATTCACTATTTAGTGTAATTTTAATACTTATCTCAGGCATTAGTATTGATATTGGTGTATCCGGAAATTTATTATTAGGTCAAAAAGTTATCTTTGGTTTGAATCCCGAGATAAGAAACAGACTTAATGGATTATATATGACTATTTTCTTTTTGGGAGGAGCCTTTGGTTCATGGATTGGAAGTTATACTTACTATAAATTTAATAGTGAAGTAACTTTACTCATTGGAACAGCTTTGCCTTTAATCGCCTTAATAGTTCATTTAATAAAGAATAATACAAAAAATTTATCAAAAACCAAAAGTAAATACATGTCCTAACTATCAATTCCCCAAAAAGTTAGAGTCAAAATCTAATTTTGGGGATAGTATTACCTTCTACATCAGGAATAAATTATTTCTTATCTTTATTCGTTTTGGCCTATGACAAAAATAAGATTATGCAATAAGGCATAGGATGTTGTCAATAAAATGGCCCGATTGTTGAACAAAGAAATACTCTACAAAATAGATCTTTTTATCAAACTTTTTTACAAATTATCAATCTTTATTATAAATGATCAGACTTTTTTAGGTAGCGTCAAGAATTTTGTGTAAATGAAAATAACCTTCTCTTGTAGAAGACTGCATTAGTCCCTAGTGCTGAACATCGCTTGGAGCTCAGCGCGTGCTTGGTCAAAGCCAATATGGCATCGAGTAGCGAACCTTTGATTATAGCCCTCGGACTGCGATACCAGAAACTTTTCTAGTGCTTCTTCATGCGGAAACTGTTCTTTTCGCTTTGTATATTTCTTAATCTGCTTGTTGAATGATTCAATGAGATTGGTTGAATAGATGCTTTTCCATATTGTCTTCGGAAAGCTATAGAACGTAAAGATGTATGGGTTCTCACGCAGAGATTTAATTACCTTAGGGTAAGCTGATTTCCACTTGTCACAAAAAGTCTCTAGAGCGGCTTTCCCAGACTGCTCATCTTCTGCTCGGTACACAGCTTTGAAGTCATCACAGATGCTTGCCCGATCAGATACACGTACTTTATGAGCAATATTACGTGCTACATGTACGCAGCATGATTGGTATTTTGCCCTTGGATATACTTGCTCAATTGCTGCCACAATGCCCTTTAATCCGTCAGAGATAAACAACAAGACTTCCTCTACACCACGCTCTTTCACGTCCAGTAACAGCTCATTCCATACATAGGCCGATTCGGTTGGAGCAATGGTATACGTTAACACTTCCTTAGAACCATCTTCACGTATACCGACTGCCAGATACACGGCTTCTTTAGAGACGGTTTCACGTTTAACTGCTATGTAAGTAGCATCGATGTAGACGCAAACATAACGCTTGGCTAGCGTCCGTTTAGCGAAGGCATCGACTTGTTCGACCATCGCCTTGGTCATATTAGATATAGTCTGTGATAAAATTAGCCAAAATTAAAATGCACACCACTAAAATTTACTTTTTGTAATGCGCATTTTAATAATATGTGTAACATTATAAACAAGCTATGGTGTAATAAAACATCATGTACAATTACTTGTCTTTAATATTACAGAGTAACCAGGGAGGTTTTTTCATTATACCTAACCGTTTTTATCTATAGTGTCGGAAAAAACATTATTTCGTGCAATTATTTTCCTTCAACTCCCATCATAAATTCCTTATAAATATGCAAATTAATCATCATTGGCCGATTATGAAGGGGAATGTCGCATGAAACTAAAAATGTATCTGTTATCCACATGTAACGTTTTCGATCCCATATACTGCTCACTGAGACGGCTTACTTATATCGACCGTGCGAACCAGAATATTTTCAGGGTAAAACTGCTAACTTATCGAGGTAAGGAAATAGCGATGTCTGACGGAACACGCATCCGGAACAAGGATCTATTAGTAAAGATTCATTTGTACAATGTACAATTGTTGCGTCAAGTGTTGCATGTAACGAATAACGTTCAAAAGGGGCGCATCATTTATCGGTGCGTGGATCGTTCGTTGCCGGGCGTGTGCCAATTCATCCAGAACCATCCGAGAGGGAATGAAATCAAAGCCATCATTGGAATCACCATGCTAAATCGGGGATGCCGACAACTCGGCTTTGACGTGGTGCCTATTTCCAATCCGTTATATCGGGGGTTTAAATGGATTAATCAACTGCCTATTCATTTAATTTCGGTGTCAAATCCGATAAATCGATTCAAGAAGCGGCATCTCCCGACATATTTAGTGATGTCCAAAAACAAGCTTGAAAAAATTTATGGCCATCCTTCTACATAGACGAACCGGAACAACTGCTGACACGTCTCATTTCATAAAAAGAAAGGGTGCCCCGAGTATTCACCGAGGGGGCACCCTTTTCTGCCATTAACCTTGTTTTGACATTGCGTATGGAAGCGCTGCTTCGTCATAGCGGTCTTCACGTGGCGAATCCGCCATATCGAAGGAGATTGTTCCTCCGTTCTTCACCTTAGCGTGCTCCAAGTACAACGTCGCCACTTGTGCGCCATCCATGCGTACGCCTGCCACATATTTATTCGCGGCGGAGTTATTGTCCGCTTCGATGACGAGTTGTTTGCCATTCTCCAGATGGACCGTCATCCGCTTGAACAGCGGCGTTCCGATGACATACTCCGGAACGCCTGGGCTGAGCGGGTACAAGCCCATCGCGCCGAAGACGTACCATGCGGCCAAGCTGCCGTTATCCTCGTCACCTGGAAGTCCGTCTGGGCGAGAGCTGAACAGTTCATCCATCGTCTTGCGTACCCAATGCTGCGTCAAGGACGGGTATCCAAGCGCCGCAAAGATGTACGGGAAGTGGAAGCTTGGCTGGTTGCTGATTGCGAATTGTCCGAAGTCGACGGCTGCCATTTCAGACATTTCGTGTATTTCAAAGCCGTACGAGCCAACCTTGAACTCCGGCTTTGCTGCGAACAGCGCATCCAACTGCTTCTTGCATTGCTCGCGCCCGCCCATTAGCTCGGCAAGGCCTAACAGGTCATGCTGCACTGCCCAACTGCTCTGGTAAGCGCCGCCTTCTGTATACGGACCGCCCCACATCGTCGGGTCGAACGGCTCGAGCCAACTGCCGTCTTGCAGCTTGCCACGCATGAAGCCTATGGCTGGATCGAACAAGTTTTTGTAGTTCTTAGCGCGCTCCATAAGCTGTTCGTATTCTTCTTCACGGCCTAAATGTTTCGCTATCTGTGCGATACAGAAGTCGCCGAATACGTAGTCGAGCGTATTGCACACACTCTCATGCGTGTGAATATCAGCAGGCATATAGTCGTATTTCAAATATTCGCCCATGCCTTTGCGTCCGTATCGATTGTCGCTGGAAACGGTCATGGCATGCTTTAACAATCCTTCGAACGCCGTCTCTACATCGAAGCCGGTGTTTCCTTTTACGACGGCATCTGCAAATGATACGTCAATCAACGTTCCCGGCATCATGCTCCGCTCGCCAGGGGAAGCCCATTTCGGCATCCAGCCGGCTTCCTTATATGCGTTGACCCAGCCTTGCATCATTTCATTGACGAAAGAAGGGTAGAGGAGGTTGTACAACGGGAACGATGTGCGATACGTATCCCAGAAGCCGATATCTGCAAACAAGGGACCTTCTTCAATCTTGCCGTTGTACGGGCTATAATGGATTTGTTTGCCGTTTGCATCATATTCATGGATGGCGTGCGGGAAGAGGGAAGTCCGATACAGACAAGTGTAGAACGTATCCAACTTATCCGTGTCGTCGCTCTCGACTTCGATGACGCCGAGCTGTTTTTCCCATGTGTCCGTCGCCATGCTGCTCACTTCATCGAAGGTACGGCTGCCAACTTCGCGCTCCAGGTTAATGAAAGCCTGCTCTTCGCTGATGAAGGAAGTGCTCATGCTGACATGTACGATGCCGTTCTCAGGAACGGTCAGTCCAACATACGCGCCGATGCGCTCGCCTGTCTTCGACAAGCTGTTTACCGGCTTGTATTCATGATCGGACAAGCCACTTGCGTCTGCAGCGACCGGGCAGTCGAACTTCATGACGAAGTACATGCGGTAATTGTCCGGTGTGCCGCCTGCTTTCGCCGTCGTGTAGCCAGTCAACGTGCCTTTGTCCGGATCGATCGTCATCGACGCTTCGCCAGGGAACGTCGACAGAATGAGTCTCGCTTCATCCTGACGATCGAACGTCAGCCGGATGCTGGCGCAACGCGCTGTCGGCGAGAGTTCCATCGTCGTCTGGTAGCGAAGCAGTTGGACCTTAAAGTAGTCCGGACGTACGATCATGTCTTGCTTGCGGAACGAAGACGAGCGCTCAGGCGCCCACACTTTAAGCGGTCCAGTCTGCGGCATTAAGGTCATATGGCCGTAATCGCCGATCCATGGGCTCGGCTGGTGAGTCAGCCGGATGCCCTCTAGACGATTATGGTTCGGGCTGAAGAACCAGCCGCCAGCGGCTTCGTTCGTCTGCGGGCTCCAGGATGCCATTCCGAACGGCATCGCAATCAGGGGCAGAGTGTTCCCATTCGAATACGGATAAATGGAATCTGTTCCTTGCAGAGGGTTCACATGCTTTAGTAAGCTCATCTATTGTCTCTCCTCATGTTAAAATTGAATGTCATATTAAATATGCCTTTCATGTTATATTGTATGGTGATATGTCATATTACACCTATCATATTTTTATAATTTCTATCACTTTTCATGATAAAATAAGGATAGCTGTCATTTATATTAGGAAGAAAAGAGTGATTGGAATGTTTCCTTACAACTTGCATGGAGACGACGAAATCCACGGGGAATTTCCGTTCACACTGAAAATTCATCGTTTGAATGTGCCTGTGCCCGCCCATGTGCATCATTTTATTGAATACACGTATGCCTTGAAAGGCAAAGGAAAAGAAATCATCAACGGAGTAGAAAAGGAACTGACGCCGGGCACCTTCACTTTATTGTTTCCCCATCAGGTGCATGAGCTAGACATCGCTCCCGGAGATGAATTGCATTTATATGTGGGAGCGATCGGTCTGAAGGCTTTTTTTGGCGCGGGAGACTCGTTCTTGGCCTTGCACAGCTTGCTGAAGGGGGCGGAAAATGACGAGAACACCACATACAAGCTGGACGAGGTGACAGCAAGAGAGGTGCATTTGCTGCTTCAGCAAATGCATGAGGAGGCGCGTGAGGAGAAGCCGTGGAGCCGGATGATGTTTCTCGCCAAGCTAACGCAGGTGTTCATCTTATTCGACCGTTACCGTCAGGAGAGGTTGGACGAAGGGCCTCAAAGCTACGGAAGGAACCCTCGCAGAGGAATGTGGGAAGTCGTTCATTACGTGTACCAGAATTTCAAGGAAGATATAACGCTGGATACACTATCGAAGCGGTACAATTACAGCGTTTCTTATATAAGCTCGGCCTTCAAACAAATGGTCGGAGAAAATTATTATTCCTTTCTGGAACGAATCCGCGTCGCGCATGCCTGCAACTTGCTGATCGGTACAGACATGAAAATTACCGACATTGCCTATGAGGCCGGGTTCAAATCTTATCCGACGTTTATCCGCGTGTTTCAGTCCCGGATGGGCATGACACCGACCCTGTACCGCAAGCATAATAACATTGAATTGATTTAATGCATGTGATTCCTATTTTAATCCATGAGGGGGAGGAGAAGTGTGATGGGGGAATCGGGACTCCAATCAGAAGTCCCAATCTTCTAGCTATGCTTATAGGCGAATTTTGAATGAGCGGTTAGATAGCGGATAGAGCCATTTAACGCCTCTTGGTGTCAAAGTATCGGCAATCAGATGGGAAGCATAACCGCAGATGGATACGGCAGTGATGCCTTCAATGCGAAGCTGTTGCTCCAGGCCCCATCCGATGCAACCCCATAACAGGGTGGCCCATATGGTATGTGACATCCCCCTATGACTGAGCCATGGAACCCAGGCAACAAACACACCCAAGCCGATCAACCAATTCCAACCCAACGTCCATCCCCAATAGAGCAGCCCGCAGCCAACCATGCTTACCATAATGTTGCGGGTGACGCCTTCTTTGGCGACAAAGCCGAGCAGCAGCACGACTACCGAGACGATACTCAATTCTTGACTGACAAATGCCTGCGTCGAATACTGGTAGATGACTCCAGCGGCAAGACAGACACCGAGCCAGAGGAGTATTTCATGCAGCCATCTGGAAATCTTGCCGATTTTGCTGCTCAATATGCTAGGGCCGTCCAGATCCGCACTCAAGGCGGATAATGCCGACACCGCAATATATAAGGACGCATTCTTCAAGGTAAATGGATAATACACGGCTGCGGCAGCTCCGACGGCAATACCGATAGTAAGGTGTGTCGATCCTTTCATATGTTCTCCTTTCATAGTTGCTAATATCCTGATGGAGGCACAAACATATGTTTGCATCTAGCCATTATACCTATTTTCGAACAGAATTAGCAAGCCTTTCATAGCCAGTGCAGAGAAGTGTTAATAACTTGACTCTATACGGCGTGCAAAATAAGTGAAATATAATGTTTTTTATCTTAAAAATTGATCATTTATCAAAAGGGAGCTACAATCATAGTGGGCACATTACATTTTCTATCTTTGTCACGTAAATGGGGACGTGCTCATTTTTATGACGCAGTATGAAAGCGTTTCAAAAACCGATCATAAGAGAAGGAAAGGGATCAAAATGACGAATCATTTAACCCGTACCGAAAAAGATTTTCTGGGAGAAAAGGAAGTTCCTGTCGAAGCGTATTACGGAATTCAGACGCTGCGCGCTGTGGAGAATTTCCCGATTACGGGCGCACACATGAATGAGGAGCTGATTCGCGGTTTAGCTATCGTGAAGAAGGCTGCGGCGCTGGCTAATATGGAAGTGAAGCAGCTTCAGGAGGAGATGTGCGAGGTCATCGTTCGAGCCGCGGATGAAATCATTGACGGGCAATGGCACGACCATTTCATTGTCGATCCGATCCAGGGCGGAGCAGGCACTTCGATGAACATGAACTCGAATGAAGTCATTGCGAACCGGGCACTTGAACTGCTTGGGAAAGCAAAAGGGGATTATGCCAGCTTAAGCCCGAATAATCATGTCAACCGTTCGCAATCTACGAACGATGCGTTTCCGTCCGCTATACATATTGCGGTGTTGACGCTTATCGATAAACTCTTGATCACGATGGGAGAATTGTACGAGACGTATCGGAAGAAGGCGGCTCAATTCGATCACGTTATCAAGATGGGACGCACTCACTTGCAGGACGCTGTTCCCATTCGATTGGGACAATCCTTTGAAGCGTATAGCCGAGTGTTGTTGCGAGACATGAAGCGTATTGAGCAATCCAAGCAGCACCTGTATGAAGTTAATATGGGCGCTACCGCAGTCGGAACAGGACTAAATGCCGATCCGAGATACATTCACCGGGTAGTGGAACTATTGGCCGAGATAAGCGGATTCCCGTTAATTCATGCAGAGCATCTGGTGGACGCCACGCAAAACACGGACGCTTACACGGAAGTATCGGCAGCGCTCAAGGTCTGCATGATGAACATGTCCAAGGTGGCGAACGATCTGCGTTTGCTCGCATCCGGTCCTCGCGCCGGCTTCGGTGAAATACGTCTGCCAGCCCGTCAGCCAGGCTCGTCCATCATGCCGGGTAAGGTCAACCCGGTAATGTGCGAAGTCGTGAACCAGGTGGCGTTTCAAGTTATCGGCAACGACCATACGATATGTCTGGCATCGGAAGCCGGCCAGTTTGAATTGAACGTGATGGAGCCTGTGCTCGTATACAATCTGCTCCAATCGCTCAGCATGATGAACAACGTCTTTAAGGTATTCCGTACCCACTGTCTAGAGGGGATTGAAGCCAATGAAGAGCGTTGCCGCGAATACGTGGAGAACAGCGTTGGCATCATTACAGCCTTAAGCCCTCATCTCGGTTATGAAGTGTCCGCCCGTATCGCCCGCGAAGCGACGGAGAACGGCAAGTCCGTAAGAGAACTGTGCTTGCTATACAACGTGCTAACGGAAGAGGAGCTGGATACGATTCTCGATCCTTATGAAATGACCAAGCCGGGAATCGCTGGTGCAGCTTTGTTCGAGCGAGAGTAATTCTGACTTGAGAGACGCCCATTCTATGGGTGTCTCTTTGTTGTGTCTCTCGATATCCATGCAAACATGCGTTTCACCGATTGCTGATGAATATCAGGCGGAAAAAGGTGTCCATATCCATCAAATGTATGCATATCCACATCTGCTCCATCTTGTTGCAGCTTCTTAAACATCTGGAGTCCATGACTGAAATCCACTTGAGCATCTTCGGTCCCGTGAATAAGGAGAATCGGGCAGGAGATATCTTCCGCCATATAAAGGGGAGAACGAGCAATATAAGACTCTCGTTTCTTGACGGGGTTCCCGCCAATGACGCGCTTCAGCATTCTGCGAAGCTCCATACGCTCTTCATACGTTTGCGCCAAGTCTGACACGCCACTCCAGAGGATGAGCCGGTGAATATCCGGCATGCCGACCGCCGTTTGTGCAGCATTGATGGCACCGCGTGAGAAGCCCATGACCGAAATACGGCTAGGATCGACGAACGAAAGACTTTGCAGCAGACGATAAGCCGAACGAACGTCTTCTTGCTCAGCACCGCCGAATTCATCTCGTCCTTCGCCACCTTCATTGCCGCGGTAGGTAGGAGCAAAGACAAGATGTCCGAATTGCGAGAACTGCTCTAACCAGTCCGATTTGACCCGGCCAAATTTACCCATGCCTCCTCTGCAATAGATAAGAACAGGCCATTGTTGCTCATGTAAATCTTGGTTCGCCCGGTTCAAAGGATGGGCTATTTCCGTAACGGGCAGATTACCTTCACCATAGAATCGTTCGATATTGGATTGTATTTCGCTGGCTGGACGTTCATGGCCATAGGGGAGGCTCAAATACCCCTTTACACGTAATCCATCCGATAAGTATGTAATGTGATAGATCATTTTGTGAATATGCCCCTCTCATTAGTCTTGTTATCCACGATAATATCAACATGAAGAATAGGACACAATTATATTGTATCTCCCGCTTTAAGCGGCCGCAGCATGTCCCGATATGCGGTAGAGTTCGTTGAGGTGTTGTTCATCCGTTGGTTTCTGATGTGTTTTGCGGTATTTCTTATTTTCGGAAAAGTGATAGTCATCGAATATTTAGCAGTCTTTTCGCCGTTCTTGTGCCAACGATGATCATCGTGATTATGCCCTTAGCAACACTCTCCCTAACGCTCAGTCAAAACTTTTTGTCACGGCGGATTCATGCTAGAACACACTTAAGAAACTGAAATTCTAGGAAGCTAAAGTTACGTGAAATTCGAAGTCTCAAATAATTGATAAAGCCTCTTGAAATAGGAATGTTTGTTCGGTATAATCAATATGTAGGAACAAATGTTCTGATTTTGGATCGGAAAGAGCTGTAGCAAGGAGGCGACCTATGAAAGCATGGCAATCCATTGATACGCTGGAAGAGTTACATAACTATTTTCATTCGGAATCCGTATGTGCAAGCTTATTGTATCAGATGAAGTGGCCGGAGGGTTTTGTCTGTCCGCGTTGTAGGCATGGCCATGCCTACATTATTCAGACACGCCGGTTGCCTCTGTACGAGTGCCGCATGTGTCGGCATCAGAGCTCGCTTACCACCGGCACGGTCATGGAAGGTAGTCGCACCCCCTTGCAGAAATGGTTCACGGCGTTCTGGCTGGCCTCTCGCCCGGATGCTGGCATTAACGCCGTTCAGCTTAGCTCGATCATCAAGGTAACCTATAAGACAGCTTGGTTGATGCTGCACAAGATTCGGGCAGCGATCAGCCATGCCGACGCCGCGCGGCCACTAGAAGGCAAAGTTCAAGGTATCGTTGCCTTTCAAGGCCTCACGTACCATTCTATGTTGGAGCTTCATCCCCGGGAGTACCCCCTTATCGTTTCTGCATCCGTCAAGGAAGACGGGCTGGAGAGCAAATTCAAGATGAAGCTTGTGAAGCAGGAGCATCTTTCGGGGAAGTTGCTGCTTCGTTCAGGCTGTGACCATTTCACAGCTCTTCACGTCACGGAGACCGCTCTCGAGACGACTATTATCCGGCATCCTTACCGAACTCGTAGGGATAATCGCTTATATCAAGCCTTCAATCGGGCACGTCGCTGGATGAACGATACGTTTCACGGAATTGGAGAGAAGTATCTTCAGAGGTACCTGGATGAATTTTGTTTCCGTTTGAATGCAACTACTCAACCTACGTCCACGTGGGAGCGACTTTTATGCGTGTGCATGTCTTTTCCCGCTGCCTTGGAACATCTTTTTGCCCATCATGACACAAGTCCTTCTTCTGCCGCACAATCCGCTGCGTAACCGAGTTCATGCAGACGTGAAACGCTAACTTCTATTATATCTGAATTCATTTTGACATCGTCGCCTTTTTAATTTCTCAGTTCATGTAGATTATGCAGCTTGCTTGCGACGTTCTGTCCTTGTGCATACATAAGCGCGTCCAGCAACGTTTCTGGGATCACGAGACATGATCGTGCCTGCACCGTACCTGAGGCATGCAGACATGAAGCATGCTTTAGTCAATTTTGCAGTTATATCGCGATGATATGCTTGCGTTGTTCAAAAAACAAACAGCGATGAACCTACATTTTTTGGACTGAACATGCGAAGACAAAATGTGAAGAACGAGCCGAATTTGTTAGACTCGTGGTCTTCTTGGATCCAACTTGTTATGTACCTGAGCCAAGGGGAGAGTGTCGCTAAGGCTTGAGTACGAACATCATTCCTCGGAAACGAAACGGGTTTTCTGTAACTGGAGTACCGTGCCGTCACGTCACTGAACATGGATAGACTATGTCAGCGGCGAGATGATCATCATGCGTATCGTATAATATCTGCACTATCTTCTGTCGATGCACCATACTTGACAGAAGCGCATACACATGTAATAGTAGAGCAAATGGATATAAATACCGAATCCAAATGAAAGGGCGATGCAATATGGTGCGCGTTCATCATTATCAATGGGATGACAATTTCATAGGTCGCTCTTTTTCAACAAGGGGCTGTGTGGAAGTAGAGAACTTCCGCACAGCCTCTTTCTTTTGTTAAAGCAGGAAAGGAGATGAATGTATTGGCTGTCAAACAATCACAGCAAGAAATGCAAACAGGACCTATCACGTTAAAAGGAGAGCAGCTGACACTTAATCAGTTGGCCGCCATCGCCTGCGATTACAATCCAGTCGTGCTTGGTGCTGACGCGGTACAACGTGTCAACCGTTGTCGTGAAATGGTAGAGGAACTCGTGAAAGCGAATAAAGTGGTATACGGGGTTACAACCGGATTTGGAAAGTTTAGCGATGTCACGATTTCATCAGAAGATTCGGCCGGGCTCCAAGCTAACTTAATCCGCAGTCACGCGTGCGCTGTGGGCCTTCCTTTGCCCGAAGCCACCGTACGCGCAATTATGCTTTTACGGGCGAATGCCTTGGCAAAAGGCTACTCTGGCATTCGTCTGGAAACGCTTCAATTGCTAGTCGATTGTCTGAATCGGGGAGTGCATCCGATCATTCCCGAGCAAGGATCGCTCGGCGCAAGTGGGGATTTAGCTCCGCTGTCGCACTTGGCACTTGTTCTCATGGGGGAAGGGGAAGCAGTCTATAATGGCAAGCGTATGGGGGGACATGAAGCGTTGACCCAGGCAGGCCTCAAGCCGATTCAGCTACAAGCGAAAGAAGGTCTGTCGCTCATCAATGGCACGCAGATTATGACGGCGATCGGCGCGTTGACTTATGTGAATGCACAGCGGCTTGCCAAGACGGCGGACGCCATCGCCGCCCTCACGGTTGAATGCTTGCAGGGAATTACGGATGCGTTCGCGGATGAGCTCCAGCGCGTCAGACCTTATCCGGAGCAGATCGGCGTTGCAGCCAATCTGAGAAAGCTGCTCGACGGCAGCCAATTGACGACGAGACAAGGCGATATCCGTGTTCAAGATGCATATTCCTTGCGCTGCTTGCCTCAGGTTCATGGTGCAACACGTCAGGTGCTTGCATATGTGGAGGATAAGCTTGACGTGGAGATGAATGCCGCAACCGATAATCCGCTCTTGTTTTTGGAAGAGGGTGTAGTCATCTCGGGTGGGAATTTCCACGGACAGCCGATGGCTTTTGCAATGGATTTCTTAAAAATCGGGATGAGCGAGCTTGCCAATATTTCCGAACGACGTACGGAGCGGCTTGTCAATCCAGCATTATCCGGCGGACTTCCTGCATTTCTAAGCCAGCAGCCGGGCATGGCGTCCGGCATGATGATTCCACAATACGTGAGTGCCTCTCTCGTATCCGAGAACAAGGTGCTGGCTCATCCGGCGAGCGTCGATTCTATCCCGTCCTCCGCCAATCAGGAGGATCACGTATCGATGGGCACAACGGCTGCCCGCCACGCGGCGCAAGTTATCGACAATACGGCCAAGGTGCTGGCGATTGAACTCATCTGTGCAGCGGAAGCAGCAGTATTTCGAGGAGTAGATAAGCTTGCGCCGTCGACACGCACGTTATTCGACAAGGTGCGTGAACTCGTACCGTCACTAACAACAGATCGCTCCCTCGGCAAGGAGATTGAAATTATTGCGTCTGTACTAAGTAAGGGAGAATTCCTTCATGCTGTGGAGAAGGTATCTGGACCGTTGTATTAAATGAATTTCATTTTACGAGGATTCACACTAAAAGGAGGCGTAACAAGATGAATGATGTGAAGCGAAGCATCCGCGCACCGCGGGGAAAAGAGTTGACGTGCAAAGGCTGGGTTCAGGAAGCTGCCATGCGCATGCTGATGAATAATTTGGATCCGGACGTTGCTGAGCGGCCTGAAGATTTGGTCGTCTATGGCGGTATCGGCAAGGCGGCACGCAACTGGCCGTCCTATGATGCGATTGTGCGTGAGCTACAGCGTCTAGAGAACGACGAAACGCTGCTAATCCAATCTGGCAAGCCCGTCGGCGTATTCCGTACCCATGAACGGGCGCCCCGCGTGCTCTTGTCGAACTCCGTGCTCGTCCCGAATTGGGCCAATTGGGAGCACTTCCGTGAACTCGAACACAAAGGATTGATGATGTACGGGCAAATGACTGCTGGAAGCTGGATTTATATTGGAACTCAAGGCATTCTTCAAGGAACGTATGAAACGTTTGCTGAAGCTGCACGCCAGCACGCGCAAGGAACATTGCGAGGCACGCTGACGCTGACAGCAGGTCTCGGCGGCATGGGCGGCGCACAGCCCCTTGCTGTAACAATGAATGACGGCGTCGTCATTACGGTCGAGGCGGACCGTTCCCGGATTGAACGCCGGATTGAGACGCGTTACTGTGATGTGTTGGCCGAATCATTCGATGAGGCATTGGAGCTTGCTCGGCAAGCACTGGACGGGAAGAAAGCGCTATCTATCGGGTTGCTTGGCAATGCGGCAGACATCTTTCCAGAGTTCGTGCGTCGCGGGATCAAGCCTGATTTCGTCACTGACCAGACCTCTGCCCATGACCCGTTGAATGGTTACATCCCAGCCGGATACAGCATGGAAGAAGCAGCTGATCTTCGTGGTCGCGATCCGAAACGCTATATCGAGCTATCGAAGGCCAGTATGGCTGTTCATGTGCAGGCGATGCTGGACTTGCAGAAGATGGGCTCGGTCGTGTTCGATTACGGCAACAACATCCGTCAAGTCGCATTCGACCAAGGCGTGCACAATGCCTTCGCGTTTCCAGGCTTCGTTCCAGCTTATATCCGTCCGCTCTTCTGCGAGGGCAAGGGACCGTTCCGCTGGGCGGCATTATCGGGGAATCCGGAGGATATTCGCAAGACAGACGAGCTCGTGCTTAAGCTGTTCCCGGACAATGGCCATTTGCGCCGCTGGATTACGATGGCCCAAGAGCGTGTCGCTTTCCAAGGTCTGCCGGCACGCATTTGCTGGCTGGGCTATGGGGAACGTGCGAAATTCGGCCTAGCCATCAATGAGATGGTCAAGACTGGAGAACTGAGCGCCCCGATTGTCATCGGCCGTGATCATCTCGATTGCGGTTCCGTCGCTTCCCCGAACCGCGAGACGGAGAGCATGAAGGATGGCTCCGATGCGGTCGGCGATTGGGCGATTCTGAATGCGCTCATCAACACATCGGCTGGGGCCTCCTGGGTATCGGTACATCATGGCGGAGGCGTCGGCATGGGGTACTCGCTGCATGCTGGCATGGTCGTCGTCGCCGACGGTACGGAAGAAGCGGCGGAACGATTGCGCTGCGTCTTGACGACGGACCCAGGCATGGGTGTCATTCGCCATGTCGATGCGGGTTATGACGAAGCGATTGTGACCGCGGAACAGCACGGGATCTGCATACCGATGCGCGAGCAATCTTGACATACATGTCATATTCAGAAGAGCAGTGAAGGAGGTTGGCTTCTTTGAAACAGATTGAATTGCTTCTTACCGGAATCGGATGTTTGTATACGCCTGAAGGTATTCAACCCCGATACGGGGAAGAGATGGGGCATATTCGCCAAATGACAGATGCAGCTGTAGCCATTGAACAAGGCCGAATCGTGCTAGCTGGACAGAAAGACGAAGTGATTACGGCTTTGGAGGGCGCTCATATTGTCGAAACAATCGACGTCGGTGGTCGTATGGTAACCCCCGGATTGGTCGATCCGCATACCCATCTCGTTCATGGCGGATCGCGTGAGCATGAGCTCGCAATGAAGCGTTCCGGTGTGCCGTACTTGGACATATTGGCTCAGGGAGGTGGAATTCTGAGCTCCGTAAAGTCTACGCGGTCCTGGAGCGAGCAAGAGCTATACGACAAGGCCTGTAGAAGCCTGGATGAAATGCTGCTGCAAGGTGTGACAACGATTGAGGCCAAGAGCGGCTATGGCTTGTCGCTTGAAGCGGAGCTGAAGCAGCTGCGGGTATCGCGTCGGCTTCATGATACACATCCGGTGGACGTCGTGTCCACCTTCATGGGCGCGCATGCCGTACCGGAAGAGTACAAGGGACGCGCAGATGAATTTGTGGACTTGGTCATCCGCGACATGCTGCCGGTCGTTGCGGCAGAAGGGTTAGCGGAATTTTGCGACGTGTTCTGCGAAGAAGGCGTATTCAACGTAGAGCAGTCGCGCCGCATCTTGGCGGAAGGCAAGCGTCTTGGCTTACATCCGAAGATTCACGCGGATGAAATCGTGCCGCTTGGCGGTTCCGAGCTGGCCGGCGAGGTAGGAGCGATCTCTGCCGAGCACCTGTTGACGACGACCGATCAAGGGCTGGCCAGTCTGGCCGCAGGGAACGTCGTCCCGGTCCTGCTTCCGGGAACGTCCTTCAACCTGGGCCTGACCCATCATGCCCGGGCCCGTGACATGATCGACAAGTTCCGGCTGCCGGTGGCTCTGTCCACTGATTACAATCCCGGATCATGCCCGACCGAATCCATCCAGCTCATCATTATGTTGGCATCCTTGAACTTGAAGATGTCACCTGAGGAAATATTGACCGCATGCACGTTGAATGCTGCCGCGGCAATTGGGCGTGCAGGCGACATCGGTTCCATCGAAAGAGGCAAGCGGGCGGACTTGACCATCTTCGATGCGCCCAATCTGGCCTACTTACCGTATCACTTCGGCATCAATCACACATTCGGTGTTATCAAGAACGGAATACCAGTCGTCTGGAACCGTGCCTTGACGGGGAAAGGAGGAAATGCGCGATGAGCTCCCGCATTCCTCACCTGCGTGGCATCCGAGGCTTCATGAATTCCAAGCCGTACCACGACTATGTATCCGGTCACGGAGCTTCACTTCACGTGACGTGCGCCGCTTGGGCATCGATGCGATCTTAGACCGAGCATTGGCATGGGCAGGTGAGGGAACGGAAGCGATATACGTCAGCTTTGATGTTGACGTCATCGATCAGGCTTTCGCTCCAGGATGTCCAGCCATCGGTACGGGAGGAATGGACCCGTGGGACGCATTATACCGACTTGGCATGCTGCCACAAGTCCAGGGACTGGACTTCGTCTGCATTGACCCAACGGTTGATGTCCGCAATGTGACATCAAGATTGGCCGTCCAGTTCATGCTGAGCTTTTTGAGCGGAATGGCAGAGCGATCGTAAATCCAATTGACACCGAACTGCAGCTGCCGGGATATCCCGGCAGCTTTCTTGCGTTCATAGCACTTCCATTGTAATTCCGCACTTGATCCTTACGAAATTGCCAGCTTTGTGTAAGGAAAATCCATCGCACTTTTTCGACTGGTATGTAAAAATAATATTGTAATCAATCAAATTAGCAAACCAAAATGAAGAGGTGGTCTTGGTGAGATCCAATCATGTGTTATCGTCTTTATGTTATTTCAGCATCCTATTCGCACCGCTGCTGCTTCCTATTATCGTACTTCTTATTGCAACAGATGAAGTGAAGGTTCACGCAAAAAAAGCGCTGTGGACGCATCTCATTCCGTGTTTGTCTGTTGTTATCGGTCTTGCGATATCTGCTGCGGTCGGATTCGGTGTTCAGGATATAGCGACATTTGGCATCGGTTTATTTTTGACCTACGCAGCCTTCATACTGACCGGAGTCTATTATTTCTTCTGGAATATCGTGAAAGGCGTGCGCGTACTGAACAGTCCATCTATCGCAAAGTAATCAGAGCTTGGTTAGCCAGCCATTCACCCTCTAAACGGGGTGGATGGTTTTTATTTTCTTTGACTTCAATTCTAGTTTAATGATATATTTTATCGGCATTTTGATGCGATCGCAGATAGGAAAGGGATGTAATAGAAATGACAACAAGCGAAGACACAAAGCCGAAATTATTGCCAACTAAAATCTTGAAATGCAGAAATTCGGAGTGCAAGGCGTGGGTGAGAGACGAATTTGCAACTGCCGAGCAAAGCTGTCCGCTCTGTAACGGCCCCATGCTCAGAAGCATCAAGCACCTGCCTGCCGTTCAGAACAAGGTGAAGCCGCAACCGCGCAAGCGGAAATCGGAATTTTAATAAAATTACATAAGCACATAAACAGAACCGCAGCAACTCCAGGTCGCGTACACGGTTCTGTTTTTCGATTGCTACGAAGATTTTATATCGATAACGTTTATCTTTCTATCATCTGTTCACGATTCGGTCCGACGGAAATCCGGCGAATCGGAACGCCAAGCTGGCGTTCAATGTACAGCACATAATCTCGGGCTTGCTGCGGCAATTCATCGAAGCGGCGTATGCCGGAAATATCGGACATCCATCCGGGCAGGGATTTCAATACGGGTCTCGCTTCATCAATCCGGGCCGATACAGGGAAATGACCCGATACGACCCCGTCAAGCTCATATGCCTCGCACACCGGTATTTCCGGCAAATAACCAAGCACATCCAGGTTAGTCAGCACAACTTCGGTAGCACCCTGCACAGCGCATCCATATCGGGTAGCCACAACGTCGAACCATCCCATGCGTCGCGGACGTCCAGTCTTCACGCCGAATTCTCCGGCGTCACCGCCACGCCGTCGCAATTCATCCGCTTCGTTCCCCCTAATTTCAGAGACGAACGGGCCGGCGCCTACACAGCTGGAATACGCTTTAACGACGGTGACCACATGCCTGATCGCAGACGGAGGCAGTCCCGCACCGACCGCAGCGAAGCCCGCCAATGTAGACGAAGAAGTGGAGTAAGGGTATATCCCATGATCCGGGTCGCGCAGCGCACCTAGCTGTCCTTCCAGCAAGATGGATTCACCGTTTTGCAGCGCTGTTTGCAGCAAGACTGTCGTATTGCACAAGTATGGTTTTATTTTCTCCGCCTCTTCCAATAACTGTGGCAATAATGCCTCCGCATCCAGCACTGGTTTGTTATACAGATGAGTCAACAACACGTTCTTTGCTTCAAGTGAAGCTTGGATGCGTGACTTTAACCGCGCTTCCTGATACAAATCCGCAACCTGTATACCTAATTTGAAATATTTATCCGAATAAAAGGGCGCGATGCCCGATTTAGTAGAACCGAATTTACGATCTGCTAATCGTTCTTCTTCCAGTTCGTCAAACATACGGTGATAGGGCATGACTACCTGCGCACGATCAGAGATGCGCAACTTTGGCTCCGGCACGCCTCTGGCCAACAGAGCGTCGCGCTCCGACAATAAAGCAGTCATGTCGAGTGCCACCCCTGGTCCAATGACATTGACAACGTTGGGGTGAAATACGCCTGACGGAAGCAAATGGAGTGCGAATTTTCCATAGCCATTAATGATGGTATGTCCTGCATTGCTTCCTCCTTGATAACGAACGACATAGTTGGATTCCGCCGCAAGCGCATCCGTCACTTTCCCTTTGCCTTCATCGCCCCAATTCGCTCCGACAATCGCTGTTACTGTCATCCTAACGCCTCCATATAACCGATTTGATTAAACTGTTGTCAACATTGAAACCTTTCTGTATCTTCATTATAATGAAAGTATTTAAATAAATATAATTAATAACTTTTATATTTGATATAAAGGTGGTTTATGTGTTGAGGACAAATTTAGATTGGTATCGCGTGTTCTATGTGACAGCCACGCAGGGCAGCTTCTCCAAAGCTGCAGCAGCTCTGTTTATTACTCAGCCTGCCGTTAGCTATGCAATAAAGCAGCTGGAAATGGCGCTGGGCGGGAAGCTGTTCTCCCGGACACCGAAAGGGGTGGCGTTAACGGCAGAAGGGGAGGTGCTGTTCAAGCACATTGAGCAAGCATATGGCTTCTTAGCTGCTGCGGAGAGGAAAGTGGCCGAAATGCATCAAATGCTGCGCGGCGAAGTTCGTATTGGAGCGGGCGACAGCCTATGCAAGCATTACTTATTGCCTTATCTGGAGAGCTTTCATGCATCTTTTCCCGATATTAAAATTCAAGTCACCAACCGGACTTCGTTAGAGACCGTTCAATTGTTGAAGGAGGGGAAGATCGATTTCGGCATCGTCAACTTGCCGATCGAGGACAAACAAATCCAAATTCGCGAAATCGCCGTCATTCAGGATTGTTTTGTTGCTGGAGAAAAATATAAGCATGTTGCAACGAAGCCTGTTTCTATGCAAGAAATGAGTGAATATCCGATTATCCTGCTCGAAAAAGGGAGCAGCTCACGAAGGTATATCGACCGCTATGTTCAGCTTGCGGGTATGGATATCCAACCGGAAATTGAACTGGGCAGCGTTGATCTATTGGTCCAATTTGCACGGATAGGCCTGGGGATTTCTTGCGTGGTGAAGGATTATATCCGTGATGAATTGAGGCAGGGGATTCTTTTCGAGATTGCGCTCGAAAATCCCATTCCCCCGCGCAGCATCGGTATTATCACATCAAGAGAAATGCCTCTTTCCGTGGCGGCAAGTCATTTCCTTCAGTTGCTGCAAGCGTAAGGATAAGATGTTACTCCTGCAGGCAGAAGTTCAACAAATACCCTGGCGGTGGCAATACCACAGCCAAGGCATCATTATCGATGCAATCTGTTCATTCCAGAGTGCTCGATTTGAACTTTGACATTGAGCGAATCTAGCGAATCCGGTGTCAGTTGTATTGATTTTCCATTCCCCTCCCGTTTCCACTTGTTGATATGGTTGCGGTAGACATAGTTCCGAAACGAAAATACGTCCATTTTTTTTCGAAGCCCCTGCTCGAATGTTTTCTTTACTTCATCGCGAATGCTTTGCTCGGCAAGCGAGATTATTTCAGCCTCGGACAAGTTGCCGGTTATTTCATCTACGAATCCGTTGACATGAATACTCACATTAAACTTGGGAATCAACCCTCGAAAAGTCACGGCAATGTTCGATTTGGGAGTGGTCATGGTAAGCACCGCATCAGGCTTCTCTCCCCTTCCAATGTTCAGAGGGGTTTGCACTGTTTTACTAGATAGCCATCGTATGCCATGTATGTGGTTCATTGCGAACCAGTTCCGGTAGGTGCCCTCTTGCAGCGCAAATGCGCCGTCGATCTTATACTGTCCCACTTTTTTTTCGTTCTCTTGCCAGTGATTGTGATTGACTGACATACTCGGCAGCAGCAGCGTCGATCCCGGTTCGTTCATCTCCACAACCATCCTGTGAAGCTGAATGGGACGTATATAGGAGTGCTGCTTGAACATATCTTCCGGATTGTGGAGAATGGATGTGATCGGTGACATGTTGAATGGAATTGGAACGGTAAACAAATCTGAAAGGGACTCCTTTGTCCCATAAACCCACGGCGTATAGCGAATTCCATAATAACGTAGCAGTGTATCTAACATTTTGTTCACATTTTGCTGCAACGCCTTTTCGCTCAATATAATCGCGGTTGTATGTTCCCATAGAATTTTAAGCGAAGAAGCGGAATAAATGTCGTTAACCGCTGCATCCAGAGAGAAGCCTTCCCCGCGTCCAATCCACTCCGGTGTTTTGCTTGTAGCCCTCATGCCTTCTTGCTTGGCGACATTGGAGAAGTTAAGAGACTGACTATAGACTACAAATTTGTCATTCACGTGGTCGATGCCTATGGCGGTGATATAATTTATATCCTGCACATTTTTGATATCCCAGCATCCTGCAAGCGGGAACATGGATATGAAGCATATGCAGCACAGGACGAGGGTGGTGATGTTAGTCACTCTCTTTGGTTTGAAGCTGTTCTGTCTATAGCGTGATTTGCTCATGTCGTGTCTTCTCCTTGGCGCGTATCGTCGGTCGTCTTAAGCATGACCGGCCGCCGTTTCAATAATTTCACTGGAACTCCAATCAGCGATTGGAGCATGTCCTTAAAGACAGGAGGCGATAGCGGAGCAAGGTAGGGAATGCCGAAAGATTGCAGCGTTGACAAGTAGACCAGTATGGCTAACAGCGATATGAAAAAACCATACATGCCCAGCACGGAAGAGCTCACGAGCACGAACAGACGCAATATGCTGACGGTCCCGCTTAACGTCTGGTTAACGAGAGTAAAGGTCGCAACAGCCGTGACAGCCGCTACGACGAGCGTCGTAGGCGAACTAAGTCCCGCACGAATCGAAGCGTCTCCGACAATTAATCCTCCGACGACTGCGATGGTCTGGCCTACCGCCTTCGGTAAGCGTATCCCTGCTTCGCGAAAGATTTCGAACAAGCCGAGCATGAGCATCATTTCCATCGGCGCGGACAGCGGCAGTCCCATCCGGGAATTCGTAACCGTCGCTAAGAGCGGGAACGGGAGCTGCTCTAGATTAAATGCGATTAAGGCAATCCAGAACCCTGGCATATAGATAGATACAAGCAACCCAATGATGCGCAATACCCGTTGGAACGTGACAAAGAAAAAGGGAAAATGGATGTCCTCCGGAGATTTGAGCGTCAATACCAAATTTGCCGGACCGATAAGCACCATTGGCGATCCTTCGGCAATGATGACGAATCGACCCCGGACAAGCGCTTGAACGGCATAATCAGGACGTCCAATATAATCGAGCAGCGGGAACAGGGCGTATTTCGAGTCGCCCAGCGCCTCCCCGAGCTGGGAACTGCTTACTACAGCGTCGGTATCTATCTGCCCGAGCCGTTCCCTGACTTCATCGAGCATCTCCGGATTCGTGATATCGGATATATATAGCAATGCCACTCTGGTCTGGCTTCGGAGTCCAATGGTAAAGGATTCAAACTTCAATGAACGGGTTCGCATCCGCTTGCGTATCAACGCCATATTCATGGACAAGCTCTCGGTAAATCCATCCTTCGGACCTTTAATTGAAATTTCCGTATTGGATTCTTCAGGGGAACGATTTGGCGGGTCGGCGATATTGACGGAGAAGAACTGGTTCTCTCGTTCAAATCCAATCATCAATTGACCCGAAAAAAGGATTGCTTCGGCCGCCTCTATTCCTGCTGCCGGATCGAAGGGTTGAATCGCAAGCGGATTGTTGCGATGCAGGCAATCCAAAGAATGCGCATCTTCCAGCAAGGATCTAAATTGTGGAACGATATATTGGTTCATCTGCTTGATGTCCGCCAAGCCCTCGCAATAAATAAAGGTTACGTTATAACAATTGTCGCCGGGGCCGAATAAATGGTTCTCAATTCGAATATCTCCGCACTCCGCCAAGCAGGATTTGAGACTGCCGACAGACAACGGCATTTGTTTTTCATGTTCATTGAACGGGTCAGGAGTCGGAATAAGGTTCTTGTTCATGGACAGTCGCTCCTTCGGATTGTCGGTGATGCCTGGCGGCCAGAAGGGCAAGCAGCAATGACAGCAGAACAAGCCCACACGTTACGCCAGGAAAATAAAAGGAATGCAGCATCTTTACAAAACGGATGTCATCATTACCTGCAAGTGTGGCTGCGCACAGAATGACTGCTGCCAGCAGGCCGGTCCCGACTCGCTGGTGCGGGCCCCGCAGCGGCAATAAATCTATAATAAGAAACAACCCCAGTGAAATCCGGATGAATGAACCGGACAACCATTGATAAATGGAAAGGAAATCGACATGGTCGATATATTTTCCTGCCGCTACAATCCTCCACTGTTCGAAAGCCGGGTAACGCATCGTGGCCGCATTTTCGGCGCCGAAGTTAGCGATTGATCCGAGATACGGGCCGATAGTCAATCCGGCCAGGGCAATCGCCAATACCGCCATGCCCCAGAATCCCGGCTTCTTGGACAGATGCGGCTGCAGCAAGATGACGACAATCAATTCGGCCATTCCGCCGCCGATAAGCATCGTTCCTTGTATGACCGGTACGAAGCCATGCTCTAGCATCGGCAGAATAAGCGAATAATCTTTAGTGCGAAAATTGGCTCCCATCACGAAATAACCCAATATGATGACAATCGGCAGAAGAATTCCAGCACAGATGGCAATAGCCTGAATGCCCGAAAGAGCACTTGCCAGAGACAGAATAACCATTGCAGCGGTAATGACAATCATCGGAGTGTTGGGTAAGTAGGATATTTTCGTCCATGTGGTTGTATCCTTTAACGTGACAAACACGGCCAACAGCAAATATAGGACAAAAAGCATGGTCATAATCCATGCAATTGCCGTTCCGCCTTGTCTGCAAAGCCAGGGGAACAGCGCGTCGGTGCCTTTCTTGCGCATAATCCACATGAGTAGGGGAATCCAGCACAGGCTGAGAAGAAGCGCCAATAATACGCTTATCCAACCATCTTTATGGGTCTGCCGCAATAATAGCGGAATGATGGTGACATGGTTCAACAACCCGGTGGACATTACCAAGATGAAACAGGTTTGCAGGTAGGTAATGGATTGGCGTGGCGACATCATCTGTTCTCCTTCGTGCAGCTACAAGCTGACCAGAATTGCTTTGACAACAGTAGTTTTAGTCGAATCGATGAAAATCATCCCATAAACAGCAAAAAGAAGGCAGCAACCTGATGGTTGCTGCCTTCTTATAGGAGTAGGACCGGTGGGGCTCGAACCCACGACCTGATGATTAAGAGTCACCTGCTCTACCAACTGAGCTACGGACCTTCGTTGTTGATATGTTAATTATAACATATAATGGGCGTAAAGGGTCAACCAATATACGCTTCGTTCGGCAGAGGCCGAACCGCAGACCGCTCCTTTAGGAAGGAGCGGCCTGCGATTCTAATAGGCGTTGCTTTATAGCCATGCATTGAATGCAACCACTATGATGATGGCTCCGCTTAATACGGTGCTGAATTGCCCTACAGTGAAGGAGCCTATGCGTATGTTGGCCACCTTCTGGCCGATAATCGCACCCAGCCATAGGGTGATGAAGCTGCCAATTGCCGCCGTCAATGATATGGCGATAGGGGACAGCCCGATTAATCCAGCGCTGAGACCATTGGTCAATGCATTCGCGGAAAGAGCGACGCCGAGTATAGCGGCTTCGATAAGGTTAATGCTGCCGGAACGGTCTAAATCGGCTTTTTCCGGATTGGATATTAAACCTTCGAGGCCGATATTCCCTGTCTCAGGAGCAGAAGCCCGCTTGCTCCGGGGCACGGTCAGCAGCACGATGCGCACTCCGACGACCAGCAATATGAATGTTGCCAGTAAGGTTGGGAGAATGCCGGGAAGAATGGTTGAAATCCATTGACCGAATAAGATTCCTGACATACTGAACAAGAAGCAAATGGCCGCAATAAAGGAGTTCGAGAGTAAGCCGATGCGAATTTTCCGGATTCCATACGATATGCCTACACCTAAATTGTCAATGCTCGATGCCGCCGCAAGCCCCAAAATCATTAACCATGCCATTGTTGAAGCACCTCCTTGTCATTGTGTTCCGTGTGGGCATGAAGTAAAAGACGCACCTCATTCATCATAGTGTGGGACGATTCAGAATAGGATGGGGGCACGATTTTTGTAGGTTTCCTCTTCTTGTTTTCACTGCACACGCCCATGTGAAATTGCTGCTTGAATACCTCATCGATGTAGTACACATTCTTGAATACGTGAGCATCCCTGTCACTTTCCAGGTGGTAATGCAGACATGACATACAATAGTACATGTTACCATCTCCCCTTCTTGTTGTCATTACGCCGACCCTGTGGGTCTGACTGTTGAGATATCTTATGTGCATCTGTTGAGAAAGGTGCATCGGGCTGAGCTATGAATTGAGAAATCTTCAACATTGCGATCCGGGCCTGTCGAAAATGATGAAATGGGCGAAAGACGGCAAGATTGGTGAGCAGACGTTCCTCATTCGTGCATATACTGATAGCGATAGACCGTGTTCCATATTTCACAGGAAAGGATTGAATTGACAATGTCGGACCATCAAGGGACAGAGGACTTGGGAATGCTGTTGAAAGATTCGTTGAAGCAACAATCCCTTTCCATGCGAAAATTAAGCGGGCTCACGAATATCGATACAGCAACGATTTCCAGAATTATCAACGGCAAGCAGCCGGCAAAGCTCGACCATCTGCGCCGATTCGCGGAGCACCTTCATCTCCCGATGGATAAATTGCTGGAAGCGGTAGGATTGAATAAAGGGACGCAGCATAAAGAACTGCGCGAGGAGATCGGTGATTCCGTGGCGACCATTCAGGAATTGCTGCATTCTATCCGGCTGCTGGATTATCAGGTGACGGCAGAGCACGTTCGCCAAGAACTGGCGAAATATGAGCAATATGCGCAAACGGAAGAAGGGAACCGCATCATTTTGGAATCTTTTCATAGCAAAGTGAAAGAAGTAAGCGGATGGGGGCCCTTCATCAATCAATTGCATTACATGTTCTCAAAATATTGCGACGAACGCGTAACTCCAGAAGATCGGTATATCTTGGGAAGCGCGCTCTTGTATTTTATTTTGTCGGCAGATATTATTCCGGACTATTTGTTCCCTATCGGCTATATCGATGATGTCATAGCTGTGCAGCTCGCCATGGAGCGTCTGTCTTCTTCTGACAATTCGATTGCTTGAGCGAATTGCGGGAGCATCCGATCCAGTATTTGTCACTGTTCGTTCAAACATCGTTCACCTTCCGTTCATATTGGACTAATAATTGTGATTTAATTTATAGCTACAATAGATAGCAGGGAAGAACATTTTTCCAATACCGAACCGTTCGCGGCAATTCGTGAACAGGGTGAATGAGTTGAGGGGGCATTGATGTGAATAAGAAATTTGCCATTGCGGCATCCACACTTCTTCTCGCCGTGGCTTTGGCTGCATGCGGCAGCCAGGGGAACGATTCAGCGGCAAAAGATGAAGGTACTTCAGCAACCGCTTCTTCGGGCGATGTGCAAGCCGTCACGTTGAAAGCGTCCAATTTTGAATTTGATCAGAAAGAAATCAGGGTAAAGAAGGGCCAAACGGTCAAATTGACGCTTGAAAATAGTCAAGGGATGCACGGTGTAGAAATACCGGATTTGAAAGTGAAGCTAGACTCGCCGGGATCGACTGAGTTTGTGGCTGACAAAGAGGGAACATATGAATTCAAATGCTCGATTATGTGCGGCACCGGTCATAATGATATGGTCGGCAAGATCATCGTCGAGTAAGGATTAGATAATAAGCAGCGCATGGTCCAATCAATTCATGGATCATGCGTTTTTGTTTTGTCAGCAATTCGTTCATGTCCGTCTACATGAGCTTCGTATATAATGGAAAAAGAGCTCGTTGCATTAAGGAAGCGAATTGGAGAGGTGAAGATATGACGTGGTTGAATGAACTCGTTGCCATGCGATGGCGTCAAGAAGGAGAGCGGTACGCCAAGAATGTCAATGAATTTGTGCGCAAAGGGTTGACCGAGGGCTGGGATGCAGTGGACGAGGGTGCTTTGCAGGAGGACGGCCGCCGCGAGCTGGCGGAACAAGTATTCGGAATGGTAGCCGCCGCGAATGAAGCAGGAGATATCGAACAGCTGCGCAGCGCGCTTCCGCCGGCCACGTGGCCGTTATTGGGAGCGTTCGAGGATAGAATTCAGGCGGTGAAATCATTGTTTTTCATCGATGAGCATACCATTGTCTTCCGAGCAGGCGCAACCTGGGAAGCGGGCTGCATATATGTCGGCAGCGAAGAAGGGGACACGAGGCAATTCGAGCACATCACGCTCGTCGGTCGTTCTCCTAATTGTGAAACGTATGCGCTTGTCGACGAGGAAGGCATCCGCACTTTACGTGGAATACATAATGATTTGACAGGAGAGCTGCTGCACTCTTTTTCTTGGAACGACATACTCGACTCCATTAAGAGTTTGGGGTGTCCTATGCAGTCCTTGGCGGACGCAGAGCAGCCTCATGAGCAACTCACGGAAATTATCCCGTTTGCTGACGGTAAGAAGCTGATTGTTGTGTCCAATCTAGGAATCTATCTGATTGAAGCCGGAGTAGCGAAGCTGCTTCATCCGTCTGCAGAAGAAATCGAGGATTGGAGCAGTGACGATGTTGAAGCCATCTGGCTTGATATGGTTCATGCTGCGCTGTCGCACGATGAGAAGCATATCGCTCTTGGAAGCCAAGGAAGCTCACACCTGCTATACGACGCGGAAGGTAATTTGAAGGCAGAAATCTATCCCGAGAGCAGCTATCCGCATTGCTGTTTATTTAGCGGAGATGATGAACGCATATTGTTCAATTCTTGCCATTTCTACAATGGCATTACGCTGTCCGCTTCCATACAAGAGGCACTTGCTTCAAGTCCGCTGGAGGCCGGAGAGGAGGATATCATTGAAGACGGGGCCCGTGTGTATGCCGCTGCTGTTCGTGGCGATGAGATGATTCTAGGAGATGCCTACGGTTATTTGAGAACCGTAAGGCTTGACGGAGCATTGTCGTGGCAGCATTTTTTGGGCAGCACGATATCGGGCATTACGGTCAGTCCTTCGGGCAAGCGGTTAGCTGTCGGTTCGTACGGAGGCATGCTCCATCTACTGGATTTGGATACGGATGAACGTGACCCTTACGCGATAGGGACCGCTGCACATCGGGAACTGGCTCGATGGATCGTATGGAAGGGACTAGAACAGCCCTTGCAGTGGTAACGTATGGCTTCCTGCTCAGTAAAGCAACCTGCAGACTGTATCAGCTATAGCTGAATCACGGGATGAAAGAAGGAGTTCATCATGAAACGAAGCTTGAGTCTGGAACTGGAAATGTCATAGTAGTGGAACAATTAATACTCATTAGGGAGGTGTAGCGGGGTGCAATTGGTCATCGTTCCGGTTGACGGATGCTGGGATATGGAAGAGCTGCTTCCTTATATAAGCGAAGAGCGGAAAAGTAGCATTGCTCGTTTCAGACAAGAGATCGACGCAAAGAGAACGCTGCTATCCGAATGCATCGTGCGCGCGTTGATCATATCCCAATACGGGTGTTCAAATGAACACATTCGATTTGAACGGCACACGCATGGCAAGCCTTATGCGGCAAGCCATCCCGATTATCACTATAATGTCAGCCATTCGGGGGATTGGGTCGCATGCGCCGTGGCGGATCTTCCGCTGGGCGTAGATATCGAGCAAATCCGTCCCATCGAGTTGTCGATTGCAGAACGCTTCTTTGCCGCTTCTGAAACGGAGGCGATCCTGTCATTGCGCGAAGCGGAAAGACTTCCGATGTTCTATAAGATTTGGACATTGAAGGAAAGCTTCGTGAAGGCGGAAGGGACAGGGCTTACCGTCCCCCTTGACAGCTTCGCATTCACCGTAGGCGGCATGGATGACATTCAGATGGCTGCACGGAATCAAGAATACCGTTATCGTTTCAGGATGTATGCTCCCGACCCGGAACATATGCTAGCCGTGTGCGCAAGCGGCTGCGAGTTCCCGGATCAGCCATGCAAGCTGTCGGTGTCAGCGATAACCGAGGCGCTTTGCGGAAGAGACGTTTTGACGCTTGCATAAAGACCGTATTTTCATATACAAACCGCCATTCGGCACGAAGGACATGATTGTTTCATTCCTTCGCCGGACGAGCGGTTTGTTTTTTATTCGAAATCGAAACACTCAATAATCTCCGTGAGGTGCTGGCTGCTCAAGATTCCAATGCTTCAATCGACTTCAATACATGATCGATTAAGGAATCGATGTCATCGATATGGCTTTCATTCACTTTTTGGCGAAACTTCGCCCTGATTCGATATACCCCATTGTCGGCTGGCTCAGCTGATATACTCGTTGTTGCATCGCCGTATGGCTCTAATTGATATGAGCGCTCGTGAATAATATCCGCCGATTCAGCCCAGAGAGCAGTTAATTGTTCATGAACGTGATGGGAGTGAACCGCCTGCTCTCCAGGCAACTCGAAGGTAAGCTGGAGCTCTGCTCCGGGCTCTTCATCAACGATCCGTATGCCGCGAAGCTCACCGGTGAAATCAGCCAAGCCGCTCGAAATTTGAAGCTCGGCGATACAACTGCCATCCTGCGGCTTTACTCTCATTCGAAACGTCCGGTTGTATCCCGCCAGATCGATAATATCTTCGCGTCCGACGATCAGTATGCCAGCTTCTCTTTCCACATCATACAGCTTGCCTTCGAATACCACTTTCAGATTGTCGAATATCGTTGGGTCAAACATTGCTTATGCCTCCAGTCGTTCTAACCTTCTTTATTTATAATCAATCTTAGTACAACGCCACCTCATCAGTAAAGGAAGGAGCAGCATGTATGGCACTGCATGAGCATTTATGCGAAAATGGAGTAAAAATGGATTAGGGGTGCTTCGCTTTTGAAAACAATAGGCCTTATCGGCGGCATGAGCTGGGAGTCATCTTTACTTTATTACCAAATTATAAATCAGCGAGTAAAAGCAAAGATAGGCGGGCATCATTCTGCAAAAAGTCTGATGTACTCTGTAGATTTTCAAGAAATCAAATCCCTTCAACAGCTAGGCAACTGGGATGAAGCCACAAAAATGATGATTGATGCAGCGCGAAAACTGGAAGCTGGCGGAGCCGATTGTATCGTCATCTGCACGAATACGATGCACAAGATGGCAAGCGAAGTAGAAGAATCGGTATCTATCCCTTTACTGCATATCGCTGATGCAACTGCGAATGAAATCATAAGAGACGGAGTAAAAAAAGTCGCTTTGCTGGGAACCGCGTACACGATGGAACAAAATTTTTACAAAGGCAGACTCATTGACAAGTATGGGCTGGATGTCGTGGTTCCGGATGAAGAAGAGCGGGGGATTGTACACGATATCATCTATCATGAGCTATGTCTTGGAATTATTAACGAAGAGTCTAAGCAATCCTATGTAAAAATTATTGATAATCTTATTCAACAGGGAGCTGAAGCCGTTATTCTTGGATGTACTGAAATAGGGCTGCTCATCTCACAACATAATTGCAGTATACCCGTTTATGATACAACAAAAATTCATGCTCAATGTGCTGTCGATTTTGCGTTGGGCGTGCCGAGTGGCGCGGCCTTGTCCGCTGTAAAAGAGTGCATAACGGATTGATGCTTCATGTCGTAAATTTACACACTTGATGTCGCCATATTAAACTTTTAATTCGAGTGAGCTGTGTTATATTGAATGCAGGTGTCATTATTTTATATACAAAGGGAGAGATGGCTGTGTCACTTCGCATCGGAAAATTAAGCTATTGGCACGTGCATGCTTGGGACTATACAAAACAGGCGGAAGAACACCCTGAGACGATAATAAGTGCGGTATGGGATGAAAATCCGGAACGCGGCAAGCAAGCGGCAGAGAAGCTGGGCGTGCCTTTCTATGCTTCGCTTGATGACATTTTGGCCAGTGATATCGACGCCGTTATTGTAGATACGCCGACTCGCATGCACCGGGATGTGATGATTGCGGCAGCTAACGCCGGCAAACATATTTTCACCGAGAAAGTGCTTGCGCCCACGTTGAAAGAAGTTAATGAAATTTTGGAAGCGGTGGAGAAGAACGGCGTGAAGTTAACGGTGTCGCTGCCCCGTTTGAATGATGGTTATACGTTGACGATTCAGCAAATATTGGCCCAACAGCTGCTCGGAAAAGTAACGTTGGTTCGTGTCCGCTTATCTCATAACGGCGCGATTGCCGGGTGGCTGCCAGATCATTTTTATAGCCTGGAGGACTGTGCAGGCGGCGCGCTGATCGATCTTGGCTGCCATCCGATGTACTTAACGCGGCTATTCCTAGGAGAAGAACCGGTTGATGTCTCGGCTCAATATGGCTATGTTACAGGAAAAGCGGTGGAAGATAACGCGGTATCGATGCTTTCGACGCAATCAGGTGCCGTAGGCATCGTCGAAGCGGGCTTCGTGAATTCGTATTCACCGTTCACGGTGGAAGTGCATGGAACGGAAGGAACACTCCTGTACGGAACCCCGGAAGCGAAGCTTCTGCTTCGGACTAACCGCCAAGGAGCTGAACTAGCACACGATTGGCAAGAACAGCCGTTGTTGTCCAATCGGGATAGCGCTTTCCATCAATGGGTCAGTCATATTCAAAATAACACGAAGGCAGAGGAGAATATCCGAATGGCGGTGGAATTGACCAAATTAATGGAAGCCTCCAACCGCTCGGTTGCAGAACGTCGCGCCATTGGTCTGGAGGAGCTGGAACACTAATCCGAATTTCAGGAGGTGTTATTCAATGAATTCTTTTCCATACGAAGTGATGTGGGAGCGTAAGGATGCATTGGAACGCCTTGATTTGCGGATCCGCTGGGGACATTATGAAATCCGGGTGCTCCGGTTCCATCTAACGACGTTTCCACCTGGCAAAACGGTAGGATTTCATAAACACTCAGAGTTTGAATTCCACTTCATTCCCCGGGGAAAAGGTAAAGTGATCATGGAGGATCGATCGTTCGATTTAACCGCAGGCATGTTCTATGTAACGGGCCCTGGAGTCATGCACTATCAAGAAGCCGATGCGAGCGAAGCGATGGACGAGTTATGCCTGCATATCGATATCGTGGACCGTTCCTCGGCCCCATCTATCGGCGATGATCGGAATGTAGATAAGTGGGAAATCGCAGACTCCGGCAGTTGTATTGAAATGCTGGAATCCTTGCCGCTGCAGCCAGCCATAGATAAACATGACGCGATGTGTTGTTTTCTTGAAGCTTATCAGGCTCGCTGCGACAATACCTTAGGTTCGTACACGGCGATTAAGCACAGCATTATCCAAATCTTGCTGCGCGCGGTAAAAGCCTATGATATGAAAGACATGCCAGCCAGTCTTCCATCGCGCGACTTGAACGCGAACCGCTATCGGCTCGCTCTGCAATATATACGTGCCAATTATGCGGGCATGATGACGTTGAAGGATGTGGCCGAGAAGCTGAATATAAGCTCGCGCCAGCTTCAGCGTATTTTGAAAGCGCACCATGATAATTGGTCGTTCTGCGCTATTTTGGAGGAAGTGAGGCTGGATGCGGTGTGCCGGAAGCTGGTGGAAACGCGGCTTCCCATTGAAAAAATTTCCGTGTCCGAAGGGTTTGCAAGCGCAAATTATTTGCACGCCGTATTTCGCAAACGATTCGGAATGACCCCTTCGCAATATCGCGAGCGGGAGTTCAAGTCCAGATAGCGAAGCTCTGCTGTATTTCATGCGAAATATAGCAGAGCTTTTTCGTTCATATAGCATGCAGGCTGGTGAT
Organism: Paenibacillus sp. OSY-SE; assembly: GCF_000283315.1. Classification (NCBI taxonomy): domain Bacteria; kingdom Bacillati; phylum Bacillota; class Bacilli; order Caryophanales; family Paenibacillaceae; genus Paenibacillus; species Paenibacillus sp. OSY-SE. Next base: position 82,348 of record NZ_ALKF01000186.1, on the reverse strand, counting down.
GTCTGAAATGAAGTTCGTCAGGAATGCTTCAGCATCCGAACAACAGCAGACATACGATGACCAAAAGCAGGAAAAGAACGAGGATGATATCCGTATGAGTCAAAGCGGGGGACGACCTTCTGTATTCAGCACAACTGTTCGCCATGTATGCTGAACCCCTTTCACCTTACCGTAATAATTCATTGTATGAAGAAGGCCAGCCTTTCTGATTGGACACCTATCCAATTAGGTGCTGACATTGAAGCAGGAAGAGCGGATTCCGCTCTGTACATAAACATTATTATGTTAACTTAAGCGTCAAATAATTATGATTCCTAAAATGTAATGCATCGATTTTCCTGAGTTTAATACTAGCAGTCATCACTCTAGCAGAGCTCGTGCGGCAGGTATCTTGTTACTCTAGCGATTGTCAGATAGCCAGTTACTTGAGTGACCGCTATGCAGCCAATTCCTCTGTTGATTGCCATGTGGTCAATTCCTCTAATGATCGTAATGAAGTTGCTTGATGCATATGCCTAATCTTCCATCCAATCAGTACAGAGACAGCGGGCGAATGCTCACCTCATTACAGGAAGCAGTTGGTCATATGGATTGCACCTATTTCATCGCCCGAACTGTGGGAGACAGAAGAGCAATACACTATTTCCTGAAGTAAGGGGAGAATGAAGCTAAATGGTTGAGAACGAACAGAAGAGACAGCAAATTGTGATTCATGCGGTTCGGGGAGGGTGGCACTTGGTGGATGAACTTCATGTCTACTAGGAAGGCGACTCTTATATTGGTGGGCTCTGAAAACGTCAGAGTAGGAGGTTCTATAGAGGCAGAGGCAGCGCTATGTTCGAAGCTTATAATTGACGTGAGTGATAATAGGTGCTGAGGTAGCTTGGTATCTTCTTATGATGCGCAAGAGGCACCTTTTTTTTCTATCATCCTATCCATTATAGGGATAGATTGGATGAACTGGTGTACCGTTCGAATTTACTTGGCAGCGACCGTACTGTAGCTAATCGTGGAGTAAATAATGCGATAGCAGTCCGAACAACATACCCGGACTGCCATTTTTATGGGGTGAGATAATTAAGGGAGTTTGCGTTCCTCTTTGTCGTCCGGTCGATCGCGGCCGGTTCCTATATTTACAGCGCCCTGCAATACGAAGGTAAGGAGAGAGATGCCGACGACAGCCAGAAGGCGAATAGGCCCGTTCGATACAGAAGTGTATGCTTAGAAGCGTGAATCCATTACTTGCGAAGGTGAACGTTCTGGATTCGATGATCGGTATCCTTGCTTAGGATGAGCTTGGCGCGGCCTTTGGTCGGCAGTATGTTTTTAGTCAAGTTCACCTGATTGATGTCTCTCCAAATACTTCTTGCTCTAGTAATGGCCTCTTCTTCCGTCAATTCGGCATAGCGATGAAAGTAAGACGTCGGATTCTGAAAGGCCGTATCCCTCAGAAGCAGAAAACGCTCGACATACCACTTCTCCAAGTCGGGTTCCCGCGCTTCCACATAAATGGAAAAGTCGAAAAAGTCACTGACAAATACACTGGCTTCCCTGCTCACCTGCAGGACGTTGATGCCTTCGAGGATGAGAATGTCAGGCTTCTTGACCTTTATAGTCTCATCTGGAATGATATCATACGACAAATGGGAATAGACCGGAGCATGCACCTCGGCTTGTCCTGCTTTAATGTCCGTCAGAAATTGTATGAGCCGCTTCGTATCATAGCTTTGGGGAAATCCCTTCTTGTTCATCATGCGCTTATCTTCAAGTATCCGGTTCGGATACAAAAAACCATCGGTCGTCACGATTTCCACTTCGGGATGCTCTTCGTATTGGGACAACAGTGCTTGAAGCAGCCGTGCTGTCGTGCTCTTGCCTGCGGCAACGCTCCCGGCGATTCCAATGATGTACGGCACTTTGTCTGTCTTTTTTTGCAAAAAGGAAGCTGTTGTCGCTCTCAATTGCTGCGCTGCCGCCACATGGAGGTTAATCAGCTTCGTCAAGGGAAGATAGATGTCTTCAACCTCGTCCACAGATATGCGCTCATTAATGCCTTTCAAGGACTCAAATCGTTCCGGAGATAAAGACAGGCGAGATTGCTCATGAAGCCTGGACCAGTCTTCCCGTTCGATTGTTATGTAGGGACTGAAGATATGCATACTATACCTCGCAATCGGAGTAATATGTTCGGTATGATTCATTGACATATTGTCTCAATAATAATGACCCCAATATAAAACAATTGTCAAGAGGTTCCGTTCGTAGTTCAACAATTTTCACGGATGAATGATGTTATGGAACTTGTAATCTCAAGCAGCTCATTGTATAATTTATACAATTTACGACAGGAGGTGTGAAGAGGTCGATGATTTATTTCCTGTTTTTTGCAAGAAGCGGGGAGCGACACCTTTTACACCCGGGCTGGGTTCGATGGACACATCGGGTAGGGCGTTGATTCGTCCTACTCTTTTTTGTGTTTCCCTCCTCCTTTCTTACGCAATCGGTCTGCAATCAAATTGAAGATCGTGTCCCTGAGAACGAAGGAAACCCCTTTGCTGTAAAATAAAGTTAAAATATTTTTACACGAGGAGGTTCTCGCATGCGCTTTATGAAAAGAACGGCCATCGTTATAACCGGACTGATCGCCGCGATAACGATGACTGTGAGCGATTCAATCCCATCTGTCCATGCTGAAGAAAGCGTCAAATATGTGCTTTACATGGAAGGTAAGCAAGCGAACGAAACGGATATGTTCATTCAGAACGGACAGATGTTTGTCTCGCTGAAGCAGTTGGCAGCGGCTTTTGGGCTCCCGCTCACATACTCCCTTACTGATGAACTGTTTACGTATCATGACTATAAGCTTGCAGCCGGCGATCATACGGTCTTGGTATGGGGGAACAGTTATCGGGGGTATCAGATTAACATTCGTGCTGCGGGCGAGGAAAGCTGGGAAAATGATGCCGTAGTATACAAGCCGGAACTGAACTGCCAGCCTGAATCGGATTATTGTGAAGTAATCAAAGAAAAATACCGCGGTCCTGTCGCACGAGACGGAAGTTTGTACGTACCTGCACGTATGATAGCCAAAGCATTGGACTTGACGATGGATGTGCAGAAGAAAAACAATCAATTCTTTGTCGACTTGGTCAAACGATAATAGAGTATAACAAAGGCCTTTCACTGGATACAATGCAGTTCCAGTGAAAGGTCTTTATATATTCTGATAGAATCCGAATCAATATGAAATGTTCTAAATTACAATTTCAGTCCAAAAAACCGCCACGTCGCATCTCCGTGGCGGTTCGATTACGCTGTTATTATGGCGACAGAGCTTTCATAATAAACGTAATGGTTGCCTCGCGCTCTAACTCATCGTCCCAGCCAGAATCATCCCGCATGCCAAAGGTCGCCCTAGTCAAAATATATCCCACGATAATGGAAGCGGTGAGGCGAATAATCGTTCCCATCGGGAGATTGACCAACTTCCCTTCAGCCTGGAATTTGCGAATGACAGCCTCCACGCGCTCTTTAATCTGAGACACGATCACTTTCTGCAGCTGCGCATGCAGCTCAGGGTGAAAGGGGAGCTCTTGCATCACGATTTTGAACAGGCTCACAAAATTCGGGCTTGCTTCATCGTCATTTTGCCGCCGGAAGAACCGGCTGACAGCAATTCTTCTACCGACGGCTCAATCGTATCCGTCATACCTGGCAACTCCTTACCCTAATGAATCCGTGCACACTTCCGTATTCTTATCATAATCCGATAGGTTTGTTAACTTGGCCAGGATGGGCTTGGGATTCTCAATCGCCGCCATTCTTATTACGCACCATCTAGCGGGTATAACGGGGCAATCAACTGCAATATGTCCAGTGGAGATTGAAGCTGATAACGGACATGACCGGATATCTCTTTCTTGCTGCCCCATAACGCCAAAGCAAAATCGATCCCTGCTCCGTGCGCAGCTTCCATATCGTAGCTTGTATCACCAATGTAGATGGCTTTCGTCGGATCCACGCCATATTTCTTGATAAATGCAAGCAATGGTTCTGGATGAGGCTTATGGCGCAGCGTATCATCGGCGCATATCGCATTCGGCACATAGCTGCTTAACCCAAATGGCACAAAGTCGTCGATCAATTCTTGCCGCGTCTTCGAAGTTACAATGCCCGCAGCCATCCCTCTCTCATGAAGCGTCTTGAGCACGTGTTCGATACCTGAAAATACGGTTGTCAGATGCGCATTTTCCTGCAAATATTGATTCCATTTTGCTTGCACTGTGTCAATCTCCTTCACTTCAAGCTTCATCAGCGCGTCACGGCCGGGAATCCCCAATATGAGATGCAACTGCTCGTCTTCATACACCGCCCCAAGCTCTTCATATAACACTTGCTTCAATGATGCGATAAGCGCCTGTTCCGTATCAATCAAAGTACCGTCAACATCAAATATGATGCAATTATACAATTGTACATCCTCCTGTTCCGAAGTCACACTTTACGTAAGATAAGTGTCCCGCTGGCTTTGTCCCATTATATTTGCTAGCATTGAATTTGTATAACGAATATATTGCATGGTAACAATCGGATATTTCGATTCAAAACAAGGGACTTCGAGGGTGAATGCAAGATTGGATGTTGAATTGCCTCTCAAAATACTTCGTGATTAAAAGGGAACTTTTAAACAACCTCTAAAGAGGAGGGATTGAAATGGATATTGAGCAATTGCAAGCTTTCCTTGCTGTAGTAAAGAGCAAGAACTTCACCAGAAGCGCAGAGAGCTTGCATGTGGCGCAATCGACGGTAACGGCAAGAATTAAGACATTAGAGGAGTTAATGGGAACACCTTTACTAATAAGAAACAACAAACACGTAGCTTTAACACCAGCAGGCGTGTCCTTCTTGCCCTATGCCGAGAGAATGATTTCTCTGTATGCGGAAAGTATAGAGGCATTAAAATTGCAAGAAAAGTATTCTGAAAGATTTGTGATCGGGGGACCTACTTCAGCATGGATGTATATATTCGGAGAGCAACTGCGGGAATTCCAGCACAACCATCCCGCTATTGCTTGCGAATTATTGACGCACTCTTCGGAGAATACGTTAGAGAAGGTCATTGACGGTATTATTCATGTGGGTATTACTTATATGAAGCCGCGCCATCCGAGACTGGCGGTGCACCACATCATCGAAGATGATTATGTTTTTGTCGCTCGTCAACCGTTCGGTCGCAAGATCACGATGGATGATTTGCACCGATCGAATTTTGTGCTGAATGACTGGGGCAAGCCGTTTATGGATTGGTTTTACCATGAAATGGGTGAGAGGTATATGCCTGCCTTTAAAATCAATCAGACAACGATTGTGATGAAACGTTGCTTGGAGGAAAATTGGTTTACCCTAATTCCCAAGTCGATCGTTAAGAGTTATGTTGAAAATAAAGAGCTTCATATTTTGGAACACGAATTAACATGGCAGCCTCCTAAGCATAATGTGTACGCGGCAACGTTAAAAATAATTGAAAATTCGAGTCTGGCCGCTTCTATTTCAGAGCTGTTGGCCAGCCTGTACGGTGCCCGGTAAAAGAGGAACTTCGGCAAGCCGTACGTGCAGCCATTCGCAAGGAGTGGCTGCTATTGGTTGTTGAGATTGATGCAGCAACGCATTCAATTGAAGCTTAAGCAAGCTGTCAGCCCTGTCTTAGCATTCATCATGGCCGTATCTCTGTTAGTTGGGTGTACGGGTGGAACGACGCCGCCAACGGTCGGCCAGCAGACCCCGAACCCGGAGCAGAAAACGACACGCGGGTTTGCGTGGCGACGCAGAACTCGCTTTTTTCTTTTCCATGGGTGAGGTCGAAGTGGTCGAAGTTAGTCCCATTGGAACATGTATAGTCAAGTGTACGGACGCGGCGGTTAAACGGCATGTGGACTGTAATTTGTCCAATGGAACGGACCGTTTTTCAGCCATTCGCGCGGATGAAGCGTCAAACCATTGGATCAATTCCAATCAAAGCGACGGTATAGAGATATGCGCTGCTGTTTCATTGGATCAAATCCAATGGATGGGACAAGTGGGCACGCTGACACGCCCAACCCTTCCGCCTTACTTTTTCACGGGGGATGCAGTGAGGTTGACTTATGAGGCGATGTTTTTTATATTTAAACTAAGTATAAAAATGGAGGTTTCCTCATGGCTCGCAAAGGAATGTTAACGATTCCGCGTAAAACGATATATGATATCATATCTCATTCATCAGATCACCCGACCGCGTCGGACGTCATGGATCGTCTCAAGGAACACGGACATAGCTTCGCCTATGCGACGGTATATAATTCTCTCCGGTACTTGACGAAGGAAGGTCTCATTCGCGAGTTGAAGCTGGAAGGAGACGCAAGCCGCTATGATGCGCGCACGGATGATCACCAGCATGTCGTGTGCGTCAAGTGCGGCCGGGTGGAGGAAGTATGCATCTCTAAGCCTAAGGAGTGGTTGGAGCGTATAGCTGAGGAGACAGGTTTCGCTATTACGGAAGAGGAGTTTCTATTTAAAGGAGTGTGTGCGGCGTGCAGCGATTCGAAGAAAACAGTCCAATAAATGATAACGCAACAGGTTCTGCAACGAGCTTCGAAGAGGGGCAGTTCTGCGAGACGACGCGACGGGTCGTCATCGTCAGTCCGTTCCCGGCATCCATTCGTTCACTGTTCGTCGCCCTCACCATCCGCTGTTATGATGTTCTGCTGTTCCATCAGGAACAAGATCCTGTCTTGCTATCGATGAACAGTGACTTAATTATCGTCGATCGGACGCGGACCGTTCCTGCCGATAAGTCGGCTTCCATTCCCGGAAATCATCGTTCCATGCTCCTTCTGCACGGTGAAGGGGAGGATTCAGATACGCAAGGAAAAGAGGTTCTGCTGTGGCCTTGCCCGATCGAAGCCGCCTTGGCCAAGATCGAGGAACTGGTAAGCTCGAATGATTCCCTGCAGCCGATGGAAGGCAATGACCAATTGCGGTTCAAGGATATAGTCGTTGACTTGAAGCGCATTATTGTACTAAAAGCAGGAATGAAAATCGAACTGACCCGAACTGAATTCGATCTGCTCAAAGGGCTCTTGTTAAAAGGCGGCGGCGTGATGACCAGACAGGAAATTATGGAGTTTGTGTGGGGAGAAAATTATTTCGGAGGCAGCAACTCCGTCGACGTTCATATTAAAAGCTTGCGCCAGAAGCTGGGGGATGCCCCCAAAAATCCAAAGTATATCGTTACCGTAAGAGGGATCGGCTATCGAATAGCTGATTAATCTTCATGAACCCTTCATGTATTCTTCATGAAGGGTTCATTTTGTCTTCATCATACCTTCATGATGCAGCGTTGCACCGATGGTATGATGTTTTTGTAAGCAAGATTTATAGAGGTAGTTTAAAAAGTTCCTTTTGATCACGAAGTATATACCTTGAAGTAAATTCGACATCGAATCTTGCATTCACCCTTGAAGTCCGGTGCTCATGTAGTCTTGCCTACACTCCGCTCCTCCTTCTTCGGGTTCTTGCAACCTTCTCGGTGCTGAAAAGGGCCTTTTTAAACACAAACTTATATTTAGTTTAAGTTTAAATCTAAATTGAGATAAATGATGGAGCTGATATCATGTACAAAACAGTAATTGTCGGAACGGGACCTGCTGGACTTACCGCAGCCATTTACTTGGCCCGTGCGAACTTGAATCCTTTAATTATCGAAGGACCGGAACCAGGCGGCCAGTTGACCACGACTACTGAAGTCGAGAACTTCCCCGGCTTCCCTGATGGAATTATGGGGCCGGAATTAATGGACAATATGCGCAAGCAAGCGGAACGCTTTGGAGCTGAATTCCGTTCGGGCTGGGTGAGTCAAACGGATCTGTCTCAACGCCCGTTTACGTTGACGGTTGATGGACTCGGCGAGATCCAGACGGAGACGTTGATTGTATCGACAGGCGCATCCGCCAAATATCTCGGTATTCCCGGAGAGCGGGACAATGTCGGACGGGGTGTCAGCACATGCGCCACTTGTGACGGTTTCTTCTTCCGCAACAAGAAGATTATCGTCATCGGAGGAGGGGATTCGGCGATGGAGGAAGCTAATTTCCTGACACGCTTCGCCTCTGAGGTTGTTCTCGTCAACCGTCGCACTGAGCTGCGCGCTTCGAAAATTATGCAGGAACGCGCGCGCCAAAATGACAAAATTAGCTGGAGCTTGAACCGGACACCGCTTGAAGTAGTAGCAGGAGAACATGGCGTGACTGGTCTGAAGGTAAGAAACAACGATACCGGACAGGAAGAAATCATCGAGACGCAAGGCATCTTCGTGGCAATCGGCCATACACCGAACACGAAGTTCCTCGGCGGTCAGCTGACGACGGACGAGCACGGATATCTGCTGGTCAATCCAGGAACGACGGCAACGAACATTTCAGGCGTATTTGCCTGCGGAGACGTTCAGGATAACCGATATCGTCAGGCCATCAGCGCAGCCGGTACCGGCTGTATGGCGGCACTTGATTGTGAACGATTTCTGGAATCCGTTCATTCGTAATGTACCCTTTTGATGAGGATAAATATTATAGGCTTAATGAAGCTAATAAAGGAGAGAAACCAATGTCCAATAATAAAAAAGTAATCGTCTATTCCAGCACGCATTGCCAATATTGCACGCAAGTAAAAAAATTCCTCAACGAAAAAGGCGTCGAATTCGAAGAACGGAATATCGACAAGGATGAAACGTATGCCGAGGAATTGTGGAATACCGGGATGAGATCCGTACCGGTCACTGTCATCGGTGACGCAAACATTCTTGGTTTCAACCAAATCCAATTGAACAAAGCTCTGGCAGAACTTCAATAAAAATACGAAAATACGAAACGTAAGAGGAGATATCAAATGATGCAACCAACATCCATGACAGCAGCTACGACAATGACGACCGACTATCCGTTTGCCAAAGTAGGCCTTCCTGCGCCTTCCTTCAACCTGCTCTCGACGAAGAATATCGAGACACTCGAAGAGCGTATTTCTTTGGAGGATTATCGCGGGAAATGGCTCGTGTTCTTCTTCTGGCCGTTCGACTTCACGTATGTATGCCCAACCGAAATCGTTGCCTTCAGCGACAGCTACGAGGAGTTCAAACAGCTTGACTGTGAGATTCTCGGCGCCTCCGTCGACAGCATTCATACTCACCGGGCATGGATTCAAACGCCGCGCGACCACAACGGCATCGGTCCGATCAACTATCCGATGGTATCTGACTTCACAAAAGAGGTTGCTCATAGCTATGGCATTCTCGATGAAGAGACGGCAGCTGCGCATCGCGGCTTGTTCATCATCGATCCGGAAGGAATCCTTCGTTACCAAGTGGTGACAGATATGAATGTGGGCCGCAGCGTCGACGAAACGCTGCGCATTTTGCAGGCGCTCCAAGCGGGAGGTCTGTGTCCTGCGAACTGGAGACCCGGCCAGAAGACATTAGGCTGAGGCACATGCGCAATCATGGGAAATCCGCTCCTCCGAGCGGATTTCTTTTCATACGATTATTTCACTTCATAATAATACGAGTTCAAAAAGGTCACTATTTGAACAACCTCGACAACAGGCAGGAGGGTTTTGAATGAACGCAGCAACCTTTGTACTATTTGGAGCTACTGGAGATTTGGCACAGCGCAAAATCTATCCGGCCCTCTTTAACTTATATATAGATCGTAAATTGTCCCCATCGTTTTCCGTCATTGGTCTTGGAAGAACAGAATGGACGGAGTCCGATTTTCGCAGCCGTGTGGAACAATCGATCCGGATATTTTCCAGACGGCCGGCAGTGAATGAGGCCGAGCTGAACGCTTTCTTGGATCTGTTCCGATATTGCCGGCTGAACGTGGCGGTTCCGGAAGATTACGAGCAGCTTCTCGAGCTGGTGCGCAAGCGCGAGCAACAGCTTAGCATTCCCGAGAACCGCATCTTCTACCTGTCAGTCGCTCCGGAATTGTTCGAGACGATTGCGCGGAACATCCAGGAAAGTGGCTTGGGCAGCGTGTCTGGATGGAAGCGTCTCTTGATCGAGAAGCCGTTCGGCAGAGATTTGCAATCGGCCCGCGCCTTGAACGAGCAGTTAAGCAGCGTATTCGCCGAAGAGGAAGTGTTCCGCATCGACCACTATCTCGGCAAGCCAATGATTCAGAACCTGCAAATGTTGGAATACACGAACCCGATCTTGCAGGCGTTATGGAAAAACCAATACGTCGCCAATGTGCAAATCACGGCGAGCGAAACGGTTGGCGTCGAGGAGCGCGCGGCTTACTATGACAAGGCCGGCGCAATTCGCGATATGTTCCAGAACCATATGCTGCAAGTGCTGACGATGTTCGCCATGCAGCTCCCGAGACACAGCACGGCCGAGGACGTCGCCGACAAGAAGAGATCGGTGTTGGCCTCGCTGCGGCAGTTCCACAAGGAAGAAGTTATCCATCATGTAATCCGCGGCCAATATACGTCAGGATACATCGATGGCAAGCCTGTTGCAGGGTACACCGAAGAGCCCGGTATCGGAGCAGCATCTAACAATGATACGTTCATTGCCGCAAGACTGTGGATTGACAATTACTTCTGGAGCGAGGTTCCATTCTATATTCGAACAGGGAAGCGGATGGCGGAGAAATCGACCCGCATCGTCATCGAATTCAAAGATCCGCTCGATAAATATAGCCGGACAAATGAGCCGACCACTCCGAATCTGCTGATCATCGATATCGGCCCGAACGAGGGGATCTCCTTCCAGCTGAATGTGAAAGATGCAAACAACGATTTAAAGACAGAACCGATCCGCGTTCATTATGCCGCCAATCAGGACGATGTCCCTGAAGCGTATGAGAACCTAATCCATAATGCGCTTGTGGGTGATCCAACATTTTTTGCCCGTTGGGATGAAGTGGAGCTGTCCTGGAAATGGGTGCAGCCGATTCTAGAGGCGTTCGAAGATAAGGCCAACAATTTTGTGCCTCTTCACTTGTATGAAGCAGGCAGCGATGGTCCTGAGGCGTCCCGGGGCCTTCTGGAAGAAGACGGCTTTCATTGGTGGCCTGCTCTCGATTCAGATGCAGCAACGGTATCACATATCGTCAACAAAAAAGGAGAAGAGTGCAAATATGAACCCGTCCGTTGAGCAATTAAGCGTTACTACAATTCGAACGTTGTCCATCGATGCGGTGAACCGGGCCAATTCCGGTCATCCCGGCTTGCCGATGGGAGCCGCGCCGATGGCGTACGCTCTCTGGGCTAACCATTTGCAGCACAATCCTGCCAATTCGGGCTGGTTCAATCGCGATCGGTTCGTCTTGTCAGCGGGTCACGGTTCCAGTCTGCTGTACAGCCTGCTGCACTTGTTCGGCTATCAAGTTACGCTGGATGACCTGAAGCAATTCCGGAAGCTGCATAGCAGAACACCGGGCCATCCCGAAGTCGGACATACGGATGGCGTTGAAGCGACGACCGGTCCGCTTGGGCAAGGCATCTCCTCCGCGGTTGGCATGGCAATGGCAGAGGCGCATCTGGCTGCAAAGTTCAATCGCGAAGGCTTTCCGGTTATCGACCACTATACTTATGCGCTGGCAGGAGACGGTGACCTTATGGAAGGGGTATCGTACGAGGCGATGTCGATGGCCGGTCATATGAAGCTCGGCAAGTTGATTGTTCTGTATGATTCCAATGACATTTCGCTGGACGGAACATTGAACCTTTCATTCTCGGAAAATATAGAAAAACGGATGGAGTCTGCAAACTGGCACTATATCCGGATCGAGGACGGCAATGATGTGGCTGCGATTACGGAGGCGATTGCAGCGGCCAAGCAGCATACGGCTCAGCCGACATTGATCGAAATCCGCACGATTATCGGATATGGCAGCCCGAAGGTCGCCGGAACGAACAAAGCGCACGGCAATCCGCTCGGCGCTGAGGAAGCACAAGCGACCAAGGCTGCATACGGCTGGCAATACGAAGAAGACTTCTTCGTGCCGGACGAGGTTAAGGCCCATTTCGAAGAGAAGCAGCGAGCAGGTGCGGAGAAGGAAGCGGCATGGCAGCAATTGATGGCTTCCTATAAAGTGGAACATCCCGCCTTGCACGATGAATTGGAGAATGCCATCGCTGGTAAGGCAGGAATCGCTCCGCAGCACATTTTGACCTTTGAACCGGGGACAATGGTATCCACCCGTGTCGCAAGCGGGGAAGCGATCAATCATTACGTATCGATCGTGCCATCCCTATTCGGGGGAAGCGCGGATCTGTCTCATTCTACCATGACAGACATTCGCGAGGAGCAGAAGTTCGCGGTTGAATCGTACGCAGGCCGCAATGTTTACTTCGGAGTCCGGGAGCATGCCATGGGAGCGGCCGCCAACGGTCTCGCGCTGCACGGCGGCGTGAAGCCGTTCGTGAGCACATTTTTCGTCTTCAACGATTATTTGCGCCCGACTATCCGTCTGGCGGCGTTGCAGAAGCTGCCAGTCGTGTACGTGTTCACGCATGATTCCATCGCCGTCGGCGAGGACGGGCCTACGCACGAGCCGATCGAACAGTTGGCTGCTCTGCGCGCTATCCCGGGGCTGACGGTCATTCGCCCAAGCGATGCGAACGAGACGGCTAGCGCTTGGGCATATGCGTTGCAGCAAATGGACGGTCCGGTTGCACTCGTATTGAGCCGCCAGAACTTGCCGGTGCTTGAAGCTACGACCGCGAATGTGAATGCCCTGGCCAAAGGCGCTTACGTCTTAGCCGAGACGAATGACAATCCAGAGCTTATTCTTATCGGGACAGGTTCCGAGGTGGCCATTGCGGTGCAGACGAAGGCCGAACTGGAGCGCGAAGGTGTCTCCGTCCGCGTCGTGGCCATGCCGAGCTGGGAATTGTTTGAACGCCAATCCGCTGACTATAAGCAAACGGTGCTGCCTCCATCCGTGACAGCACGGATAGCGATGGAAGCCGGTATTTCGATGGGATGGGAAAGATATGCAGGCTCACAGGGCAACGTGCTCTCGATCGACACGTTCGGCGCTTCCGGACCGGGACATGAAGTGATGGAGCATTTCGGATTCACGGTCGAGAACGCCGTACGCATCGCGAAGCAGCTTTTGAACGTTTGAAAGTCCGAAATATACGACATGCTAACATGCAGAAAGGCTATAACCTGCTACGCATCATCCTTGAAGTCAATGCATCATGAGAGTCGGGTTAATCGGTTTAGGTAAAATGGGACTCAATCTGGGTTCAAAATGTATTGGAACGATAGATTTCGGAATGGATTAACAAATACACCACTTTCCCGTAAATGGGAGGTGGTGTTTGTTATTATTCGCTTGAATCATGCGGCATATTGCAGCAAAAGGAATGTTCATGACGGGATTCGGCATACAATCTGATGACCCTTAGTGGCGGTCAGAGAAAGGAGGAGGAATTCGGTATGAGCGTCAATCACACTGATTACTTGCACGAAATAACCGGCTCACTCCCGCCCGGAGCAGAAATTGCACTATTGCCGAATAACCGACCGGCATATATCGTTGCTGATGTAGACGGAGACGGCCAGAATGAGATCGTCGCCGTATATAAAGACCAAGAACAATTATATGTCACGATATTGAAGCAATCTGACGGCACTTGGAGAAGGTCGGCGGTCATAAAGGGGAATGGTTATAACGTAACGAACTTGTTGGCGGCGCCGGTTACAGGAAGTAATGCCCATAATATTATCATGGGGTGGCAGATTGGAAGCATATGGTCGGAATTGGATGGGTTGCAATGGACGCCACACGGTTTTCAACACCTGTTTCCTAAGGGAATCTATTTCAGCAAGCTCGAGGTCGAAGATATGCCTGGCAAGCACGGAAAGGACGGAAAAGCTGAAATCGCGTTATGGGAACATGATACAGGAGATGCGTATACAGTTGAAATTTACCGTTGGAGCCCGGCAGGACTGATTCCGGCTAAGGATGTATACCCTTATTACTTCAGACGGGTAGCAGCTTATTACGAAACATTAGTGAAGGAGCATCCAAGCTTCTCATTTTATTGGTACTATCTTGCCGACGCGCAGGCCAAGGCAGGCATGCCAAATTTAGCGTTGAAATCGATTGAGCATGCGCTCAGTCTTCCTCATCCTTATCCATCGAAAGAGAAGTTGCTTCAGCTGAAGCAGGAGCTTGAGCATACTCAATCGAAGCCCAAGGCCGATGCCAAAGGCATTAACAGCCTGATACTCGATATGAAGCATGGAGACGTGAACGGAGATAGGGTGCCGGATCGGGTCTTTTTGACGGGAAACAAACCTTTCGGAGCAGGAAGTCCATTTTTCGATAATATTGACCTATTCGTGCAAGACGGCCATACCAAAAACATTACAAAAATCCCTCTTGCCGCAAATGCCGGATACAATCCGACGATATTTTTAGGGGATTTTACCGGTGATAAAGTGGACGACATTTTTATTGTAATCGATGCTGGAGGAAGCGGCGGCATCATATACGCTAATCTATATTCCTTTAAGAATGATCATTTTCAACGTATATTTGATTCTGAAATCTACAACAAAACGAAAGAGAACTACGATGTCGTATATAAAGACAACTTCAAAGTGGATGTCATCAATCGTCAGATGAGCACCAAGTATACAATTGATATCGCGTATAAAGGTGCCGATTATTTGGCATCCATTTATGATCAAAATGGAAAACTGATAAAACCAATGACAGGAGAAGTAGGTAATGTAGGCGGGCTGTATCCGATTGATTACGAACGAAACGGTACTTACGATTTGACTGCCGCTCAAAACATTATTGGTCAGTATGAAGCAGATCGGTTGGGAATACTCGAGACCGTCCTGCATTGGAATGGAACGAGCTTTACCCCGATTAGACAGTTCGTTCAAATATATGGAGCAGAGCTGCAAGCCGGCGAGAAGCAAACCCCCCTTGGAAATGAAGCATTCCGCAACCTAATGATCCACAAAATAAGACCCGGCCATTATGTCGTGAAAGGCGAAGCCCGAGTATATGAGGGGACCGTACAATTTGAAGTTATGGAAAATTCGAAGCCGATTATTAAGTCATTTACTACTGCAAGTGCTGGAGGTCCAGACTGGGGCAAGTTTGAAATACAGATCAACTTTGAAGAAAAACCGCAATCATCGGTAGCGCTCATTCTGTATGAAGAGAATCCGTCGGAGGAAGGCCCGAAACAGTTACATAAGCTTATGGTGCCTTTACATTAATGATTGAAGTATTGTCATAACCAATCGAGCCTTGTGTTCGGTTGGTTTTTTGGCTTGGTCGCAGTAGCCCAACATCCAATGGATGAGACAAGGAGGGGCGATAAAGGTGCGGCTCTGTTACAATGAAAATGTTGAACATGAGGGAGGCTCGTATTATGAAAGACAATTGGGAAAGAACGGAAGCTCCTGTAGCACTTAACTTGCTTGAAATCGAGGCGCTGGTCGGCCCCTTATTTAACAGCAAACGACTGACTGCTGCAACACGAATTAGCGAAGGATACAGCAATACCAACTATAAGATCCAACTTGACGGAATAGATAAGCCCTACGTGCTTCGCTTATATAGGGGAGGCGAAGAGGTGGCGGACAAAGAACTTGCAATTTCCCGGTTCGTTCAGGACACCGTCCCTGTCCCGCATATTCTGTGTGCCGATATGAGCTGCACCAGATTCGAGAGGCCGTGGGCCGTACTCGAGTGGAAAGAAGGGGCGCTTTTGCGAGATGTGCTAAGAGAAGGCGCTGCCGAAGATGTCATTGCGACAGCGGCTTCCGTCGGCAGCAGCCTCGCCCAAATTCATGCCCATTCCTTTCCCGTAGCCGGATTTTTCGGTAAAAATCTCGATGTAACTCACTCTTTTAGGATGGATTCCGATCATTTTCTTGCTTTTATCGAGGATAGTCTTTTTGTAAAGAAATCTGGGTATTGGCTTGGGGAGGAGCTTGCGCAAGCTCTGTGGTCATTCAGCCAGCGATATGGTCCGCAGTTATCGGAGCAACTGGAAGCACCAGTTCTTGTCCATTCCGATTTTAACGGATTAAATATACTTATCCAGCAATCGCGAGGCTGCACCGTGTCGGCAGTATTGGATTGGGAATTCGCTTTTTCCGGAAGCCGGCTTGTGGATATCGCCAACATGTTACGCTATGAAGAGAACGACTCTACGTTTGAGCGCCATTTTATTCGCTCGTATGTGCAATCCGGCGGAGTTCTTCCTTCCAACTGGAAGCTGCTGTCTAAGTTAGAAGATCTAATTGCCTTATGTGATATGCTGAATCATTCGACGGCAGAGGCGCCAAACCGAGTGCTTGATTTAAAGCGGTTAGTCACTAAGACATTGCATGAATATGCGCCTTTTTGACGACTTTAGCGGAAACTGCAAGATTCGCGCCCTGTTTTTGCCACGGCCAAGACTATTAAACATGCTTTAAGAATCGGAGGATGGGCCTTAGAACCTTTTCTCAAACTATTTAACAAAGAGATGGCTAAAAACGTAAGAAAGTATTCATCGAAAATGGCTGATGCGCTTGACTCTATTGAGAAATGGACAGAAGGGGCAATAGTGAAAGCAGCAGTTGCGGTTAAAGTTCCAAAAGATGTTGCTGAGGCAATTGCAAAAGTAATTATGACATTTATTAGCCACATCATAACGAGAGAGGTAAAAAATGAAAAGAAAAAAGGAAATGTTAAAAGAGATAATTCCCATCATTATTGTAAGTATTTTATTGCTTTCTATACTGATTGGAGTTGTTTGTTTTTTTCTTTTTTTTAATATCGGCATTTTCGAATTATTAGGAGTCGAATATGAATCATGGACGTCGATATTAATGTTTTTTGGTTTTTCATTGATTGCCGATGCTATTGTCAATGTGATTTTAATATTTTTTAAAGCTAGATACTTTCATAAAACCGGGCGAATTGTCAAGAAGCGGCACGCCGCCATTTTTCGGATTTTACTCGACTTTTCTGCTATTCATATTATTGATGAATTGATGACCTCGGTTCACTTCTCTATTCTTTCTGAGATTGGTTTTGTGCTCATTATATATCTGATTGATACATCCATATCTTCGAGCAAACGCGAGTCAGATAAACCAAGAAATGAATAAGCTGCATGAGTTGAAGATCTCTGCCGTACCTGCTTATTTTCCCGCCCCTGCTTCGTATGTAGATCCTGTATCCGTATCTTGTTTTTAGTGGCTCGAGCCAGTAGTTTAAATGCTCTCACTTCGTTTTTTTCGAGTTTTGCAAGAAATTCCGTAGGAGAATAGCCGTACAATTATTTTGGAAGAAAAGAAGGAGCGGATATCGCCAGCCCGTTCAATTATAGGGGATTTATGCATTTTTTGAAGCCGCGTATCTTTTTCAATCGTTCATACGTTTACTTAGTGTAAATGATGGACTTAGCAAAGGAGGGCCCTTTCCATGGCCTTTGTGAAATCCGATTTCCAATCATCCGAAGCTGAGGTGCATGCTGCTCTTATTGGGGCGCTCCCTTCGCTCCGGAACTATTGTCTATCCCTGACTGCTTCGAAGTGGGAAGCGGAGGATCTCGTTCAGGAAGCTTGCCTCAAGGCGTTGCCGGCTTTACGCCGAACAGGCGGCGAATCAGTTCATCCCGAAGCTTACTTGCTGCGGACAGCCAAGCATGCCTGGATTGACCGCATCCGCAAGGAGCGTGCCGCTAAGCGGCTTCAAGACGCGACGGAACTTCCGATTGAGTCAGGCGTCGATACCCGACTGGAGCTGGAGTCCGCGTTGTGGATTATGCTCAAGCACTTGTCGCCGCTGCAGCGGACCGTATTTCTGCTGAGGGTGGCGTTCGGATACACATCAGCCGATACCGCAACACTGCTCAACACTACGGAAGGAGCAATTAAGTCAGCGCTTCATCGTGCCCGCACAGTGCTTGGATCCTTCGGCGACTCCGAAGCCGAACGGCTTCCCGACCCCTGGGATCAGGACGCGGAACAAGAGCTGTTGAAAGCTTATCTGTCCGCATTTCGCAATGGTGATGCGAACCGGCTCGTCGCTTTGGGAATGAACGATATCATCGAGCCTGTTGTATGCATAGGGACAGTGCTCGAGCACCGCGCCCGCCGCAGTCAGGGAATGGGGACAAACACCGTCTACAGCTTCTATTCCATGTTGGCGGCATAATGAAAGGAGAAGCGTCCCATGAATTTAGTACCGTATGTGGTAGAGCAGACCAGCCGGGGAGAGCGCAGCTACGATATTTATTCCCGGCTCTTAAGCGACAGAATCGTCATGGTATCCGGAGAAATTGAAGATCAGATGGCCAATTCGATTGTGGCTCAGCTGCTGTTTTTAGCCGCAGAGAACCCCGAAAAGGATATTCAAATGTACATTAATAGTCCGGGAGGCTCGGTGACCTCCGGTTTCTCCATTTATGATACGATGCGCTTCATTAAGCCTGATGTATCTACAATCTGCATAGGGATGGCGGCAAGCTTTGGCGCCGTTCTGCTCGCGGGAGGCGCGAAGGGCAAGCGGCTGTCGCTCGCGAACAGCGAGGTGATGATTCACCAGCCACTCGGCGGGGTGCGTGGGCAGGCGGCTGACATCCAGATTCATGCTGATTGGATCATAAAGACCCGGCACAAGATTAATCGCGTCCTCTCTGAGCATACCGGCCAGCCAATCGCACGGATTGAGCAGGATACGGACCGCGATCGATTTTTGGATGCGGAGGAGGCTGTAAAATACGGGTTGATCGACCGGATCGTCCAGTAATAAAGGTATAACACAACCGAAAAACCAATCGAACTCGATATTGTTCGATTGGTTTTTTTGTGCGTTGTTTTGGACTAGTGCGGATTTATGGAATAATCATGCAAATAAGCATTGCTTTTTAGAGTAAATATAATTACTATATAAAGTAACAAAGGAGGGAGTATAAGTGAGTGAGCATTTACAGTTGAATGTTCCATTGCTGCGGCGGCGGGTTCCGAATCTGACCGTAGCGGCCAAGGCAGCCGGGTTGAGGCCAGCTACCGTATCGAACCTGTGTACCGGCAAAATACCCGTTGGGCGAGCGGAAGTCCGAACGTTGGTTACTCTCGCCGCGCTTGCCGGCTGTACATTAGATGAATTGATCATTCGGGGGAGTGGGATGGGCATGATCGAGACAGGCGTAAAAACGTTGGATTTGTTCGCTCCGCTTGTGCGGGGCGGTACGGTCGGTCTGGTCGCGCGGCCAGGGATGGGACAGCTGGTCGTCCTGGCGGAAATCTTCCATCGGCTTCGCCAGCGCGGGTTCACAGCCGTGTTCTGGATGCCCGCGGATGAAAGCGCCGGGGTTAGCGATGCGGTCGATGCGGCCGATATTACATGCAGGTCGATGGATGAGGTGTGTGAGCATATCTCGAGCTTGCGTGACGAACGGGATGTCATTCTCGGAGCCGACCGCGAAGTAGTGCTGTCGGGAGAACTGCTGGCTTTGCAGGAGCGGCTGCAAGGACCGGGAGAACGGCCGGTCACGATTACGCTCGTGGATACTCGCGGTGAGTCCGTCGACGCCGAGCTGCCATATGGACCGCTCGATACACTATGGCGGTTCGACATGGGGCTGTCGAGCCGCAGATTATTTCCTGCGGTGGACCCGATTGCTTCCACTTCTACGATTTTGGAGGGGGCCCAGCTAGAGGCGACCCACTTGACGGTTCAACAACGCGCGCGGAAGCTGCTGCGCCGTTATCGGGAATTGCACGCGCTCGTCACTGTGCACGGATTGGAGCATATCCCAGACAACGAAGTCGAGACGTATCGCCGCGGAGAGCGATTGGAAGCCTTTCTCACCCAGCCGTTCTATATCGCGGAGCCTTATACGAACAAGAAGGCCGAATGGATATCGCTGCAGGTTACGCTGGAAGACGTGCGGCGCATCTTGGATGGCGGCGCAGACGATTACGAGGCAGGCAAATTAATGTACATCGGTCGTTTGGGCGCGGATGGAAGCTCATAAGGTCAAAGGATGGAATAATACGGCAAGGGACAAGGAGATTTGAGGCATAGACGGCAGCTTGAAAGGTTGAATCGATTATAGAATGAGGTGATTGAAGTGCAGCCTGATTACTATTCCGCACAGAAACAGATCGAGATGGAACAGGCCGCTATCGAGCTGGAAGCGCGAACGATGTGGATGCGGCCGAAGCAGAGCGCGGCAGGAACGCAGCTGGGTGAAGTGCACGATAAAGCGATGCGCGTGCTCGTTGAATTGCTCGATTCCGAGCACGAGGAGCATCGACTGCGCGCCGCGGAAACGATTATGCGGCTTTCGGGAACCAAGAGGCAGCGGTACCGGTTTGGATTATAATCGAATTGTAAGTACTGCTGAGCCTGACGGTATTATTGCCGCCAGGTTCTTTTTCAATCCCCAAAGTTGAGAGGATGTACTGACTTGACAAGAGTATGAAAATATAATATCTTTAATTCAAGATAATTAAAGTAAAGACTTTATCCGGGAGGTGACATGGAATGAACCGTACGATGGATAATGACCAGGCCGTTTCGCTTAAGCTGTTCGTCGTCCTTTCCAAAGTCTATCGGACCCTCATGGATCATGAGGTTTATGATATGAAACGTAATGGCGCCAGGAAGACCGCAGAGTCATTCATGCCGAGAGTTCAATAAGGATAGTCTCACAATCCTATTTAGCAGCGGAACTTTTTTGGAATGATATCTCGAAATGAAGATAATAAGCATCGAACTAATAGGTAAATGATTATGACGTTTTTAGGATAGGATACGGTTCGAAATCGGACTATATTGGTGAACGATAAAGGAGAGAACACATATGACATTGCAAACTGCAGGAATTCATCATATTACGGCCTTTGCAAGAGATCCGCAAGCAAACGTCGACTTTTACGCTGGAGTGCTTGGTCTGCGGCTCGTCAAGAAAACGATTAATTTCGATGCTCCTGAAGTATACCACCTTTACTTCGGCGATCATGCGGGAAGCCCAGGCACGATCATTACATTTTTCCCATGGCCTAATTCGCGTAAAGGACGTATCGGTGGCGGTCAAGTGGGAATTACGACGTATGTCGTACCCCCAGGCTCGCTTCGTTTTTGGGAAGATCGCTTGAAGCGCTTCGGAATTTCGGTCATGAAAGCGACAAGGTTTGCGGAAGATTATCTTCAATTCTCGGACAATGAAGGGCTGCGGCTCGAACTCGTCGAACGACAAGCAGGTCCACATAGCGAGTGGACATTTGGTGGCATTCCGACCGACAAGGCGATTAAAGGGTTTGGCGGTGCCGTGTTATTCAGCACGAATACAGAGAAGACGATAGATACACTCGAAAATATACTTGGATTAAAAAAAGTCGGAGAAGACGTCCAATATGTTCGTTTTCAGGCTGCAGGCGATCTTGGCAACCTCATTGATGTGCCACTGACTAGCTTGGAGGCTGGAAATGGGGGTGCAGGCACCGTACACCATATTGCATGGCGCGCGAAAGACTTTGCGGAGCACGAGGAATGGAGAAACATAGTAGAGCATAACAACTATCAATCGACGCCGATAATTGATCGTCAATATTTCAATGCCATCTATTTTCGGGAAGGAGGCGGCATCTTATTCGAAATTGCGACGGATCCGCCAGGTTTTGCGCGCGATGAAGACGCAGACGCGTTAGGCGAGAAATTGATGCTGCCAAAATGGTTTGAACCGCATCGCTCTGCAATTGAAGCAAACTTGCATCCGATCCAAGTACGTACATTGGAGGAGGGGAAATAATGAAGCATATTTTCGAAAAGGGTGCCGATTCAAAGGCGCCGACGCTAGTTCTATTTCACGGAACCGGAGGAACGGAGCAAGATTTGCTGCCGCTCGCCAATATCATTTCGCCTGAATCCTCAGTGCTCAGTCTCCGGGGCAATGTACTGGAACATGGGATGCCACGTTTTTTTAAACGGTTGGCCGAAGGCGTCTTCGATGAGGAAGATCTGATCTTCCGGACAAAAGAAGTGTACGATTTCTTGGAGCAGGCTGCTGATGAATATTCACTCGACAGAACGAACCTGGTTGCCGTCGGTTACTCCAACGGGGCTAATATTGCAGGCAGCCTGCTATTTCATTATAAAGCTGCATGGAAGGGCGCCATTCTCCATCATCCCATGGTTCCACGGAGAGGCATAGAGCTTCCTGGCTTATCAGACACCCCTATCTTTATTGGGGCGGGCACAAATGACCCGATTTGTTCGCCTCAGGAAACAGAAGAGCTTAACAAGCTGCTCAGCGAAGCGGGTGCATCGGTTGCCATCCATTGGGAGCACTTCGGCCATCAATTGACAGCTTCGGAGGCGGCAGCAGCAGCGACTTGGTTTCGGGAACAATTTTTGAAATAATTGCGCAGGGTGAACAGGAGGATAGATATGATATCGATTGATCCGGCAATGCAAAGCGAACGGGATAATTATAAGCTGCTCATCGGCAGTGTAATTCCGAGACCCATTGCTTTCGTAACGACGCTCTCGCAGGATGGAGTATTAAATGCCGCACCGTTCAGCTATTTCTCGATCGTCTCGAGTACGCCGCCGATGCTGTCGGTATCGGTGCAACGCAAAAACGGAGTCATGAAGGATACAGCCAGAAATGCAATCGAGATGGGGGCGCTTGTCATTCACATCGTGGATGAAGCCGCCATTGCGGCCGTAAACGAAACGGCGGCCAACTTGCCACCGCATGAGAGCGAAGTCGAGTTAGCCGGTTTAACGCCGGTTGCAAGCGAAACGATTGCCGTCCCGGGCATCGCTGAAGCGAAGGTCAGAATGGAATGTGTGTTGGAAAGGTCCATACCGCTCGGGGGAACTGGCGAAATACCGACCTGCGATTTGCTTATCGCTCGTGTCGTTCGCTTCCAGATCGCGGATGACATTTATGACAATGGCCGTATTGATCCCGAAAAGTTAAATCCGGTCAGCCGTTTGGCAGGAAGCTATTATTCCACATTAGGAAAGCTGTTTTCGATAGAGCGTCCACAATAGTGGAGTGCAATTAAGCCATAACCTCCATTGGTCGTACAGATGGTGGTTATGGCTGTTCGTCGTTCGGATTAACGGGAGCAATTGGATAGAGTTTGCCATTCAAGGCGAATGATGCCGTTCCTCTTTCTTCAGAGACGACGAGCACAAGGGCATCGCTGCGCTCGCTCAATCCCGTTGCGGCACGATGCCGGGTTCCTACTTTCGTTCCGGCAGGGACGGAATGGGACAGGGGCAAAATATTGCCAGCCGACACGATTTCGTTCGCTCGGATGATGACGGCGCCGTCATGGAGGGGACTGCCTGAAATGAAGATGGACTCGAGCAGCGAATGGGTTAAGGTTGCACCAATAGGAGTGCCCGGCTGAATCAAATTTTCAAGCGAATCTTCTCGCTGCACGACAATCAACGCACCGAGCCTTCGCTGTGTCAAATGATTAATGCCTAATGTCAACTCGGCATATTTGTCAGTATACGGAGATAAATAACAATTCAAATAGAACGAAGCGGCTGTCGATTCGATCTGTATGATTTGTTTCCTTATATGCTCAAACATACCGAGCAAGCAGTTATTTTCACGATCGAGCACATCCAGACTGTGGCGGATATCGCCAAATACCTGCTCCAATTGTTGTCTCAAATTACGTTTCACTGCGGACATATTGCAATTTTCAGTCTGCATTACAATAGACTCCTTATCATGCCTTAGACTTCATGTAAATCTAATGTAGACTGCCAGTTACTTGTTTATACTGGAAACTTCATGAAAGGACTAATGCCAGCACCGACTGCACCTTGCAATAATGTCAGAGTCCCCGATAGAACTGTATGGTGAATCGATGTTTGGATTAAAAATGCTATATAGGTTGATCTACATTGTTTTTCCGCAGTCAAAGTAAGTTCCATTGGAAAATTTACAGTAGAATGTATGGATGAGGCGGCTGTACGGCATTTTAACTGTATTTTGTACAGTGGATCGGGCTGTTTTCTGCGATTGCGGCGAAATGAGTGTCATAACATTGGACGATCTCCAATCAAACCTACCGACAAAGAGGTTTACGTGCTGTTCCATTGGACAGAATCCAATGTAGGATGAGACAAGGAGGACACGGCTCAGCTTTTATCGCTGCCTTTTCGCTTGTTAAGAGGAGCTGCGCTGGATGACTTTTAGTTCTAGCTTAAATCAAAGGACATCGTACTTTGTGTGAGCACGATGTCCTACCATTTTATCCGTCATTTCGTTTCGCAGGCGCTAATCCTACTCGTACCGCTTCGGCTACGAGCGAGGCATAATACTTGGCTCCGGACTTATTCAGGTGCACTCTGTCAGGTGCGAAATAGGAGTCTTTATCTTTGCTGGCCGCGTGCCAATCGACGAGTGTGGCATTAGGCAGTGCTTCAGCGACTTCTTTCAAAGCGGAGTTGACTTGACTCTCATATTCATCCGGCATACGGGTGTTTACTAATACGATTTGTCGGACACCCTCCAGCGAACTCAAGTAGGCAATCAATTCTTTCTTGTTGAATACCCCGTTCGTTCCCAACTCAACAATGAGATACTCGCCCAGTTTACCTTGTTCTTTGAGCTGCTGCAGCACGTCGGGAGCTTTGGACATTTGGCGGCCGATCTCCGCATCGACTTCGATATTCTGGAACTGCTGCTCCAAGTAGGGCGCGACATCGACCATAATAGAGTCACCGATGGCCGTCACCATGAGCTCTGCCTGGATACTTCCCGAGTCCGGCGGATCCGGCTGCTTGTTAACTACCGAATCGACATGAGGCTTGCGAGAAGGATCGGGGTTATTCTTTGTCTCAGCCTTACCACCCTCATGCTTGGAATGATCGGGAGCAGGCTTGTCGGGCTTATCTGGCTTACGGTGATCCCTCATAACAGAAGGGCTCTTCTCATGCGTCTCGTTGCTGGCCGAGATGACGGGAGTCTGATAACTCATGCCGAAGCAAAATACGATGAATACGCCCAAAATGCATACTGATGCAATCCAATGCTTTATCCGTACCTGATGCCACTGCCAACTCCGGTCGGCGATTTGTTGGCGGACCGACCCCAACTTGCCGCGACGAACCGGTTCTTCGATAAACCGCCATGATATTGCGGCAACGATGAAACTGAGGGCGATCTGTACAATGATCAGGCTCCAATCGGTTTCCCCTCTCCGATCAGCCGGACTGGTCAATACGATAACAGGATAATGCCATAGATAAATGCCGTATGATCGAACGCCAATCCACCGGAGCGGTCCCCAACTCAACAGCCGGCTCAAGCTGCTTGCCGGATGAGCGACCGCTGCGACCACCATGGTAGCAGCTATGGACAGGAGGACGAATCCGCCGCGATACAGCATATCGTCATATCGATTCATTAAGAAAAACATCTCGATGATGACAATGAGTCCGGACCAGCCGATAATTTCAATCATCACCCGCTCCGGGCGAGAAATTCCAATGCGCAATCTAGCGCTCGGCCACAGAATGGCGAGCGCTGATCCAAGCAACAAAGCGAATGCCCGGGTATCCGTTCCAAAATAGACTCGGCTAGGATCGGTTCCAGGCTCATACATAATCGCCATAGCCATAAATGAAATCGCTGCAACGGCGAGTATTGCTGCAAACAGCTGTCCGCGCTTCGGAGCATAACGGAAAGCAATAGCTAACAGCAGCGGCCATATCAGGTAAAACTGTCCTTCCACTGCAAGAGACCACATATGTATAAAAGGGGATTGAGGCCCAAAATGATCAAAGTACGAAACCTGATGAAAGATAAGCCACCAATTGCTGGAATACAACAATGTTGCCAGCACATCCCCTTTTACCGTAGGGAGCAGGGACTTATCCATAATTGTAATCCACGCCACGACGGCTACAAGCATGACGAGCATGGCGGGAAGGAGCCGGCGTGAACGGCGAATCCAGAAGTCTTTGAGATGAATTCGATGATTTCGTGTCCGTGCGGCAATGATAATGTCCGTAACGAGATAGCCAGACAATACGAAAAACACGCCGACTCCCAGAAATCCTCCAGGCAGCCAACTCGGGTCAAGGTGATAAATGATGACCGCGAGCACCGCCAATGCGCGGAGTCCATCCAACCCTGTCATATAGCGTCCTTGTTCCTTACTCCGGCCATTCATATTTCATATCTCCTTCATAGTCTGAAACCGAAACCGTATGTATGAAATGGAATGCTCTGTCATTCCACTGATAAATGCTATGTATAACCCGATCACCAATCCACATGCGATCCATTCATTTCTCTATCCTTTCTATATTCAATTGGTGCGTCCGCATGAATGAAGGCATAAAAACCCCCGTTATCTGCTACATAAGAAAACGGGGGATTATCCTCAACAGCATATATACTTCATCAAGCGACTTGAATCCGATTCACTGCCCGCAGTCATCACGATATGTATTCCTGTCATAACTATAAATGACTATTGAACCGTTATCGTTACAAAGTCATCACAAAAACGCTTCAAAAGCGTAACACCTGTTATTGTTACGCATTAAAAATGCCTTGGTTGTTTTAGATATGAAACTTACCATATATTAACGCCGTAAAAAGATATGATTAGAGGTAGTTCAAAAAGTCCCTTTTTGATAACGGATAATGAACAAGTTTGGAGGAGAATTCATTGCACACTAAAATCGTTATTTTCGAAAAATCAGCCTCCGGGGAACTTCTTCCTATCGATGAACGGGAATGGAACGCAAATATGGTCCAATTGCTGGATCATGCTAATTATTTGCTCGTGAACGACATCGAATACGAGATGCTGGAAGGACGCCTGAACGTAAACACGGGGGAGTTTGAACTGCTTGTCGTTGCGGCACAGAAGCCATAAAGCGGATGAAGCAGGGGAGGAGGCAAGAACAGATGAATGAGGAGAAACGAACCGGTGAACAAGCTCCGGAAGAGAAACCTAGACATAAAGAGAAATCATTAAAGGTGTTAAGCACCTCGCTGGGCGTCGCCTTGGCGGCCAACTTGCTCTTAATCCCATCGGCATTGGGACAGGAAGCGGCTGCACCGGCCGATCAGGCCAAATTAGTAGAATGGTCTACGGAGGAAGTCAAGAAATATTTCGATGCGAATGTGGATTGGAACATTCCTCTGCCCCAAGAGAAGGAAGGGGAGCAGCAAGGAAGTGGCAGTGGAGGCGCTGTTGCCTCAGGTGGAGCTAGCAGCCAATCACCGACCGTCATCCATCACGGCGGCTTCGGATGGGACGATATGCTGCTGTACCATTTGATATTCAACAATGGAAGAGCCTATTCTTCTTCCGGTTGGTCGACGAGAGGCGGAGTCTACGATACGCGCACTAATGCGCCCTATAAGACCAAATCGTTTTCGGCTGATGCATTTCAGAATCGTCCCGTCGTGAATTCGGCGATTCGCCCGCACACGTCGAACGGATCGGGTTCGATAATTCGGCGTTCGTCCGTCGGCGGCACTAAATCGAATTCTTCCTCTCCTGGTGGTATCGGCGGCAAATCGAGCGGGTTCAGTTCTTCGAACAGCTCGAAGGGAGGAGGCTTCGGCGGATAATGGGATTCGAAGTAATCGGGACGCCTCATGCCGATAGGGCTTCACGTGTCGATCAGCTTGCAGCGCTTGGATTCGGTTGGGCCGATTGGCAGGAGGAACGGTATTGGATAGACCAGATTGTCACCATGAATAGGCACACGTATCAGGAGCTTTTTTCCGTATCGGCAAAGCTGTGGAGCATTTTTGACAAAGCAGCCCGCTTCGTTATCGGACGGAGGGATCTGTACGACCTGTTGTCCATTCCGGAAGTGCTGTGGGATGGATTGGACACGCTGACGCTGGACGAGTTCGGCAAGCTGAGCAAGTATGCCCGTTTTGACTTTGCCATATCGGATAACGGGGCCATCAAGCTGTTGGAATTAAACGCGGATACGCCAACCGGATATGTGGAAGCAGCAGTGGCAACGCCGTGGATGTGCGACCAACTCGGCGCATGGACACCGAACTCGGCCATGGCCGACCGGGTGAAGGAAGCTTGGGCTGTGGATCGGCCGGACTATGCCGCTTGCGTGGGCTATGGGGAGCATGCTGAAGATTCAGGAACGATCGATATGCTCGTACAACATTCCGGGCTTCCGGTTCGCTGCGTAGATTGTCTGGAGCTGTGGATCGACGATGGCGTGGTAAAGGATGCCACACAGCAGGCGATTCACAGTCTCTTCGCGCTGTACCCGAAAGAGTGGATGGCGATCGATGATGGGGGAGAAGCGTTATCTTATGCCATTGAAACGGGCAATGTGCGGCTCTTTAATTCACTGCATGCGGTCATCTTGCAGTCGAAGGGGCTGCAAGCCGTCATCTGGGCGGTACATGAACTAGGGTCCGAGCTGTATACACCGGAAGAGCACGCCGTTATTGAACAGTATATGCTTCCAACCTACAACAAAGCCGTGTTCGACGGAAGCTACGTATCCAAATCGATGTTCGGGCGTGAAGGCGGATCCGTATGTCTGTTTGATTCGCACGGCAACATGGAAACCAAAGATGAAGAGGGCTTTGACACAAGCTGTTTCTTCAGCAGGGTGTTCCAGAAGCGGGCAGAACTGGCAACCGTACGGCTGCACAACGGAGATTATCACCTGCTGACCGGTGTATTCGTCATTAATGGAGAGCCGTGCGGCATCCTCGGACGCGCCGGGGGGCTTATTACAGGCAATAGCAGTCATTTCGTAGCGATTGGAGTGAGGTGATAGTCATGAACCAAGACTGGAACCGTCAGAGACGGGATTCGAACCGTCACCGCAAGGGCCATTCAAGCCTAGATAACCAGCGCACGCTTAAAATAATTATAGCGTTTGTCGTTATCATTTTTTTCATAGTAATAGCCAGTCAACTGTTCAATTCTGGAGCGGACGATGCCGGATATACAAGCGCAACCGCGACCAATACAGTCCCATGGGACTACAAAATTGATAGCGCCACGGTCGGCGACATCATCGGCGGGGATATGACGCTGCTGCCGGATAACGAGCTGCTGCCGAATGACAACAACTATGCGACAGGAGACAAGATTTGGACGCTGCAATATATGACCGCTGAAATGATCGCGGGCAACGAAGGACGCAATGACGTCCGATTATCGTCCTGGGAACCGATCAAGTCGTATCCATCCAAGCAGGACGCGGAGAAAGATTTGCAAAGCTTAAAGGTAAATTTAAGCGCCGATGTCGAGTTGCTCGGTGTATATAAAACGGAGTATCAAGGCAAGTTCCGTCAGTTCGCCGTCATGACATTGCCTTCGGGGCATACCGTCAAACAGCCGATCGACGAGGCTCGTTACTTACAGTTGAAAGATAAGAAAAAGGTGAAGGCTGTGTTGGAAGAAGTGCATGACTTTGTTGATTATGATTTGGCGATGGCCAAATTCAGGGGGTGGGCAGATTGATCGCCATCAATATTATGATTAGTATTATCGTTATCATTGTGCTGCAGTTTGTTGGGATGTACATTTTCAGCTTGCTGACGCCGTATAACGATTTCGATGAATTGAAGCAAGGAAACGTCGCTGTCGGGCTTGCGATGGGCGGCAAATTTTTGTCGACGGCAATTGTACTTGGAATCTCGGCTTACACCAATACATCGATCTGGCATATGGCTCTCTGGTTCGCAGTCGGTTATGTATGCTTGATGATGACCTATTTGCTGTTCGATTGGGTTACGCCAAGGATGAAACTGTCCGAGCAGCTGCAAGAAGGCAACGTTGCCGTAGGCGTACTGCTCTGCTTCTTGTATATCGGTATGAGCTTCGCGATTAGCAGCTTAATCATATAATCGTCAGTTCGAGAGAAGCGATAAACGAATACCAATTTGTAAACCAATCGAGCGCGATGACGCTTGATTGGTTTTTATTGTATAATATTTTTATTGATTGCCCAACGCTGATATTAGGGAAGGTAGAGAAGGGGGAATGGGAATGGAGCGACCTCCATCGAGGACAACCAAATTCAGGATGTTTTTTCTCAACAATAAATTTGTCCTGTTTTTGCTAATTTTGCTGCTTATCGGACTGAACATATTCGTTTTGACCAAGATTTCTTTTGTTTTTGCTCCATTGCTCATCCTAATCAAGACGGTGCTGCTTCCGGTGCTTTTGTCGGGGGTCTTGTATTATTTGCTCAATCCCATAGTCGATTATTTGGAAAAGAAAAAGGTAAAGCGCCCATTTTCTATCCTTATTCTCTATATATTGATTCTCGGAATCATTACGATTGTCGTGTTGGCCGTCATTCCGGTCATCCAGAGACAAGTATCCGACTTGATTGCCAACTTCCCTGTGTTCAGCGAGCAAATCCAGACGCTATTCACCGATTTAATCGGCAGTGACTTCATTAATCGGTTCCAGCAGACGATTGCCTTTGAATCATCGAAATTGATGAATACGATATCCGAACGTGCATCTACCCTCTTAAATAACACATGGTCAGGCATCGGCGGCTTTTTAGGGGCTGTGACAGAAACTGTCCTTACTCTTGCAACGGTGCCGTTCATATTATTCTATTTGCTGAAAGATGGAAAGCGGCTGCCACAGTACATTCTGTCATTCGTACCGACTACGCTGCGGAAGCAGACCGAACAAGTCATGACGGAGATGAATCATCAGATTAGCTCCTATATCCGCGGACAGATCGTCGTTAGCTTCTGTATTGGAATTCTGCTTTACATTGGCTATCTTATTATCGGTCTTGAGTATTCGCTCATTTTGGCCGTTATCGCAGCCTGCACGAGCATCGTTCCTTATTTGGGGCCTGCCATTGCTATCACGCCGGCGTTAATCGTAGCGCTTGTGACATCACCGGTTATGCTGCTCAAGATGATCGTCGTCTGGACGGTAGTCCAATTGATTGAAGGCAAGTTCATTTCGCCACAGATAATGGGTAAGTCATTGCAAATCCATCCGATCACGATTATATTTGTCATCCTGACAGCCGGTAACTTATTCGGAATTCTTGGCATCGTCTTGGCTGTTCCCGGTTATGCCGTGTTGAAGGTGGTAATCACTCATTTGTTCAATTGGTTTAAAGCTCGTTCACATCTGTATGAACCAGATGATATTTAGTCAAAGTGAGGTGCTTTATGTTGAAACATTCGCATTCCTGTTGGCGCACGCTATCATTCATTGCAGTCATCACGGTCGCATTCGCCCTCGGACTGCCCGTATCTACATTTGCAAGCGGGGGAGACGAAGCTGATATTCAAGACTGGCCCATCAATGAACATGCCGTACTTCATGTCGTGAGCGGAAGCGGGCAAGATTACAATGTCAACCTGCCTCCTTTTATCGATTACCGTCTCATGGACGGCGGGGCACAGCAAGGGAAGCGGCTAATCCTGTACGGAACGGGTCAATCGCATCAGGCACTGGACTTGACCAAGTTGACATTCACACCGTTCCCGAAATTCAGCCCTGGGGTGAAGACGGATAATTTCGATGAACTGGTGTCCGATCGGATGCATAAGCAGGAGACGTATGTTGTGAAGAACGGCCGCACGTTATACCGGCTGAATGTCAGCACCAAACAGTACGTCAAGCTGTTCGAGAGCAGCAAGCAAATATACGGCGTCTCCTCCTCGCCGGATGGCAAATATGCGGCATTGCTCATCACCACCGATAAGTATGAAGGACCAGGCGCTGACTTGCACGTGTTCTCGCGAGAAGGAAAGCTGCTGCGCTTACGGCAGAATGCTGCTTTTTTATCCCACAGCGATGGCATGTTCAGCATGTATCCGATGCGATTCTCCGACAAGGATACAATCGAGGTGCTGACCGAATATGCCGCACACACCGATCAAAATGCGGTACAGGGTACAATGGCATGGAAATGGCGTACGGGTGAGAGGGGGTTCACTCCAACTCCTTATGCTAATATTAAAGGCAATGTCATGACTGTCCCAAATGATGAAGCCAAGTTCAAAACGCTACCCATTCCGAAAAACCTCAGCGTTTCATTAACTTCTATGGAGAATGAACGGCCTCTCGTTCACTATTCACCGGATCGCAAGTCATTTGTGTATCAAGTGCATAATGATCAGTTATGGCTATATTCCTTCAAGACATCGAAATGGAAAAAGATCGGTCAAGGCACGTTCGTGAATTGGCTGAGCGACAGCAAGCTAATCTGGTTGGAACGGTATCAACCTTTTATCCGAGTGTAGTAACGACAACCGGGTATACGGCCTCCATTTACCTCATATTAGTGAAAGTAGCGGTCAATCAATATATCTAGTTGCATTTCAATTGGAGGCAAATTCACATTTGCACCTGCTTGCAAAATCGGAAGCATGAGCGTTGGGAGGAAGACAGCACCGAACACTTGCGTCATCATCATCATCAGCTTTTCTGCATCTTCTTCTCCCGTCAGTTCTTGCAGAATTGCTTGGACTTTGTGAAATCCCATTGTTTTTAGAAAGATTCCATACTCGTATTGAGATTCAAAGGTGACGGCTCCCTGAGTAATGATTCTTTTGACCAACTCGGGGTATTGCTGAATGGTGCTGACATATTGAAGCAGGAACATCTTTAATCTTTCCTTGGGTGACAACGTCAGATCGTCTAGTACTTCGAAGCTCTCTTGAAATGAAGTAAGCAAGACTTTTACGGCTTCGCTAATTAATTTTTGTTTCGATCCGAAATGGTAATTGACAAGCGCAATGTTAACATTGGCCAGAGAGGCAATCTTTCTGACCGTTACGGCTTCGAATCCTTCACTTTTGATTAATTCTAAGGTGACGTTCAAAATAATCTCTTTTGTCGATACGTCATTATCCAACGGTGGATTCATCTTATCCCTCCTCGTGCACATCTTCATATTCCTGAATTTAAACAACGTTTAAATCATTGTTTAACTGTATGTTATCATCATGACTTTTCTTCGTCAACCGCGCATAAAAACACGTCCGCAAGTCATGTTCCCGCAGATATGACGTTCCGGTTCGATTGCAGATGGATGTTTCCATGGTCGAAGGAGGAACTATCCATTAACTGGGTTAGTGAAAAAAGTATTGCAACTTACTTTGCACTCCCGTATAATATGATTATATTTGAATAAAAAAATAATGTTTTAATTGGAGGAGCCTGCCATTCTGGGCTCCTCTTTGTCTTTTTTACAATTGTTAATTATTTCAAGGAGTGTGAGACAGCTAATGGAATTCATTTTGTATCTTCTCTTAATCCTACTATTCACAAAGATAGCCGGTGATTTATCCGTTCGAATCGGGCAGCCGGCAGTCTTGGGTAAATTGTTAGTGGGCATACTGCTGGGTCCAGCCGTTCTAGGCTGGATTCATAATAGCAGCTTCATTCATGAGCTATCCGAGATTGGTGTGCTCCTGCTTATGTTTATCGCTGGCTTGGAGACTGATTTGGAACAGCTTCGAAAAAATTGGAAGTCTGCATTTGCTGTAGCCATCGGCGGAATCATCCTGCCATTCATCGGAGGCTACAGTGCAGCCATTGCATTCGGCTTTACCCCTAGCTATGCTTTATTTTTTGGAGTTCTCTTCTGTGCCACTTCTGTCAGCATTTCAGTCCAAGTGCTGAAAGAAATGAACCAATTGAACTCTCGGGAAGGGACGACCATCCTAGGTGCAGCAGTAGTCGATGATGTATTGGTCGTTATCTTGCTTGCCTTTATAATGAGTATTCTTGGACAAGGTTCGGATGTTTCGCTTGGACTGTTGATTGGCAAAAAAATATTGTTCTTTGTCGTCATCTTCTTGGCGAGCATGTTCCTCGTTCCGCGAGTGATGAAATGGTTAGCGCCGTTAAAGGTTACCGAGGCGGTCATTAGCGCCGCTTTAATTATTTGCTTCGGCTTCGCCTACTTTGCTGAATGGATGCAGATGGCCGGGATTATCGGCGCATTTGCTGCTGGTATCGCTGTATCGCAAACGACCTTCAAGCACGAGGTTGAGAAGAAGGTCGAGCCGATTGCGTACGCCGTCTTCGTTCCTGTCTTTTTTGTAAGCATCGGTCTGAATGTATCGTTCGAAGGGATCGGTGACCAACTTGGACTGCTGATTACGATTACCATCATGGCTATCATTACCAAGCTGGTGGGCGGATGGATTGGAGCGCGACTTACTGGATTTGACAATCAATCTGCTCTCGCCATTGGATCCGGAATGATTTCCAGGGGAGAAGTAGCGCTGATTATCGCTTCGACCGGATTACAATCTGGACTGCTGATGCCAGAGTATTTCACTTCCGTCGTCATTATGGTTATTATTACGACCTTGGTCACACCGCCATTGTTGAAAATCATGTTTAATAGAAAAGATAAAAACCAAATCAAGTCCAGTGAAAAAGCAGTGAACTTATAAAAAATGGGAGCCTACAGTTTCTAAGCTGTAGGCTTTACTATTTTTGAGGTTTTTTCTGGAACTTATCCCTTTTCGGACGATGGAATGTAGTGTATTTGTCGCAAACTGGTTGTATAATTGTGAAAGTGTTCACGTCAAAGGAGGAAACGTTGTGAAAAAGATAACGGTCCAGCAGCTCATTGACCGCTTTCAATTGGAAATATTATCGGATGATGCCGGTTCCGAACGTACGGTCTCAAAGACGCGCGTGCATCGTCCTGGACTGGAATTCGCCGGATATTACGATTTCTTCCCGCAGGAACGAATTCAAGTACTCGGAAAGAAGGAGATTACCTATCTTCATACTTTGACCGAAGAAGAACGTAACGAGCGAATCCATAATGTGGTTCGGTACCATCCGCCTTGCTTCATCGTTACCCGGAATCAGGAAGGGCTCACGTATTTAATTGAGCATTGCAACAGAGAGGGCATACCATTGCTCCGCACAACAGAAGACACTTCCAAATTCATTGGCGTCGTGGACTCGTACTTAACGAAAATGCTGGCGCCTGAAATCCAAGTGCATGGCGTGTGCGTCAACGTGGCAGGAATTGGGGTGCTTCTGCGAGGCAAGTCGGGGATAGGAAAGAGCGAGACGGCTTTGACGTTGATCCGGCGCGGACACCGTCTCGTCTCCGATGATGCGGTTGTGCTGAAGAAGATGAATGCCGAGACCTTAATCG
The DNA here is from genome assembly GCF_000283315.1 of Paenibacillus sp. OSY-SE. NCBI lineage: Bacteria > Bacillati > Bacillota > Bacilli > Caryophanales > Paenibacillaceae > Paenibacillus > Paenibacillus sp. OSY-SE. The sequence goes on along the minus strand of NZ_ALKF01000186.1, from coordinate 47,156 downwards.
GCACTCATGACGGCAAGACGAGAGAATTTCTCGCGCTGCGCAGCATTGGATTGATTAATGTGGCACGCATTTATGGTCGGAGCGCCTTTCAGGAAGAGACTCGAATCGTGCTGGACATCGAATTGGCGAAGTGGAAAGAGAATGAATTGAACAATGAACTGCAATTGGAGCCTGGTTATGTGGAGTATATGGGTGTGAAGGTGCCTACGATTCAAATCCAGCTGCAGCCAGGCCGCGATGTAGCCAGTCTGGTCGAAGCGGCAGCGAATAGCTGGTATTTGCAGCTGCAAGGCTATAGTGCCGCAGAAGATTTCATTCAACGATTGAATATGTAACCTATGAGCAAAATGATTAACGCGGATTCTATTTGTAACGGATGAGAATATGGGGCACGCAACCATCCTCTACTTGGGTCGCCCGCTGAATAATCGTTAATGACCTCCTAACAGTTATACGAGACCTAGTGCAGTACAATAACCTCAGGAGATGGTCCTGAGGTTATTGATAATGATTTTCTTTCATTTTTAACCTTGCATGATCACATATTGACCATGGTCTTGTTTACTGGATCCAACAACTCCGTTATTTTCTTGAACGTAATTTGTTCCTTGCTCATTTTCTCCATTTGTTCTTTCAGAACGGATGCCGTTATTTTCCCGGCATTGCCAACGTGTCCAATGGCAACACATACATCATGTTGATTGAGATGCTGCCGCATCAACATGAATTGCTTTTGGATCGCTGCCTTTGTATGAACATCATCCAGGAAAATATGATTTACAAAACAAGGAACTTTGACCTCACGAGCTACTTTTGCAACGATACTGCGATAATTGGTGTGACTATCCAAGAAAAAGAAACCGCGCTCCTTGCATGCTTGAAGTACATTCCTCATTACTCGCGGATCGACCGTAGCCTTAGAACCCATATGATTGTTCATCCCCACCGCATAAGGGACGTTGTCTATGGCGGCATGAACACGCGTGCGAATTTCAGTGTCGCTCAAATCGGTCGTGATTGCGCCCGGACCAAGCCAATGCTTCTTCCCTGATAACGCCTCCATCGGCATATGAACAATGACATCATGTCCGGCAGCGTGCGCCCGCTTGGCATCGTTGACCGTGTTCGGCATAAAGGGCATAACGGCAACGGTTACCTTAAACGGCAGTTCCATCACTTCTTTTGTGCCTCCTGTGTTATTGCCGAAGTCATCGATTACGACGGTCGCTGTTTTTCCGTGCACTTTCAGTTGCGATAAGGCTTGAGCAGGTTCAGGAGAATGCAGGAGCGATACCATGACGGATGCAAGGATTAACAACTTACACCATTTCATGTTTATATTCGTACGATTCATCATCCACACCCTATTTCATGATTCAGTACATATCGTGTGAACATTTATCGGAATTTAATCTGAAATTTTTTGACAGCATCATATATCCTGTGCTGGACATATTAAACAGGACGTTCATGTTCCTGCATCAATACATGTAAGCAGTGATTTGAAGTAAGGGAGAATGGAAGAGAAGATGTTCAGGCAAATGTACTCAATGATATTGGTTATTTGTTTCTGTAGCATGGCGATGTTGCCGCAGGCAGCCGCAGCACCTAAGGAGCTGGATGAAGAGCTTTCTGTCTTTATACGACAGCTTTTCTCGGAACGGGCCCATTATTTGATTCATCAAGACAAAGGCAAATTGAGCAGGTACTATTTGAGCTCTAGTGCATCGAGCCGGAACGCTATGCGGCATGAAACGGACAGATCCGAATATGTTCAAGCTTGGGCCGAACGCAGAGGAATCCAATTCGTAAACGCGAAAAGCCATGTGCGCATTATTCGAATAAGCAAACAAAAAGATAAAGCTTATATTTCGACCGTAGAATCCTTGAAGCTCGATTATGCATACATCCATAGTATGATGCCTGTTCAATCATTTGGTCTTGGGACCCGTCATGCTCTGACTATTACGAAGACAGACGGAAAGTGGCATGTGCTGCGTGAGTGGTATTTGGATCCGCTGGAGGAAAATCCGAAACTGATTCCAGATTCGGACGGTATGATCCTGAGTTCCAATCGTCATGTCGAGTCATCCGAGCTTGAGAAACAGTCGGCCTCGAATTCCAAGCGGAGATATAATCGCCATAAAGCTGTTGAATATGCGAACAAATATGCTGGTGCAGCTTGGGGCTCAGGCCATAAGCATCGTTATAACCCGAAATACCGGGATTATACCGGATTAGGCGGCGATTGCACCAACTTTGCATCCCAATGCATCGGGGATCGGCAGGAAGGCGGCGGCTTGCGGATGAGTGGAGGTTGGCGTCATATCAAATCCGGGGGTGGAAGCCGAACATGGGTTCAGACCGATGCTTTCAAGGATTTCCTTCTCCGCAGCGGTTATGGCACGCTCATCGCAAGAGGGAATTTTCAAGACATCGTTTCCGCAAACAAACGGCACCCGTCTGGCGCCATCGCGAAGCTGCGGCCTGGAGATCTGATTGCTTACATGCTCCGAGGCGACGTTGACCATTTTTCGATCGTCGTTGGCTTTGACATGAACGGATATCCGCTTGTGAATTCTCATACGGCGGATCGATATCGGGTTCCGTTTGATCTCGGTTGGGATAAACATACCACTTATTTACTGATTCATATTCGCGACTGAACTGACTTGCAGCACAGGGAACATAACACAATCATTCCGTTCATACAATGATGAGGACAAGACGGAATGGTCGGTGATTTCTATTGATGCTGCCAGCAATCGTAAAGCAGACGGCGCTCCGCACTGGAGCCATTTTTGCGGGAAAATGTATCGGTTTAGTCGGAAGAGTCACATTGACAAGGCTGCTCGGAGCAGAAGGAATCGGCCTATACCAGATTGCATATTCGTTCTACGGGATTGCACTGATGGTCATCACAGGCGGATTGCCCACTGCTCTAGCCTTGTTCACAGCTAAGCACCCAGCCAAGGGGTGGGGAGCTTTTCGGAACATGTCCGTACTCGTAGCCCTAATAGGAGCTGCTTCTGGATTTCTTGTATACTCGAATTCAGGCGTGATCGCCACAATGCTCGGGAACGACCAACTCGCGGCAGCGGTGCGTTGCCTGGCTCCGGCTCTTATCGCCGTTCCGCTGCTTCAGTTATTGCGAGGGTATATGCAAGGCACAGAGCGATACGGAGTGATCTCCGTCTCCGAGCTAGCGGAACAAGGCGTACGGGTCGCGCTGTTGATTACACTCGTCATTCTGTTCTCCTCCCATGGGATAGGAGCCGCGCTTGGAGCTGGCATTACAGGGACGGCGATCGGCGCGCTAGTTGCGTTCATCATCATAACGATATACGTTGCCGCATCGAAGCAGATTGCAACAACATCTGCACAGACATGGTCGTATGGCGGAGAGCTGAGTATCCTATTTCGTACCTCTTTGGCTATCGGATTCACAAGGATGCTTGTACCGGCGTCTGACTTTATCGACTCGATATTAATTCCGAGGCGGTTACAAGCAGCCGGGAATTCGGTCTCGGAAGCAACCGCGATGTATGGCGTCTTTATGGGGATGGCCATCGTCATAGCGTATGTGCCGACAATCGTCACGGCTGCGGTATCGCACACGATGACGATGAAGATTGCTGCAGACTTTCAGCAGGGACGAATGTATCAATACCATCGTAAAATCGAGAAAGTGTTGAAACTCGGTTGGACATGGGGTAGTTTGAGCGGGATGTTTTTATTTCTATATGCAAGTGAGCTATCGAATTTCATATTCGGTACGCCTGAGGCAACGGAACCGATACGTTTCTTATCAGCTATTCCACTCATCGTAGGACTTCGTGAGTTGACGACAAGCATGCTGTGGGCGCAAGAACGAAAAAGTACACCCTTGGTAGGACTGATCGGCGGCATCGGATTGTCTACCGTGCTTCTTTATTTCCTGTTGGCGCTTCCGGGATTCGGATATAAAGCGGCATCCATCGGCACCCTCACGTTAGAAACGGTGGCGGTACTGTGGAATTTGCGGGCGCTCCGCTCAAAAGATACTACCTTATTCCAGTTGAAATGGATAGGGTGGGATCTCGTATTATTTATCGTAATCATGCTGTTCGTCTTTCCTTTTGCTATGCAGCATATTCATTTGAGTCATGTAACGACGGTTGCATGCAGTATGCTCTTGTACTGTACATGCGCGGCATTCATCATCGGAATACGGATGAAACATCTTAAATAAGGACAACGCCGATGTCGTCGTATCTGCTTTCATGCATGACGTCGTAATCAAAAGGGGACATTTTGCACAACCTGTATAAGGAGTAATAGTTGGAATGAAAAGGATTAAAAGGTGCATACTTGGTTTTCTGCTCATAATGCTGACTACACAGTTCCTTTTATCGACGGTTGTTTCGGCACCGGCACCAAAACAACCGATATACACAGACTCGGTTGCCGTACTTATGTATCATCATGTTCATGAAACGGACCGCAGCTCAGGGACGATAAAGACAAGCCTATTTCGAGCACAGCTATCCTATTTAAAACAGCGTGGATATCACTTTATATCTCTGGAAGAGTTCCGTCAGTACATAAATGGGGGCAAAGTCCCTCCCAATGCGGTACTCGTCACATTCGACGACGGGTATGAAAGCTTTTATTGGAATGCTTTCCCGATACTGCAAGAGCTCCATGTTCCGGCTGTTAACTTTTACGTTACCCGACGTATGTTCTATTCTGGAGGTCTGCATGTTCCTCCCATGAAGAGAGATCAAATCAAGAACATGCTGAATACGGTCCCAAGAATCGATATCCAGTTCCATACCCATAATATGCATAAAAAAGTAAATGGAAGGGCCGTGCTAGCGTACCGGTTGCCGCTTCCGCACGGCAGAATGGAGAGCAGGGGCATGTATCGTAAACGGGTGTTGGATGATACATTAATCTGCAGGAAACAGCTGAAATCGCTTCAAGTGAGACCTGTCGACAGCTTCGCTTATCCATACGGAAAATATTCAAAGGATGCGAAATCCGCCATCTATGAGGCTGGGATCCGATATGCATTCACCATCCGGCCTGGAATTATGACACGGCATGCCAATCGCATGACGATCCCTAGAATTAATGCCGGAAATCCTTCAATCACTCCGCAAAAATTGCACGATTATATCGTCCGTTTAGCCAAATCTAACTCTGCGGTAAAGTGAGCCAAGCAATTGTGGCTTTACAGCAATGGGGACGCTCCGGGGTAGGATGAAGTATAACAACCTGAGCGTCAATTTAGGCATATTGCCGTGTCAGGATGTAGATTGACCTAATATAATATTTACGTATCATCATATGAAGGAGGGTTCATCAATGGGCGAATGCGTTAAAGGTGTAGGAGGCTTCGGTCCACTCTTTACTTCAACGGCAGTCATTCTGGTTCTCTTCATCCTTCTAGTTATTGTCTCTACAGGATTCTGTTAAGAACGATAATAAGATTAAATACATCATACCCTTCGTAATGGTTCAGGCACATTATTGTTTGAATCCTGCCGATGATAAGTCGGCAGGTTTTTTTATGATTAAATTCCGGCATGCAAGAACTAAGCTTGAAAGGAGGAGCGGAAAGAAGAGGAATTTATTTGTTTTGCCCAATGCGCAGATTCTGTTGCTCTTTCCTGCAAAGTCATGGCTGTTCTGCAGGGGGAAGGGAACACAAGAGCGGTGACAGCAGGTATGGTGTAAAAGGTTATGTTATCCAGCCGCAGAAATTTTCGCCACATATGAAGATCGCTCCACACATCTTCAGGACCGGGAGCCCACCCTTCGGGAAGCCGCCGATAGGTGTCGATGCGGTGGCCCGCAACTGTAGGACCGAATATGTTATATGGTCCTTTAAGCATGAGAGCACGAACTGTGGCGTCCTCCAGCGATTCCTGTATCGGTATTATCTCGTCTTGGTTCAGTACAGATACGTGCTTGCTGTGTACAAAATCGGCTCTGGCTAGAGCCTGTTCCATTTGTTCTAAATGATCAGGAAACCACTGATCATCGTCACATAAGTAGCAAACGAACTTCCCTTGCGCAATTTGCAATGCCTCATGACGGTACACTTCCCCGTTGCGGAAACCTTTCGGACGATCTAATACATGAAATCGCGCGTCTTTGCGGGAATATTCCCAAGCAATGTCACGGCCTTCGTCAACAGCACCGTCACAGATGACAAAGACCTCGAATTGTTGGCAGGTTTGTTGCAGAATGCTATCAAGCGCAAAATGGAGCAGACGGCCGTGAGTATAGGTCGGAACTAGAATAGTAAATATCGGCTCCATCATTTTCCGCCTCCATATAGCTGATTGCGCACTGCAGTAATACGTTGCATAATTAGCAGTTCATCCTCGATTGAACTCAGTGGAGGGGGACCGCCGCACAGATAATCCAGAAAAAATTGCAATTGCCGTAATAAAGGCAGCTCTTGTCGAATCGGACGGACCTCAGGCGGTTGGTTCGCGCCGTATCGGCAAACCGTGATTCCCTCTGCGTAGCTGCCGGTTAAGGCCGCTACACCGTTCTCAAATCCAACCGCACAGGAACGCACATTGCCGGGCGAGATGTTATTGACATCCAAGGTGACATAAATATCTTTATCTTGATCCGAAAGAGTTGTGACAAATCCAAAATGATTATCGCCCAGTGGGTTGGGGATTACCGTGTCTACATTGGGCAGATACCCTAAAATTTGCAAGATAATTGACATATCATGCGGGAGAAGATGGAGCGCGCAATCCACATCTTTATGCTGCTTGCCCCAGTTCGTTCGTTGAAGACGCAGGCCTTTCATTTTGCCCAATTCCTCTGATTGGACTAGTGCTGCAAGGGCGTTAATGCCCGGATGATAACGCCACTTATGCATGATATAAATCAATTTTTTTGATTCTAGCGCGAGCTTCTCTGCTTCATCTAGGATCGTAGCCAAGGGCTTTTCTACATACATGGGCCGCTGGCGCGGGAGCAAGGCATGAACATTTTCCGCATGAGCGGTAGTTATGCTTGAAATGACATAACCGTCGATGCTCATATCCAAAGCCTCAATTGTGTCTACAATACGATCGGCTCCATAAGCAATGGCGTTGGCCTTGCTAACTGTTGAGCGGGCAACTACACTTACCGCGACTCCTAATTGTTTCAAATCGTGCAATATGTTGCGGCCCCAATCTCCACATCCCACTAATCCGATGTGCAGGCTGGAATATGAATATTGATTCATTGGTGTTCCCCCCAGTTTGTAAATAGTCTGCCATTGGTTTATGTTGTAGGTGGCTGCAAATTTCTCAGTAACGCTGCCTGCATCTCGTCAAACGTTCCCGCCTTTACGTCCTTCTCGGATAAGGTTTTAGGTGAGGTAGAAGGCCATGGAACTTTTACTTTCTCGTCATCCCACCGGCAAGCAAGCTCATCGTCCGGATCCCAGTAGGAAGTCACCCCGTATAAGATTTTCGTTTCAGTATCAAACCAGAATCCGTGTGCCACACCTGGTGGAATATAAACTACCGCCGGTTCATCCGCATCTAAACTTACCAAAGTAGCCAGTTCGTAAGTGGAAGACCAAGGACGCATATCTTGCAATCCGAGATGAAGCGTTCCAGATATAGCACATAGAATATCATGATGTGACCAGTGCACGTGGAAACCACGCAATGTGCCCGGGTGGCTGAAAGAGATATTCCACTGCAAGACGGCGGGAGTATCGGCAGACCATTCTTTACGGTACGTTTCCATCAACCATCCTCGATTGTCTTCCATTCGTTTTAAACTCAGCTTTCGCACGCCGTCAGGCAGATTTGCAGCATGATGGCCCATAGCAAGACTTCTCCCTTCTTACTGTAGAATCGTGGATTCTCTCTGCTCACACCAGAGTCACGCCGTTCCATTATATGAGTATGTATTTTTCTTCTTGAGAGTGATGGAAATGAAAGAAATAGACAATTGTATAACATATATTCCCTTGTTTTGTTTTCGCATGGAGAATATTATAGAGATAGAACTTTGCCTATTAAGGAGTGAGAGCGCGTGGAGTTTCATAATTTTTTTATTAGTCAAAATGACCAAAATTATTATCCGGAAGCAACTTGCGGGGTGGCAAGTCTGTCGATGCTGCTGAAATTTAACCGTATCATGGACAATATTACATTCAATGAGCTCGCTGAAGAACTGAAGCTGACTGTGCCGCCGAAGGAAAAGGGATATGATGAGGACGATCAAGCGATTGGAACCTATCCGGAAGATCTCGTTAGGTTTTGCGTTTTGAACAATATTGCGTTTCGGATGTCATTTTATGACGATGAATGGAAAGATAGCTTAAAGAGAGCTCCGATCATGGTATTAATGACTGGAAATGAGGAGGAATTTGGTCTTCGCAATTCTCATTGGGTCGTATTGGTGCAGAGAGACAAAGACTTTTTTACATATCTGGATCCTTGGCACAAAAAAGAAACAAATAACTATATTAAACATATGTCTTCCGTTGATTTTCATAGGTACTACACAGGGATTGCATGTCAAATATTAACCTAGCCGCACTTCTGGGCATGCCTCTATCGAGTATGTAGGAATTTCACGAATGGCCGGTAACTATTACGTTACCGGCTTTCTAATTTTGCAGCGTTTTAATCCTCCTCTTAACAATCTTCTGGCTTGATCAAAATAATCTCTTTCCTGATAGAAATAATCCTTGAAATGGAAGAAAAGCTGTCCTTTATTACGTTAAACTTGATAAACATTTTGACGTGGCAGTAGCAGGGGGTGGACCAGTAGGTCTTAGATTGCTTGTGAATTGGCGGTTGCAGGCCGATTTCTCGCGACTCGATACGGAGCTGGAGATCCAGGCAATGATTCAAGTATGGTGTCAAGCAGGAAATACAGTAGGTTCAGGCTTGTAATGAGCGATGAATTGATAACGATACGCTGCCAAGTACTTCTCTCCATTCTCCCTCTCGTTCAGAAGGGGCATCCCTCCGTAGGGTGAGGTTAACTGTGGTGTACATGTCTCTAGTAACCTTGCTTCTCGGACGATGCAGCAACATCACCGTTAGATCACCCCGCCTAGCTCCTGAGGCATACGGGAATCGTTATTACTGATCGAAGGGGAGAGTGATCGGAAGCGCCGAACGGAGAGAGTATCGCCTCCAGTGAGGTTCCTTGCATAAATGTAAGGAATCCGTTATGCAATTCGATAGTATCGATGCCCTGTTCCATGTAAACTAAAAGCACGATATCATTTCAATTCGCACAGAGGAGACTACGGTTATGGAAGAATACAAAGATGTATGGTTTACTCAAGTTGTCACGGTTACATGCATGGCAGGCTTTACTCTTTTGACACTCGTTGCAGGCATGATCAATTTATTTCATATGTAAAAAGCAGGGTCCTCAATGAGAGCCCTGCTTTCTATTAGAGACTATTAATTATCATCGTTGTTGTTATCCCAATAATTCCAGCCCCACTGTCTATTTTGTTTCCAGCGAGAAGGAGAGGTATCCTTTTGTTGCTCTTCAGGAGCCTCTACAGCAGGTTGTTCGGGTTCTGTTGGGGCAGGCTGTGGCGTTACTGTTCCATCTTGTCCACCATTAGAAATGACGCGTCGTGCGGTTACGTATGTTTTGTCCCACGTGCTGCCGGAGAAATCAGAAATGGTTACACCGATGCCGGCTCTGTAGGTGTGGATAATTTTATCTCCGCCCATATAAATAGCGACGTGATTAATAACCCCATCCCGGTTCGTATCTGAGAACACTAAATCCCCTGATTGCAGATCCTCTTTGGACACTGAAGTGCCGACCTTGGATTGCTCCTGCGACGAGCGCGGAATGTCTATTCCATTTTGATTAAATACATACTGAGTAAATGAAGAACAATCGAAAACATTTGTATTTCCTGATTTTGCTCCGAATTTGTAGGGTACCCCTATCAATTTCTTTCCTGCTGCAATTACATTATCCGCAACCGATGATTTGGATACCGAGGCTGCTTGAGCTGGTTGAGGCGATACTAGCATGCTTCCGGAAAAGGCAACCGCAAGGCTCAGGCTGATTCCCATTACTGTTTTACCGATATGGCTTTTCTTCTTGTTGTTCATGTCTTCCTCCTTATGGGCATGTTTCGTTTTGGTAATCGCTCTAAAAACAACATAACACAACAATCAACCCCATCAATTACCAGCGTTGAAGCAAACCCTGTGACCATAGCTAATTCATCCCTATTATTAAAAACTGATGAGAAATCCTTAATGTTCAATCTCTTGAGAACAGAGAGAATGTATAGTTTAATAGTATCTTTTATTTTAAGAGAGTGAACCTATGCGCTTCCATTTCCATAAGACGTATATTTTGGAGTGCTTAAGGGAAAATAATTCAAGAATAATACTCCCTCAAATAAGAAAAGAAAATTGGTCTACAACTAAATAAGGGGATGATTCGAGGATGGAAAAAGATGTTTTGATCATTGAAGATGAGGAGAAAATATCAAGACTTCTGCAACTGGAGTTATCCCATGAAGGCTACCATGTCGAATTAGCGGAGAACGGCAGAGAGGGCCTGCAGAAAGCATTATCCAAGGCATGGGATCTGATTATTCTTGATATTATGCTGCCTGAATTGAACGGTATCGAAGTATTAAGAAGGCTGAGAAAAATCGACACTTGCACCCCCATAATTATTTTGACTGCTCGAAATACGACTCCCGAGAAAGTGAGCGGACTGGATCAGGGCGCGAATGATTACATTACAAAACCTTTTGAAATTGAAGAATTACTTGCAAGGATAAGAGCTTGCTTTCGAAGCCGGAGTGATGAATCGGCTAACGATGACAATGACGAGCTCCGGGTAGACAACCTAATTGTCAATAAGAAAACTCGGGAAGTGATTCGTGAAGGACTGAAGATTGAACTTACTCCTAAGGAATATGACCTTCTTATCTATTTAATGGAACATAAAAATCAGGTATTGGATCGCGAAAAAATAATTAACGAAGTATGGGGCTATGACTTCGTGGGCGATACGAACGTAATCGATGTGTATGTAAGATATATAAGAAAAAAAATCGATAACCCTTTCAAAGTTAAACTGATCCAAACCGTCCGCGGGATAGGGTACAGTATGAGGGAAGAAGAAGCATGAAGCTAAAAAATAAAATAACCTTGCTCACATCCGTCTTATTGATTTGCATCTTGCTTTGTGTCGATCTCGTCATCTATTTTTTGTTTATCAAAATTGCAACGCAAAACGAAATCGAATCCTTGCAAACAAAAGCCGAACAGATTATTGAAAAAATCGGCCCAAATGCGATTATGCAAAATAAACAGAATCGCCAGATACGATATTACATGCTAGAGAACACGACAATACGGATTATTAATCCTCATTCGGAAATGGTCAACTTCATCCAAAAAGATTACGAAATCGAACTTCCCGAGCCCCAATTCAGTCCTGTAAAAGAGGCAAAGTTGATACGGGACGACGGTCAAAGAGTGCTTACGGTGCGAGTTCCCGTTCAATACGGTCCGGAAATTATCGGGACGCTTGAAATGGTGGAACGGATGGCTGCACTTGAAAGCAGTCTGGACATCCTCGTGTCGATACTTATTTTGTCCACAGCTGCGGCGGCGCTGCTTTGTTTCATTGGGGGCTTAGTTCTATCCAAGACAATACTAATGCCGATATCGAAAAGCATTGAGACCATGAAGGAAATTGAAAGCAGTCTTACATTTAAAAAGATTCCTATTAACGGAAAAAAGACAGATGAACTGTACAAGATGACGGAAACCTTTAACCGAATGATGGAACGATTGGAAGAAAGCTTTCTGAAGCAGCAGCAGTTCGTGTCGGACGCTTCTCATGAATTAAATACGACACTAACCATTATTGAAGGCTATGCCAGTATGCTTCGGCGATGGGGGACGGACGATAAGAGCATTCAAGAAGAGTCCATTGAATCCATTTATGAAGAATCCAAACGGATGAGGAAGATGACGCGGCAGCTGCTGGATTTGGCATCCTCACAACAGGGAATCGAGCCGATACGTGAACCGTTCAATCTTGTGGAATGCTGCAAACAGGCGTCAAAGCTTGTGCGCAAGCTGCATAACCGTGAAATCAAAATTCATTCAACCTCAAGAGAACTCATCATTGTCGCCGATCCAACAAAAATAAAGCAGCTCCTTATTATATTGATTGACAATGCATTAAAATATAGCACAAAATTTATCGAAATATACATATCTGAAGCAGAAGGGGATATGATTATCCGGGTGAAAGATTTTGGCATCGGAATTGCTGAGGATGAAATCGACCTCGTCTTTGAACGTTTTTATCGTGTCGATCGTGCCCGTCAACGTAAAACAGGAGGAGCTGGCTTAGGACTCCCCATAGCACAGTCGATCGTGCGCGAGCATTATGGGTCGATTGACATTGTAAGCGAAGAAGGAGTGGGAACGGAAGTGATCGTTCATTTGCCTAAGGATGGAACATCATGAACTTGCCCATGTTTAAGCTGGTCATCCTTTTGATGGATGGCTTTTTTATTTTTGTGATTTTAAGAGTAATTTGTATATTTTTATGAGACTTATTTACTATTTAGAAGTAAAAAAGACCTATATTAATTATTGATTGTTCAGAATCTCATATAGTAGAATAGACTCATTACCCAGATGGTATCCAATATCGGGCAGGAGGAAATTATGAATTTTGTCAGCAAAATGACAGTCACGGCGCTTGTGCTTGCCTTAAGCAGCGGGCAATTCTCGAGCTCCTATGCGGCGGGATCATCTCAGTCCGCATCCATTGCAGATTTACGCGATGCATCTTCTTGGGCGCAAGAATGGATCGTGCGGGCGAATCAGCAAGCTCTGATGCTCGGAGGAACAGATAATCGGTTCCGGCCCTTGGCGAGCATCACACGTGAAGAAACCGCAGCAGCTCTAGTGAGAGCGCTTCAATCAGAGGTTGGGCCGACTGCAGCATCGTCGTTCATCGACGTCAAGAAGGGCTCCTGGAGTTCAGGCGCGATTGAAACCGTTACCAAGGCAGGCTGGATGCATGGAGACGGGGACGGCAAGTTTCGGCCGCAAGATGCAATTACCCGGGAAGAAATGGCGGCATTGCTTGCTAAAGTTGCACAGCTTCCCCTCGAAGAGAAACAACAGCCTCTATCATTAGCTGATGCAGATGAGATATCTGATTGGGCACGGCCTTATTTACTGGCAACAGTGAATGCGGGTCTCATGCAGGGGGATGGCAAGCATTTCAGACCCAAGCAAGAAGTGAGGCGGGAAGAGATGGCCGCAATTCTTCTGCGGACCATGGATGAGGTTTCGTCCAAGCAAAGCTATACGATTGAACAAATCAACAATGGAAACGTTACTGTTAACGGTAAACAATATTCGGTATCCGATCAATTGAAAGGTTTGTTCGACAGTTCAAATGAAAACATTTTGCAGCATGCAAAAATAAAATTTACTGCAGCTGGCAGCGTAATTACAAAAGTTTCTTTCTTGGAGCTTGTGACAGGCGGGAAGCCGCCAAGCGACGGACAAGCCGAGTTTTCCGCAAACGCTGTATTGAACGGCAATGGAGTAGTTATCGATGGCAAGCTCAAGATTGCAAACGATTACATATCGGTCCGCAATGTCATGGTAAAAGGCGACCTGGAAGTGGGCCGGGAATTGCAGCATGATTTTTATGGAAAGGGCTTGACTGTTGAGGGAAAAACACTGATTAATGGCGGTGACGATAATACCGTTCTATTCGATAATTCCAAATTAGGCAGCATGTCTATTAACAAAGATGGAGTACGTGTGGAAGCGAAGAACAAAGCCGTCATCGGGGACGTCGAGCTCACTGCAAATCTCGCAGCGATTTGGGGGGACAGTTCAATTGTATATAGCTCGTTGAAAATTTCGGAAAAAGTCAGCTCAGCGGGCATTTATGGGCATGTACAGAAATTAGAGGTTGCAGCGGGGAAATCTGGAACTACGATTTCGGGCAATGGCGCCGTTGACAGCTTGACTATTATCGGCGGCGGCAAATTGACCGTCAATACTACCGGAGCCATCGGAACGGTAACTATTTCGGATAAAGATGCCAAGATAACGCTGCCATCAGGCGTTGCCATTGGAAATATCGTATTGCCCGAAGGCGTTAAGATCGAACATGTTATCCATAATTATGACCAAGTGAAACAAAGCATTGCGCAAGTGAATAACAAATTGAATTCCGATCATAAGATCACAGGGTCTGCCGGTGGCAGCTCGGGTGGTAATACGGGCAGCACGGGAGGCAACGGAGGAAGTTCCAGCTCAGGCGGAGATACGGGCAATCCGGATCAGCCGGGAAATCAATATCGCGATGTTTTCGATACGAAAACATATGTGAACCGCATGGAAACGAGCGTAGATCTTCAAGTCCAGACGCAACAAACCGGAACGGTATATTACATCGCCGTGCCAGTCGATGCGCCATGGGGAGCTCCAACGGCGGAGCAAATAAAAAATGGCTTGCAATATGATGGAAGTCAGGCTGCGGCAAGCGGCCAATTTACGGTTGCCGGAGGCGTACAAGCGCAGCATCGGGTTGCCGACCTAGACAAGAATATCAGTTATCGGTTTTGGTCCATGTTCAAAGATGCAGCGACGGGGAAAGAGTCAATACCGACTTACTTATTCCAGATCCAACGTCACTATGCATACTCGCACAATGTTCTTCCCTATGACATCAAAAACTTGTCAGAGATTCGAGTTCAGTTTTCGAGTCCGGTCCAAGACTCTATTACGAGCAATACGAATGTAGCTTCGATTATCGAACGCGGGAAGCTGCGCAATTATGGTTTCGGTTTCTTTCCTGTAACCTCCATCTCATGGAATCTGGATTATCCGGATATGCCGATACTGTCCCTTCATTTTGATCAGATTAACCTAGGCAACGAAAAAGGGTTTGGAGTGGAAGCGACATTTGTAAAAGACGCCATTTACATGAATGAGCAACGGCCGGACGGCATGTCCACCAAGCACGGAATCGGAGCCTTCAGGCATTATGGCGGGGAGAAACTCGTGGAGTTAATTACAGAGCAATTACAGATTGAAACGGGTTCCGTTGACGACCCAAGCAAGGCAGATGATGTTCTGCATGTGTTGAATGCCTATCCATATCCATTGAATACGGAGCTCGGCTTGATTGATCATAATGCTGAACTCTATCAGAAGGAGCTATCTCAAGCGCTCAATCAACTTCAAAGCTACGCAGATGTAAAAGCGATAGTCGATCGGATCAATGCCCAGCATCCGGCGCCACCGAGCGATCTTGTGAATACGTTGATGTACTTGAATAACGCGACAAGCTCCAATGGAATGAAGTATCAATTGGAGAAGGGCGCAAGTGCGCTTGGTTTGGACTTGAGTTCCTATAACCGATTGGATTCAGCTATGAAACTGTTAGTATCTGAATATGTATGGAGTCAGCGTTCTCAGCAGCCGAGGGGGAAGTTCTCTAGCGCAGAGCAAGTGCGGACAATATTCGATGAGGCATGCTCGCGGTATAACGACGCGCCTCTAGCCTTGACGTTCCTTGATACCGACACTCGAGCAGGCTTCGTGGCCGGAGAAGTGCAGTGGACCCCAGGCGAGGAGCAGCATATCGAGAAATACGAGCTGCTCTGGAAATTAAACAACCAGGATATCGTACCTATCGCAATGGTAGAGAAAGCAGCGGGACATCAGTACATGCTTACTGAAGCTGCAATCCCAGATGGATTATGGGGAATGGGCATCCGCGGGATCCGGGGCGATCAATCGACCACCGAAGCATTATTTGTCCGTATTCAAGATACCTTGCCGGAGAAGCCTGCCGCGCCGAATGTCACTCAAGATGACAAGCGCAATATTCTAATTGGCGCCGATCATACGATGGAATTCTCTATCGATGGGGGAGCTAACTGGTCTGCATACGATGAACAGGAGCCGCCCGTGTTTCCGGGCGCTGTAAGTGTCTATATCCGCTATCAGGCAGATCCGGCCAACCAAGTTCCAGCGGGAAAAACAAATATTTTTACGTTTGTCGACAATGTTTATCTATTTGTGGGGGCAAGCGATCATTCCAATACCTTCTCGGACGCGACATCGGCAATGGAGTGGTCAACAGATGGCGGGAGCAGCTGGACCGCATATGACGAACAAAATCCTCCAGAGTTTCCGGGAGATATGACAGTCTTAATAAGAGAATGCGGAAGCTCTATTTTACCGCCGGGAGATGTCCAGACCTTTGAATTTACTTCAACCATTCGAATGCAATTTGAGGGCAATGATTATTTGTCTAACAGTAGTCACAATTATGAATACTCGGTTAACGATGGTCCATATGTGCACATGCCTTTCGATGAACAAGTATTCTTTAAGCCAGGGGATAACGTTAAGGTGCGTGAAGAGGCACGAGGCATTTTTTCTGCTGGTCAGCCCCGAGTTTTTTTGTTTTAACTAGGATAGAAGCAGGCAAGTTCTCTCGCAATGGTGCGAGAGGACTTGTATGTCTTTTGTAAATATAAAGAGAAGGGGAAACACAATGCAAGATACTAATGAGAACTCAGTACATTCATCGGTCATTCGCGGCATGAGGCGCTTCGCTCGATATGCTGCGCTGACGACAATACTCGCAGCCGGGATTTACGTCTGCCCGTTCAATGCCGAACCAGTATCTGCGGCAGCAAATACGGCGGATGCATCGTCCGGCTATACAGAGGATCAGCTCGCAGGGCTTGCTCTGCTGAACGAGGTTCGCGTCAATGCTGGCGTACAGCCCGTTCGTCTCCATTCGGCGATTACAAAGGCAGCGACACTGCATGCCTCCTATTATAACAACAATAACATCCAGCCGAGTCTGAGCGCACACAAGGAGACACCAGGGATGCCCGGATTTACAGGCAAGTCGGTGTTGGAGAGGATGAAGGCTGCCGGATGGCTGCCCGGATCACAGGGATACAGTTCTGGAGAAGTTATGCACTTCAAACAGAAGAGCAGCGTGAAGGCGATTCATGGATGGCTAGATACCGCGTATCACCGCGAGATTATCCTCAGTCCGAAGTATAGTGAAGTGGGCATCGCGCTCGTCGACGGTACTGCCGTCATCAATATGGCGGGTTCCTATTCGACGTCAGTAATCGAAGGAGGCGTATCTGTATACCCGCACGATAAGATGACTGGCGTTCCTGTAGGATTTTACGGGCATGAAATTCCGAACCCGCTGGATCAATTTGACGTCAAATTTTCTGGCTATATTATTTCGGCTACAACCGAAAAGCCGATGGCATGGCACGAGGCGACTATTACGGACGAGACGGGCGTCACGATACCGTACCATGAAGAGCTCAAAAGCGATACGTTGTTCTTGTATCCAAAATCAGTGCTGCAAGGCTTCCACACGTATACAGTGTCTCTCGCATACCAAGTAGAAGACTCTCCTGCAACGCAGCGCAAAGCATGGTCGTTCACGACCGGACAAGGGCATCGCTTGTTGGAGTTATCGGCAAATTATGCGGAGATTGTCGTGAACGAGGGCGAGGAGTATCCGATTCAGGTGATAGGCAATTATGACGACGGCACGAGCGACTCGCTTGCTTCCGGCGTGAAATTCGCAAGCAGCAGCCCGGGTAACCTTACTATATCGTCATCAGGAATCCTGAAAGGTATCAAGGCCGGCGATTATACTGTTACGATGTCTTCGGAAGGGGTGTCTTCACAAGTGAAGGTCAAGGTGCTGCCCCGGTTGAAGACGAAAGCTTATCCAGCTACATCGGATCCGTCTAAGCTGACGGATATTGGCGGTCACAAGGCCGAATCAGCTGTCGCATGGGCGGTGCAATCCGGCATCATTGCAGGTTCTCGCGACGGCTCGTTTCAACCAGACGCTGAAATAAGCGAAGCAGATTTTTGGACGATGCTGCTGCGCATGTATAAGGTCAATATTGACGCTTATGCGCCAGCGAAGAAGAAGCATTGGGCGGATGCGGCGTACATTATTGCGGATGAACGCAATTTTCCTTTGAATGGCCTGACATCGCTCTCTGCGAGAGACGGCAAGATGACCCGGCTGAAAGCGGCAGAGATCATCTCGGCAGCCGACGGAGTCAACTTCGCCGGCAACAATGTAGTATGGTACATACTCGGGAAGGATTATGCCAAAGGGAAAACAGAATTATCAATTGAAGGCTATAAGCCGGGGGATGCGCTTACGCGCGGGGAAGCGGCCCAAATGTTGCAATATTTGCAACCGAAGCTGAAGGAACTGCGGGGCCGGCCTGCGAACATAACGCCAATCTCGGTGTTGCCTCGCTTGCCGGAACGAGAGGTGTATGTGAAGCCGGATACGATGGAAGATCGTATGATGTGGGCAGAACTTCAAGATGATTACATGTTGGCGGTTGAAGGAAAGTTTGCGCAATTGGCCGGCCAGCAGCTCACGCTTATGGTGCAGACAGGCGGCTCCAAGCCCCAGCAGATCCAGGATGTATCCGTGTCTGTAGATAGCCAGGGCACATTCAAGGTTAGCGCTGGCCCATTCCAGGAGGACTCGCTGAATCTGTACTTGCGTACTGAAGGAGTGTACTATTGGATCCCTGTCAATTATAAATCGATGAATGCAAGTCAATACAGTGAAAACTATTAAGTATCGGCGCTGAATGCTGAATTCTATTCGTCTAGTCTCATCATTCATTGGATTATGTACAGTGGAACAGCACGATATTTCTCTTTGCAGCAGGCTTCGTTGGATTTCATCCAATGGTTTGGACGTTTATTAGGCAGAAAGCGCTGAAAACAGTTAGATCCACTGGACAAAGTACAGTCTAATTGCCGTTCAGCCACCTCATGTGAGCATTCTGCTGCATATTTTCCAATGGATCTGGCTACTCAGTCAAGGCGAGTGGAAGCTAGCAAGCTCGCTCATACGCGAAAAACAGGTCGCACCAGGAGAATATTCCCTTTGGTGCGACCTGTTTTTATAATCAGTACTTACTTACAAGCCCAAGTGTTGATGCTCCACTTACGGAGAAGGCGCAGGAACCCACTTTCTCCAAATGTACTCAAGCAAATTCCACGCCCCAATATACAGTAAACTAACGAGAGAACCAAATACCACTCCGTAAAAGCCTCGTATGATGGAAATAGGCAGGGGCGTATGCAGATGGGCAAATGTATCTACGAGCGACGCTTGTCCGATCACTCCTACAGCCATGATGTACAATGCGCTTGGTCGATTTTTCAAGGCAAGGTAAGCCCCTAAGATAAACAGAGGATGAGCAAACAGAAATTCTTTATTTCTTGGCCGAATTCCGATTGTATTTTCCAGTAAAGACCGGAATAACGACTCGATCGCAGATACATTTCCCGAATTTCCCGTTCTGGATAAATAATAAAGCATGACGACCAACGCGAACCCAGCGCACAGAATCCATAGAACGCTAATGGGAGTAATCAGTATTCGCTTCGCTTTTAACATCTTTTCCTCAGTCGTAAGATCCTCACTGAAAAAGACAAGGTACAGGAGAACAAGTGCAATAGGTACCGAACTAACAGCACTAACTCCAATAAACTGATCAATTTTGAGGAAATAAACGATATGGTCGAGAAGCGCAACAATATAAATACCACCGATTAGAGACAACAGTGATGTGCATAGTAACAGTAGGAAGGGGGACCAAAGGCGTTTCGCTTCCTTTTTTTGTTGTTTTCTGCGTATCCATTTAATAGCCATCATCATCGCTACGCTCGGAGCGCAGATCGCAGCGCCGAGAGCAAGCATTTTATATAGCAAGCTAGTGGACAGCATGCCGATTCCACATGCGCCCAACAAACCGATTACAAAGATGAACAATAAAGAAGAGGGAACAAAGTAGGATATTGCGATGGCGATGATGGATATACTGCCCAAAACGGCCAATAGCTTTAGAATCTCGTGCAAATTCGTATTGGATAATGTAAAAGAATGCGCCGGGCCCAACACATATCCTTGTTCTTGAATTCTCTGTACCGCTCCATCTTTGCCATTCAGGATGGAATAGATGGAGGCAAGGGGATCGGCATACATTCCCGTACCCGTGCTTTGGCTTGCGCCAGCGTTCAAAAGAATCATTCGAATATTGCGGTCCTTGACGGCGAGAACAAAGCGGTCTGCAAATCGTTGAACGCGATTTTCCAGTTCCTGCAGCGAAATATTTTGCACGAGCTTATTCGCATCTGCTTCCGAGAATTGATGCAAGCGAAAAACATCGTAATTTAGATCCTTAGCCAGAATGTCGAATCCCAATGGGTCTGCTTTTTGCATCTCCGTGTATGCTAACCCGACCTGATGTTTCTTCAGCAGATTAGCCATTAATGACATGCCATCCGTCTTTTCGTCGTTCGTGTATCCGGGAACGGCATCTCCATCTATGATGATGGATGTCACATCGAACGGAACGAGCCGATTCAACATATCGTTCATGTCCCGGGGCGAAAAGGGGTGGCGGCGATTGGATAGTGAAATAATGATGTGAAATCCTCTATCTTTCAACAATTCCAACGTTACTGGATCCGGATCCATTGGCAAGTGAGCAGCGTCTGCTATAGGCATCTCGATAATGAGACCATTTTGATTTTTAAAAGTCCATGGTTTTAGCTTCACATTCATCCGTTGAAAGCTTGTTTCGATCATGGTTTTCATTTCATCTTCCGATTCTTTCTCGGGAAACAACAGGTACGTAAAATTTTCGTGTGGAGAAATCGAGGTTTGAGTTACAGCTGCGGCTTCGTGTGATGAGAACAATTCTATCCTCCGACTTAACTTCAGTAGATCAAGTGTGCTTTCGTTTACGGCCATCGATTGAATACCAGCTTGCTTCATCAGAGCAAGCTGGTCTGCGACAAACTGTCGCGGATTGGCTTTGTAGTCCGAAATGGCAAGAAGATTACTGAAATTAAAAACAAACTCTACTTGCTTAGATGAGCTTTCTGTAATGACACGCTGATATGCTATCGGAATAGAGGATACGATCCCTAAAATAACTAGACACCATAACCAACGCAGTGTCAGGCAATTCACTCGTCGATACCAATTAAGCACTACACTCAACTCCATCTGCTTAGAGTACAATCTTTTTTGCCTTAAAAACGGCAATACCTATAACTACCAAAAACGACTATACCATAAATTGCTATTGGTATAAAGCTCTGAATCAGATTGCGTAGGCTGCATTTTTGAAGCAGATACTTAAATTAAATCACATAATACTTATATATACTTACTATTAAACGAAACGTACTTTTAAATACTTATAAAATGAGTTATAATTACATACAAAGGAGGTGCGGCTTATGTACCAAGAGGAGCGCTTGCTGAAAATACTCGAGCACTTAAGTCAACACCAATCGATGAGCGTTGCAGATATATGTTCGCTATTTCAGGTGTCGAGGGATACGGCACGCAGAGATATTGTCAAGCTAGTTCAAGAAGGTGTTGTCATTCGGACGCATGGAGGGGTCGCCTTACCCGAACTGCAAAAGGAGTTGTCCTCCTATCAGGAGCGTTTAATTGATGAATCCGACAGCAAGAAAAATATTGGAAAGCTTGGTGCCAAGCTAGTCAAGGATCAGGAGACTGTGTTCTTGGACGTATCATCCACCGTACAGTTTGTAGCGGAACAAATCCAAGCGAAGCATATAACGGCAGTCACTCATTCCATTGATAACGTAAGTGTACTATCGAATCGAGATGACCTTCAAATCTATGTTCTCGGCGGTTACCTGCATGCCAAAAATCGCTTGCTATATGGGCCGTCTGTCATAGACAAAATTAGTGAAATCCGCGCCGACAAAGCGTTTATCGGTGCAACTGCCATTCATTCTGATGGATTCTATTATCCTTATGAAGAAGATGCCCGCGTGAAAAGGGAAATGGCCCGTCGAGCGGATCAAGTGATACTCGTCGCCGATCACACCAAGTTTGCAGCCAAATCGAGATTTAGGTTAGATTTCGAATGCGTGGATATCATCATTACCGATCAGGACATTCCGATTGAAATCAGAGAAGTAATTGACCAGAAA
Source organism: Paenibacillus sp. OSY-SE (assembly GCF_000283315.1). Classification (NCBI taxonomy): domain Bacteria; kingdom Bacillati; phylum Bacillota; class Bacilli; order Caryophanales; family Paenibacillaceae; genus Paenibacillus; species Paenibacillus sp. OSY-SE. Next base: position 25,062 of record NZ_ALKF01000186.1, on the reverse strand, counting down.
AACATTACGGTTATTGAGTGTCAAGCAGACATCCAGCAGGGAGGCGACGAGCAACAATGAACAACAAAGTTGTGCAAAATGTGCAATTGCTGCTGCCAGACCGAATCGTCCCGTCAGCCACGGTATGGATTAGGGATGGGAAAATAGAGAGAGTCGAGCCCGAATATCACTCTGCAGTAGAAGATCAATATGAACGGATTGATGGGAGAGGGCAATGGCTAATACCTGGAATGATCGATGTTCATATTCACGGCGCCAATGGCTTTGACATGATGGATGGTACGGAAGCGAGTATTCAAGAAGTATCGCACGCATGTGCCGCGACAGGATGCACCTCATTTCTCGCCACTTCAGTAAGCTCTACAATGGAGGACCTGCTGAACATGATTCGCAGCGTCAAGCGAGTCATCGGACAAGAAGCGGGAGCGAAGATTGCGGGAATTCATTTAGAGGGGCCTTATTTGAATCCGAAACGTAAAGGAATGCAGAATGAAAAGTATCTCCGCCATCCCAACATGGACGAAATGCAGGAGATTTTCCAGGAAGCGGGCTCACTGATTAAAATGGTAACGATCGCTCCGGAATTACCTGGAGGAATGGAGCTTATCTCCTTCCTGAAAGAACAGAGAGTTGTCATCGCGGTCGCTCACTCCGATGCCACATACGAGGAAGCGAAACAGGCCTTTGCAGCCGGTGCCAGTCATGTTACACATTGTTTTAACGGCATGCGCCCGATTCATCACCGGGACCCGGGTCTGATCGTAGCCGCATTTGAAGAACATCATGTAAGTCTGCAAGCGATCGTGGATCAAGTTCATTTGCATCCTGCTATTATTCGATTGATGCATCGTTTGAAAGGGCCTGAAGGTATGGTGCTCATAACAGATGCTTTGCAGGCAATGGGGATGGGGGATGGAAATTATGTATTTGGCGGCCATCATGTCACTGTATCAGAAGGCATCGCAAGACTGGAGGATGGTACCTTAGCGTCCAGTACCGTAACGATGAATGAAGCATTACGCCTTACTGTCGATACAGGGATTTCCTTGACGGATGCTGTACACATGGGTTCTACTACACCTGCAAATATACTTGGACTCCGTGATAAAGGGAAAATCGAGCCCGGTTACGATGCAGATCTCGTGTTGTTGGACGAACAGTTTCAAGTTGTGTGGACGATGATCGCTGGTAAAAGGATAGGATGAAAATACAATAACCTCAGCCGGGCGAGTTCCGGTCGGGGTTGGCGGAACTACCGGATATACTCTTCGCTCCACTATTCTATGATCCTCCAACTCTCTAAAACGAAGAGAAAGTGTCTTGGCCCCTGATGCCTGCTTCCTTATACTGTCTGCACATTTCGATGCTGTGTTCGAGATCGTATCCTCCGTCCATATACTCTATCGCAGAGATTCTCATGAATAGGAGGATGCGGATTTGGCAGCTGTAGGGCGCGGCATGCTGAAGGATTCATATTGGGCCATGCCATTCAAGCTGTAAGCAAGGATGCCGCATCTCAGAAGCAGTACAAAGCTGCATATTAATGAATGATATCAGCGCGAATCGCGAGTGCAGCGGGATTGACGGTTAGCGGTGCCGCGAATAAAATAAGCTAGTGAAGTAGGAGATGGAGGATGATTGCAATGGAGAAAATAACTACAGAAAAACAGTATCATAATCAAATCGGGAAAGATGAGTTCACCATTTTGAAATTTTACACGAATTGGTGCCCGGACTGTAAAAACCTCGACCGCTTTATCGGGGATGTCGTTATCGAAAACTCGGACAAAGAATGGTTGGAAATCGATGCCGAGCAATTACAACATATTGCCGAGGAGAACGATGTAAGAGGCATCCCAAGTCTGCTTGCATTTAAAAATGGCCAAAAGGTCGGCCATTTGCACAGCAAGTTCGCGAAGACGCCTGATCAGATCAGAGAATTTTTAAGCACGTTGTCTTAATGGATAAGAGACCAGAGGCAGGCCGCCTCTGGTCTATCTTATTATAGCAAGGTGATTCGCTCAGAACATAGAAGATGCATATGGCCTTTTATTTTGTCTATTGGCCAATCCCACCATTTCAACGCCATCAGATATTCAATTTCCTCGTCAGAAAATCTTTTCTTAATCGGCTTGGCCGGATTGCCGCCCACAATCGTATAGGGCGGGACGTCCTTGGTCACAAGGGCGCGTGAACCAATGACAGCGCCATCTCCAATGTGGATTCCGGGCATAATCATAGCCTCTGTTCCAATCCACACATCATTGCCGACGATCGTGTCACCGGCACGCTTGAAGCCATCTACCGATTCGTTGCCCCATTGTTCCCCTGCATAAAAGAAGGGGAACGTCGTAACCCAATCATATCGATGTCCCTGGTTGCCGGCCATAATGAATGCAGCGCCAGAACCTATGGAACAGAACTTCCCGATAATAAGTCGATCAACATCGTTCCGTTCCGCAGACAGATATCTTACGCAATAATCTTCAAACTGTTCTTTATGGTAATAACCTGAGTAGTACGTATAATCTCCAACTTCGATATTTGGATTGGATATTTGTTCTTTGAGCCAATGACTATGCATCCAATTTTTAAATGTATCTTCGCGCATGTTGGTTCGCCTCCTGCATGATTAATCATTTCGCGATGCAGGAGGCATTATCCACCGCTCTAATCATTAATTTTTCACCTTCAACTCTCAGAAAATTTTTCATACATCATCATTTTAATCAAATTCAATACATTAGTCCATTAAATTCAATTTAAATCCCGCCGTTACAAGCGTCGATTTCCCCGATACGCAAAGTCTTGGCTTCATGCAAATGTTTTCTGTTATCATAGGAAATAGAACAATTCCGGAAAATCAATTTTCCATCCAAAAGGAAGGACCAAGGCATGAGTTTGCAACTAACTGAACGGTTCATTAAGTCGTTATGCGGCCAGATCTCTTTTGAAAAAGGAGCAGCCTGCTACCGAGCAGGAAAGGTGACTATCACGAATTATGATCTAGGGGCTTCTATTTACGAGGCCACGGTTGAGGAAAGAGAAAGCTGCAAAGTTACAGTCCATATCGGTCAAAATGGGGATGTGGAGGCGGAGTGCACTTGTCCCGCGCTTCCCTCTTACGACAACTACTGCAAACATATCGCAGCAGTGCTGCTGAATCTCCATCATATGCAGCATGGTGGCAGACGACCGATTCAAACCGGTGCTTCGTGCCAGATTTCGGCGAGGGATATTCAATTGGCCAAAAGCATGCTGGGGCTGTTCGGCGACAAGACGCTGGGCCCAAGCGGCACAAGGCCTTTTTTTGATACAAGGACTCCTCTTCACGTGGAGTTCACCTGCAGACCCGTCTCTTACGGCTATCGGAAGCACATATTCGGCATTGAGTTCAAGGTCGGGCCCAAACGGCTATATGTTGTGCAAAAAATTAGAGAATTTCTCGATCACATCGATCGGAGAGGAGACTACCCATTTTCCAAACTATTCACTTATGATCCGGAGCTCCACAGCTTCCAAAAAGAAGATGACGCGGTCATTCAGCAATTAATCCAAATCTATCGTAACGAAGAGACGTACCGCGAAACTGCGAACATTTATTTCCGAGCCAGCGCTATGAGCGGCGATCGGATGCTGTTGATTCCTCCTTTCTTATGGGATACCATTCTTCCCATGCTCGCCGCAGCTCCATCGGTACAGTTTGAGCAGGGGGGCGACACATACGAAGGCATCCGTATATCCGACGATCCGATCCCCCTCCATTTCGAGCTGGGCCAAGCACAGTCAGAAAGCTATCAATTGGACGTCCAAGGCTTGGAAGGGGTTATCGTCATGGAATCGTACGGGGTTGTCCTGAGTGAAGGCAAGCTGTTGAAGCTGCAGGCCGACCAGTGCAAGCGTCTCGCGGGGCTGAAGCAAATGCTCGAAGCTTCCGGCAAGCATCAAATCCAAATTCCTCCGGAGCAGATGGAACCTTTCATGGAAAAAGTAATACCCGGTCTGATGAAGTTGGGCTGTGTCCACATCGATGAAGCCATTTCCGGCCGCATTATGCAGACGCAGCTGAAGGCCAGACTATATTTGGACCGTGTGAGGGATCGGCTGCTTGCCGGATTGGAATTCCAATATGGCGATATTGTCATCAATCCGTTGGAAAGAAACGTGCAGAGGCGCGGCGAGGACCGCATTCTCTTGCGTGACGGGGAACAGGAACGGAGAATTTTGGAGCTTATGGAGAATAGCTCCTTCACCCAGACGGAAGCCGGGTATTTCATGGATGATGAAGACGCGGAATACGAATTTTTGGTTCACGTCGTTCCCCAGCTGGAACAGCTGGTGCAGGTATATGCCACCTCCGCCGTGAAAGAAAGGATCTGCACCGAACATGCCCCGCCGAAGATAACAGTAGACGTCGATGACAGAATCAATTGGCTCGAATTCCGGTTCGATATGGAAGGGATTCCTGAATCGGACATCCGCAATCTGCTGAAGTCCTTGGAGGAGAAGCGCAAATATTATCGGCTGCGCAATGGGGCGTTATTGCCGCTGGAAAGCGCGGAGTTTCAGGAGATCATCCGCTTCATGAACGAAATGGGCGTCCGCAAAGGTGAGGTCAAGGGAACGGAGTTCCGACTTCCGGTCATCCGCGGGCTTCATTTAATGGATTCCCAAAGACAAGGAAATGCCGTTAGCCTGGGTAAATCATTCCGCCGGCTTTTGGAGAACATGCGGAATCCGGACTATTTGGATTTCCCCGTACCCGACGGTCTGGCTCCCGTGCTTCGGGATTATCAGAAGTATGGGTTCCAGTGGATGAAGACGCTGGCGCAATATCAGTTCGGGGGCATACTTGCAGACGATATGGGTCTTGGCAAGACGCTGCAGAGCATCGCGTTTATCGTCTCCGTGCTGCCCGAGATCAGAACTCAGGGACTGCCCGCGATGATCGTCGCTCCGGCTTCGCTCCTGTACAACTGGCAGAATGAGCTGAAGAAGTTCGCGCCGGAAATTCGGGCCGTGATTGCAGACGGCAGCAAGACGGAACGGAGCGGAATTGTGAAAGATGCATCCCAGGTCGACGCAGTCATTACATCTTACCCGCTTCTGCGCAGGGATATCGAACTGTACGCCGAGCAATCGTTCCATACACTCATAATGGACGAGGCCCAATTCTTTAAGAACCACACGACACAGACGGCACAGGTGGTAAAGCAGATTCAGGCTCAGTATCGCTTCGCCCTCACGGGCACTCCCGTGGAGAACTCGCTAGAGGAGCTGTGGTCCATCTTTGGCGCCGTACAACCCGATCTGTTCCCGGGCAGAAAAGCATTCAATGAACTATCCCGGGAAACGGTGTCCAAGCGTGTCCGTCCGTTTTTGCTGCGGCGCTTGAAGACCGACGTGCTGAAGGAGCTGCCGGAGAAGATCGAGTCGCTGCAAGCCTCCGAGCTGCTGCCGGAACAAAAGAAGCTGTATGCAGCTTATTTGGCCAAGCTGAAGCAGGAAACATTAAAGCATCTGGACGATAACGATTTTCAGAAAAACCGGCTCAAAATTTTGGCTGGCTTGACAAGGCTTCGCCAGCTGTGCTGCCACCCCGCCCTGTTCGTTGAAGGCTATGCTGGCAGTTCGGCCAAGTTCGAGCAATTGATAGAAATTGTGGGGGAATGCCGAAGCGCGGGCAAAAGGATGCTTGTCTTCTCCCAATTCACCGAAATGTTGGGCCTAATCGAGCGGGAGTTGGGTTATCAAGGCGTGCCGTATTTTTACTTGGACGGCAAAACGTCTTCGGCCGAGCGTGTGGAACTGTGCAGCAGGTTTAACGAAGGTGAGCGGGATGTGTTCCTCATCTCCTTAAAGGCCGGCGGCACTGGACTGAACCTGACCGGAGCGGATACCGTAATCCTCTACGATCTGTGGTGGAACCCAGCCGTGGAGCAGCAAGCAGCCGATCGGGCGCATCGCATCGGGCAGAAGAGCGTCGTACAAGTAATCCGGCTCGTCTCCCAAGGCACCGTGGAAGACAAAATGTTCGAGCTCCAGCAGAAAAAAATGAATCTGATCGACGAAGTGATTCAGCCGGGCCACGAGGCACTGTCCGCGCTGACGGAGCAGGATATCCGGGAGATTCTGATGATATGATAAAGAGCTCTGCGAACTGTCCGCTTCGTATCGTAGAAATGAAGAAGACGTCATAACGCCAAAGAAGCCGATCGCCTTATCATAGGGTAATCTGGCTTTTTCTTTGTGTCTGTATGGTTTATTTTTACATTCAAATCAATTCGTCTTTTTCCGTTTTCATTACGTTAATCAGGTAGAAGGGAGGGAGCTGGGTGCTGACGGATGAAGACCTTGTCCAGGAAATACAAAGCGGGAGCCAGGCAGCAATGGAAGTGCTGGTGAAACGTCACTATTCGTCGATCTATTCCTACATATATAGAAAAATCGGTGATCGTCATACGGCTTATGATTTGACGCAGGAAGTGTTCATGAAGATGATGCAGTCGCTTGGAGCTTATCGGAACAACGGGAAATTCGCTAATTGGTTAATGAAAATTGCGGTCAATCACTGCTTGGATTATTATCGCAGCAAGCATTATAAACAAAATCATACACAAACCGAACTGGATGCAAATGTTTCTGATGACAAAAGTAATGTGTGGGATTTATTTCATATTCAATACCAGCGGGAAAAAGCGAAGCAGGCCGTGCTTCTTCTGCCCGAGCATCAAAGGGATGTCATCATTCTCAATTTTTATCACGATTTGAAAGTGAAGGAGATTGCCGACATGACCGACACCAATGAATCCACCGTAAAATCCAGAATAAAAGCAGGGATATCCAAACTTAAGCAAATACTGCTTGCAGGAGATGATGGATGTGAAAAGAGAAAGCAAATATAAAACGAGGGAACAACCACCAAATGATGATTATTCGGGAATCGATTCGCTGCTTGAGCAGTACAGCGTGGAGCTTCCGTCGGATGCGCATATCGATCGTATGATCGAATCGTTAAGACCATATGTTCCGCAAAAAAACAAGAGTGATTCACATAATAGGCAACGATTATTAGAATTGATGAACCGGGCTGCGAAGGAAATACCGTTTTTTGGAAAGTTGTACTGGATTTGCTGTTTGTCAATGTTAATGGCGGGGCTGTGGTTGGCCGCGGCGGACGCGCCGCATCCGTATGCCGCTGCCATTTTGTTTGCCCCCGTTCCGTTTATCATCGGGTTGTTGGAAGTATTCAAAGGGAGAGAGCAAGGCGTCTTGGAGATCGAACTGGCCTGTAAAGTATCTGCGCAAGAGATTATGCTGTCAAGGCTGCTATTCGTCGTGATGAACAGCATCGTGCTGAATACGTGTCTGTCCGGCATACTCTCTCTATTTAGGAATGACGTTCCCTTTTGGGACTTGACGTGGAGCTGGCTGACCCCGTTTCTAATCGTTGCCAGCACTTCCTTGTGGTTGGCGATGCGCATCCGCGGCAGTTCCGCTGTTATGATTCTCGTCTCGGTATGGATCGCGCTCGGGATGATCGGATTAACCAATCCCGATATCGTAAACAAACTGCTGCAAGTGAACCTATTTGCAGCATTCATCGTGAATGCCGGGGCGATGTTGCTTCTATTCAATCAAGGAAAGCAGCTGTTACGGAAACATTCATTCTTTGTAGAAAGGAGCTTGGATTATGAAGCTAACGATTCAGGATATATCTAAACAGTATAAGGACAAATGGGCAATTAGTCATTTTTCGGCAGAGCTGAGCAACGGAGTCTATGGACTGCTTGGACCGAATGGAGCCGGAAAAACAACGCTTATGCGAATGTTGGCCGACATCTTGCAGCCGACTGCCGGCAACATTTTGCTTGACGGCGAGGACATCCGGACGATGGGAGACGGATACCGGGATCTGCTCGGTTATTTGCCGCAGCATTGCGGATTTTACAAACAATTTACGGCTCATCGATTTCTGATGTATATTGCATCCTTGAAAGGACAGGAGAAGAAATATGCGCTGGCGAAAGTCGATGAGATGCTGCATCTGGTCGGTTTGGCAGATCATGCGAACCGCAAAATCAAATCCTTCTCCGGCGGGATGAGGCGACGTCTCGGCATCGCACAGGCGCTGCTGAATGACCCGAAGGTGCTCATCCTTGATGAACCGACGGCTGGTCTGGATCCGAAGGAACGCATCCGATTTCGCAATATTTTGTCCGAATTATCCGGTGACCGGATTGTCTTATTATCAACGCACATCGTGTCCGATATCGAGTATGTCGCCAAGGAAGTGTTATTGATGAACGAAGGGCAGCTTTTGAAACAAGACAGACTCGTCACTTTGCTGGAGCAGCTCAAGGGAATGGTATGGAAGGCGATGATCGATGAAAGCCAGCTCTCCAGCCTGAAACGGCACTATAAGGTTGGAAATATACTGCGGCAGCCGAGCGGCATTGAAGTCCGCATTCTGTCGAAAGAGCAGCCTCTCCCATCTGCTCGCACGGAAACGCCGGGGCTTGAGGATTTATATTTATATTATTTCAATGAGGAGTTAGCCGAATGATGGATCTGCTGAAGCATGAACTGTTCAAAATTATATCGCGTAAAAGCGTGCTGATCGTGGCTGTGCTGCTATTGCTTACATACGGACTGTTTATCGCCTCCCGAAGCGATCATTACCACAATGCATCGCAAGAGTATAAACCGTACGAGAGAGTGATAACCGAAGCGGATCGGGAAATGGTTTTGAAAGTATTTGAGGATGAGGAGCGATATAATAAGGATACACCACCTTCTGAACGCGGGCTGCTTCAGGATATTTGGGATATCCAGTCTATGCAAGCAGGTTATGAGCGGCAACTGGAAGAAATTCGCGCACAATTGGACCGGAGCGTCCTTGGATCTTATGAATACAAGCAACATGCCCTGCATGAACAGCTCTTGTTAGAGAAAGGTCCTCCTTCCGGGCAGGTCTATTATAACAAGCCATGGGCCTACATGATTGATATGATTGATCAATTTGGAGTCGCCTTTATGGGTGCCATGATCCTTATCGGACTCGCTTCTCTATACTCGGAAGAATACTCAACCGGCATGGATAGTTTGCTCTTAAGCAGCAGGAAGGGGAAAGGGAAGCTAATCACTGCCAAGTGCTGTGCCGCGATCATTTACACAAGCTCCTGTTGTTTCTTGTTCGCGCTCATTAATATCGTCGTGCATGCGCTGTTATTCGGCAATCTAGACGGAGCCAATACTCCGCTGTACAGTCTGAGCAAGTACGGTGACTCTCATCCGTTCGGGACATCCCCGTATTCGTTAATGGTCGGACAATATTATGCGATCCAGCTTGGGGTGCATCTTGTTGGAAGTGTTGCATTTGGACTTGCTGTCATGTTTATTTCATCGTTAAGCGCGTCTTCTTTTGTAACTTTATTCGTATCGGGGTGCATTCTGGGTGTCCCTTATTTATTAAATGATTTGTTCAACATGCAAATCCAGGTTATCGAATGGTTGTCCTTCTATAGCTATAGCCAACTCATGCGCGTGACCCGGTTGTTTAACTATTTTCAGACTGTTAACTTAGGGAATATACCCGTCCTTTATCCGGTTGCCGCTTTGTCTGTCATTACCGTTGTCACGGGATTGTTGGTATGGGGGACGCGGCTTGTATTCCGTAAACATCAAGTTAGCGCGTAAAGCAAATTTATGGTTCTAAATAACAGCTTCCCGCACATATGATCTCTTCTAAACATACTTATTTGGGAGGTTTGCGCGATTGACACCCAATGCCTTTGTGGCTCGTTCCATTGATGAAATACGCTTTTGGTCCCGTATCATGAAGGAGCATTCCCTATTCCTTAAATTGGGCTTTAGATGTGAAGATACTCAGTTAATTAATGAAGCTAATCATTTTTACACCGTGTTTGAAGCAATTGAAAACAGAGCACATGCATTACCTGCCGATATAGATCCCCAGACTATGATTCGATTTAATTCGGAAGTTCAGAATGCGGCTTCTCATATCTGGGCCTTCAAAAGAAAGGTGCTGGGTCTCATCGTAAGCTGCCAGCTTCCAGGAGGGAATAACTTCCCATTATTAGTTGATCATACAAGCCGAGAAGCTAATTATTTCAGAAATCGGTTAGAGGAATTAAATACGGGAAGACTGGAGCCGCTGCCTGATGCCATCATCGATGAAAATGTATTTTTCCTGCGCATTATGGCAGATCACGCTAAATTCATAAGCCATCTGCTGGATCCTTCGGAGCGGCAGCTAGTTGAACAAGCGCGCGGTTTCAGCCATGATTTCGACCAATTGCTATTTCAAGCTAAAGATTTAGAGTCCATGCGCCCTCAATCGCAAACCGTTCCGCTGCTCGATCAATTTTTGGACCAAAACAGAGTATCGGTAAAAGCTTTGCGTGATTTCAAGAAAACAGCCCGTGAATTGATAGAGGCTTGCCGAATAAAAAGTATTATCCACCCTTTGTTAGCCGATCATGTGTTTCGCGAAGCTGAAAGATTTCTTTTTATTATCGAGATGTTTGAACAGCATTTGTCAGGATACCCTGTTCCGATTCAACAGTTAGAACATTGAATAAAAGCTATCTAAATAATTCATGAAGCCAGGGGCAATATGACTGGCTTCTTTGTCATGCAATCAAGACTTACCACTTCGGCTGGGTAGGATACATCTTTCCCAGGTGGTAAAATATGAAAAGAATAGCGATAGGGATGAAGGGTGTGTGTTTGTGAACCAAAAGCAAACGAAATTTGGAATGAGCAAGTTGAGTGAACGTGACATTTCCGGACTTATTCAACTATCAGCGTCTGTTGGTTGGGATTATGATGAACAAGAAATTCGTACAGTGATGTCAGCAGGTACAGTATATGGACATAAAAATGAACAAGGAACGATTATCTCTAGCGCAGCAATGATTTCTTATGCCGAAAAGCTGGCTTCTATCGGGATGGTAATCGTTAACGATAGCTATCGGGGCCATGGTTTAGGGAAGGAGCTGACAGAGGCTTGTATTCGCTCCGTGCCTGATGATGTGACGATTATGCTGATTGCAACGAAAGAAGGAAAGCCGCTTTATGAAATATTAGGATTTGATACGATTACTTGTGTCCATAAGTTAATAAGTGATAATTATGTACCCTTTCACCAAGAAGATGGAGGGCTAGAATACGACGTGCTTCCATTAACAGATATCCACTTCGAACAAGTTCGCGCCATGGATCGAGACGCAGTGGGAGCAGATAGGGGACCGTTCCTTGCAGTACGAATTCGACAAGCGAGACAGGGCGTAGTTGTCACACATCGGAATGGAAATTTGGCAGGGTATGGATTAGGTATTGCCGGACCTGTCAATATGATACTTGGACCTATTGTAGCCACGAATCATGATGTCGCATGTTGCATCATTCGCGAGCTTGCGAAAGAACACCAAGGAAGATTAAGAATCGATGTTCCGGATGGACAGCCTTTATTTGTGCGGAGCTTAGAGAAATCTGGATTTGTGAAAGAAAGTCAACCGCCTATTATGATCAAAAATTCGAGCTCGTTGCCTGAAAGAAATCATACTCTTTTTGGTATCGCAGCTCAGATTTTTGGGTAGCTTCACCGATCTTGATTTCATCTTGATGAAGAAGGAAGGGTATGAATTTGAGTGTACCGGGAAAAAGACCATTTCCCGTTGAATTTTTGGAAAGACAAACGACTGTAAACGACTGTTGAATAGGGAAGACCAGCGGACTTGAAGAGCACCCGCTGTGAGGTCAGGTGCTCTTCAAGTTTAAGTTGGTGAATTCATGCAGTCGAATCTATCTTCGCTGCCGTTAAAATAATTGCTCCAGAAAAGGCTGTTCCAATTTTGCTATGACCGATTGCCGATGGTTGTCGATTTGGTTGAGAATAGGCATTTTGTTTGCCTGCACATAATCCGCTGCTTTTAGAATGCGCTCGGCCAGTTGCGCCGCGTCCGTTGAGATTACCAATTGCGGAAGGCTGAGGGAATGGGTGAAATCAAACGACTTAAAGCGGTAACCCAAGCAGATGAAAGGAACATTCGCCGCTGCGGAAAGAACGTTGGCGTGAAGCTTGAAGTTGATGGTGAGGTCGAATCGTTTCATTAGTTGCAAATAATGTTCGTACGTATGCACTTCTGCATCGTACACCACTTTGTCGGGAGCCGCTATTTTGTCATATAGCCGCTTGCAGGCCTCCTGGTCAGGACCCCATACCGGGTACAAATATATCTTATACCCTTGCTCGATTAGGAAGCTCGCCGCGGAAGCCAATTGATTCTCGACATACGCTTCATCCTTGCCGTAAATCCGGTTATAGGACGTGCCCCAGTTGATGCCGATCCACCGTTCACGGGTTTCTTCGTCATCCGCATGAGACGCAGGCGAGGACGTAAGCATGGCCGGATCGCCGCTCACCGTCACCCGATCCATCGAGACGCCCATTTGCCGCATATATTCAAATGTCCATGGACCCCGTACGCCGCAGAAAGCCGCATTTTCAACGACCTCCTGCACTTTAACGCAAAACTCCTTGCTCTCAGCAGGCTCACCGGAGCCGAAGCTGAACGGATTCAAGCGATCATGGCCGCTGCCCCAAATGATTACGCGCTTTTCTTGCCGAACGGCTTCATGCAAAATATCGAGATAGCCCGGTATCAGCAGGGAGCCGCCTCCCATTACAATCGTGTCATACACGGACAGATTCTTGATATCGACTCCAGGCACCGAAGGAATGACCTTATATTTTTCCGGACTCAGATGCAGCTGCGCCATGTGCTCGAACATGGCCCACATCCATTCGTCGCCCAGATTATTGAAGCCAATCCATCCTAAGTAGAAAATGTTTTTCACGTTGACATCACACTCCCGTTATTGAGTTTCGGGCTTGAATGGCTGTATAGATTTCATCCATCCGCGAAATGATTTTGTTGATATTAAAATGTTTCAGTGTCCATTGTCGTCCTTGCGCGCCGATCTGCTTGAGATCTTTCCGATCGGATAAAGCTTTTTGCAATGATTCGGCTACTGCATCTTCCGTCGCCTTTCGTTCGGAAGCGTGATCTCCGAAATAATAGTCCCACGCTTGTCCGTATACGGTTGGCTCGACAATTCCGAAGAAGCCGTGGTTGCCAATGGCTAGTACCGGTTTCCCGCACGCCATCGCTTCCAAGGCTACCCGGCCCGTGCCGACCACGATATCTCCGAGACCGTAATATTCCCGGACCTTCGTCTGATTGCCAGTCATATGAATGAAGGTCTGTCCGGCATTTTTATGGATGGTATTGACCATCTCATTAATTTCGGCAAATTGGATGCCATCGCCGACAACGACCACATGCAAATTAGGCATCTCTGACTTGCGAAGCCGCTCGGCAGCCATAATCAACATGGTGCAGACGATGGCTTTATCCCATGCCAACCGGCTTGCATATACGACAACGCTAGCATCATCCGGAATCTCCAGTGACTTCCGCAGCTCTTGGGAGGGGACCGGATAGAATTCCTCCGGGTCGACCCCGTTCGGCACCAAGAGGGAAGCAATACCCATATTCTGCAGATAGCGCTGTACGGGCTTGCTGACACTGATGACCGCATCGCAGCATTGGGACGTCCGAATCAGCTGATCCTCGGGATAATAAGCCCCGTGGACGGTAAACACAACGGGTATCCCCAGCTCTTTAGCAGCCATGGCCGCATACATGCCCGAAGGGGTTTGATGCACATGGACGACATCAATCTTGCGGTGCAGCATAATCTGCTTGAGCGTACGGATGGTTTGCTTCTGCGAGCTTTCCAGCATAAATGCGCCCGCTGTCAGATCGATGGCATGAATCGGACATGCCGCTTTTGCGAAGGCATTGTACATCAAGCCGCCTGCTCCGGCATAAACCGGTTTAACGCCTAGCTTTTGCAGCCCGTTAACAAGACTTAGTACGTGAGTTTCCGTGCCTCCGACTGCCAAGCTATCCATCACCATCAGCACTCGATAGGCATTATTTCTCATTGCGCTTCAACCGTTCCTTTCCGAAGTATTGTCGGGACCGTTGGTTCGGGTGCTTGCGGTAATAATAAAGAATGTCGGGCATATTTTCGATGTTCAAGGCCGTCGCGCTTAAGGCTCTAGCTATAAACTCATAGTCTTCTGCGCCTTCTATCCTTCTTGTATGCCCGCCGATATGATCGAAAAGGCCGCCGCGCAGCATGATGGTTCCATGGCATACACAATGGCCGCCGCTGGCATATACCTTACGGATTTGATCTCCATACCGGATCCAGCCCGCTTTTGACCTTTGATCCATCTGATTGTGTTCGAAAACCTCATAGTTGGTCCCCACCAACTCAATATCCGGACGGCTTTGCAAAAAAGACACCTGACGCTCCAGACGTTCATGATGTGAAATATCATCCGAATCATGGACCGCTATAAGTTCTCCTTTGGCCAAATACAAGCCGGCGGTCATCGCCCCGGCATACCCGATGTTTCGGGGAAGAGGCAACGTTATAAACGTACGTTCGGCCAGCTGCAGCCGATTGTCATTCAGCCAGTTCTCCACCTGCGTCAAAGAATCGTCTGTTGAGGCATCATCCACGAGAATGACTTCCCAATTCGGGTAGGTTTGCCGCAAAATGCCGTCCAGGCAATCAATCAGAAAGGCTGATTTGTTATAATTTGTTATGACGATGCTTACGAGACCCGGTATTCTTAGGTAGGTCATTATTTTCACCACCTTGTTTCATTTGTTATGAGACGATGCGGACATATGACACCATATTGATTTGAAATATGGCATAGTGTCCATTGTCATATCCCGGAAATCCGGATGTGCGGACAGTCAGCTTCGTGTCATCGACGGACACGAGAACGCCCGTCGTCATGTCCAATGCGCTTGCTACCTGTACTTGTTTTCCAATTAACAAACGTAGTTTTTCTTTCATCATAATCACCTTCTTCTATTGAGTTTGGAACGAGATGACTTGATTCAGATGTACGAGCACAGTCGTGCCATCTGGCTCACTGATTTCTGTATAGTCCTCTCCGACTTCGGTTATCGTTCCTTGAATCGTTCCCCCGAAGGAGGTCAATTCAACCTGCCGATGAACGTATCTTTCAATCGGCTGCTTCAGCGGGGAAACGGAGCCTCCATGCCCCGAATGCGGCGGCGCGGAGTCGTTCCACAGCTCTTCCCGAATCGCTGTCCGCAGAGCTTGCACGAGACGGCTTGCTTGCTGCTCGTCCTCATTGAAGGGATCTTTGACGACTCGTCTCATAATTTGAGCCAGTCCTTCAAAGTATTCTCGCAACTCTTTTACGTTTACTGAAATTTTCATATTTACCACCTACCTTCCATTTCCATATTAATAGAGTATACAAAATGAGATTCAGTGACTAAACTTATCCCTGTCTTCTCGTAAATATGTTCGTTTGAACGTGAAAAAAGATATGCAATATTGCCAGTAAGGGACGCGTATATCGCGAATTTTTTTGCTTTTTAGCAAGCTTGCGTAAGCTTTTACGTCCTTAAAGGCACTTATATTTAGATATGGCAGAAAGGAGTGGCTGTTCGTGCTTCATCCAATCGAAGAAGCTAAGCAGGGGAAGCGGGAAGCCTTTGAACCGATTGTTGAAGCGTTTCGGGGGATGGCATATGCCATGGCGTATGAAGTATGGGTGACCTTCAATATTGGATATGCCTCAAAAAATTATCTCAAGGAACGCATCCATTACTGCACATCGAAGGCCTAATCTCATTTCCGAGCTTCTCGAATCGAGCTCCCGAATTCAATGATTGTCGAATCAGCTTAACCGAGACCGGCCGCCGCGTCCTTGCTGGACAAGCAGATTGGGTAGTCATAAATGGGATGGACGAATGGCTTGGCGGCGTTCGCTTGGAGGGACGCGACGCATCTTGGCGCTGGGATCCGTCCACTCACACGCTGGTTGACTCACAATGTAGATAGCGCAATAGACGGAATGATGAAGAGAATATTAGTAATTAGATCTTGAATGTTCGTATTGCAGTTGATATATAATGATTAACCCTATTCATATTGAAGGAGTATGTCATGATAAAACGGATATCGATTGAAGACGAACAGACGGCAGCTCAAGTCCTGGCCGTTCAATTACCGGCTTACCGCGTGGAGGCGGCTCTCATCCAATTCGAGGACATCCCGCCTTTGAAGGACAAGGTATTATCGTTGCAGCAATGCGGTGAAACATTCCACGGCTATTACGACGGCGAGCACTTGGCAGGTGCCGTCTCGTTCAAACGGGAAGGGGGGACGATCGACATTCACCGGATGATTGTCCATCCGGAGTACTTCCGACAGGGTATCGCCCAAGCTTTGCTGCAGCATGTAGAACGATTGCACCCTGACGCACACACGTTCATCGTCGCTACCGGAGCGCGCAACGATCCAGCCAAACGGTTGTATGAGAAAAATGGTTATGAGCTCGTCCGTGAGCAAGAAGCAGCTCCCGGGCTGACATTGGCCTTTTTCCAGAAGAACAAGGGCGCGTCATGAGGGCGGTTGCCAATCACTTGTTGTGTCTGGGCGGAGCTTGGATTCTGTCCAACGTTGTGGCGATGGGATCATTCTGCGGTTACATCGATCTCGAAGGTCTTATTGAAGTATCGGCAAATGAATAAACATATCAGCATAATCGGACTGAATGAAGAAAGCCAACAGTTAATTGAAAAGATGGGACAGTCTATTCCGATAGGCCATTAACGCGAAAACCTTCCCTTGGAGAAACGGGGGAGGTTTTTTTATGGGTGTCACCTTTTCCTCCTCTTTCGAACAAACGCATATTGTCGCTCGGCCCTTAGCTCCATTCTCCCATACAGTCAGAAAGGCAGGAACCCGATGAGGAGGAGTCAGAGTTACATGCCGCTTGGAGAAGACCCCTGCTGCCCCTTTGAGCGATTGCTTCACTCTCCCTTTCATTCAGACAGTTGCAAATCATTCCCCCTGTAAGTATATCGTACCTCTTCTGATGCAAGGGGAGAATGCAGCAAAGGGGCGGACGAACGATTGCCTTCAGTCTAAAGACACGACTGCACACCTGCACACGAAAATTTAAAATTAGGTGGAGCCTGGACCTTGCTGTATCCAATCCTTGTAAGCAAAAACAACGAGGAGGAATTTTTCATATGAAACCGTATAAACTGTTTTGGGAGCAAAAGAAAAAAGATATGAAAGAGGCCTATAAGAGCTTAAAGCCTCAAGTGCTCAAAGCGGCGAACGAAGCTGCGCAAAGATTGAAGCCGATTAAAGACTCTGCGCTTACCGTGATCGGCGGCGATAGGGAAAGATCGATCGACGGAGTGGTGACTGGGGAGTGGGCATTATCGTCCAAACATGGTCATATCGTCTATATTGACAAAAAGACAGGCGAAGTTAGACGCGCGTCCGCCGATTATGAATTTGATGAACTGGATCAATCGATCCCGCAAGACATCTTGAATACGTGGAAGTCCATAGGCGGAGACTGAGAGTTAGTAAAACCCGACTCTTTTACGAAAAGCATAGAACATGATCCTATATTTGGAGAATTCGAATTTTGGTCTTTTTCCGGTACCCAAAACAATATAAAGAAATCGGATGTTTTCCTGTAAAGCTGACAGAAGAAGCTGCACAGTCCGCTTTGTTTCACGACTTTCCGAATGAGTTTCAATCGCTGGGAGTGTACATCCAACACCCTCGCGAGATCTTCAACAAGAACGATACGTGGCTGAGTCCAATCTAATTCTTAACTGCTTTACTCGACGCAATGGAAAGATCCTATAATTGAATAATGACATTAAAAATTATCCTCATTAAATAAACAGGTGCGTATTAAAAGCTGTTTACTTAATTGAATTGTAACCCGTACAGTTTCCGCTGTTGCCCTTTACATTTATCGTACCTACAGTGGCAGCGCGTATGTCGAATCAACGGGTCTTGGCTGTCGTTTCCGGTCTGCTATTCCTGCTCGGTATGCGTGGATTATTCTACGGAAGCGGGCCGTTCGTGCTCGCAAGTGTGATTACGATTGGAATCGGTGGAGGTTTTTTTTCAGCTAGGCGATGATGTTCTTCGGACTTCGAACACGTACGACGTACCCCGTAGGGCGGGCATTTTTTTTAGAGGTGTCTATCCTACGGGGTACAGTTCAAATGGGGATTTTTCATGTTCTTTTAAACGCGGATATTTATGTCATATTTATGACAATATAAACCTTTAATTTGCGGAAAATTAATATATTATACTAATTTATAGTAAATGATATTGTTAAATACAACCAATGATACTATAATACGGGGTGGTAATAATTAACTTATAAGGATGTCTTTTAAATGTATTAAAATACTTCGCTTTATTGCATATAAGGGGGTGAAGTATCTTTATCTGGATTCTTCGGCGAATCTCAATCATCTGTTTCCACCAACCATGCGGCTATTTAACACATGTGCCAGATCGGCTTGCCCTGGCCATACACCTTTGATGACCCCAAGAAACGCTATACCTGCCTTTTCGAACCGTATTCAAGCTACCTACTCGCACTATCGCACGGGATATGCCCAAATCTAACCTAACCAAACCAAATTAAACCTAACCAATCATAAGTGAAATATCCATCTATTCTATAACGATAACGGTTTTAATCCATTTCTGTACGGAAATGTTTATTTACTCATCCAGAAGAACATTCAAATAGCTGTGTACCTAGACAGTTACGAATATTTCTAATAGGGGAGAGTCCATGTGAACGAAAATCCGAACAAATTATTTCCATTGACGCAGGCGCAGCGAAGAATATGGTATATGGAAATGATGCATCCGAATACCACCGTCTCTACCGTTGCAGGAACTTTAGTCATTCGAGGCGAGGTAGACGCGGCTGTGCTGAAGGAGTCTATCTGCCAAGTAATTACGCAGCACGATGCTTTCCGCATCAGAATCATGACTCAAGACAATCAACCCATTCAGCGGCTCGAGCCCGAATCGGCTATCACTCCAGAAGTAGACTATATGGAATGGGATGACCATTTGGAAGCTAAAGACTGGTTGAATCGTTTCAATCGAATTCCAATCAGTATTTTTGATGATAAATTATATAATTTCACAGTATTTAACGTTAACAATCAAGAGTATTGGATTCACTTAAAAATTAACCATATTATAGCTGATGGCGTAACTTCGCATCTTATAGGCAATAAAATCATGCAAACCTATATGGAGCTTACAAGCGGAACGTTCTCGGCTAATGACAAGAAGAACTCTTATCTCGATTACACTTATGCGGAGCAGGAATATGAAAAGTCCGATCGCTATCAGAAAGATAAGGCATACTGGCTGGAAAAGTTCCAAACCATGCCCGAGACGACAGGAATTAAACCGTATCCTCCATACTCCATAAGCACCGAGGCGAAAAGAGCGTACGTTGCCCTCACCGGCGAGCGTTACGAACAGCTGAAGGTCTTCAGCGAGCAAAACAACATTAGCCTGTTCACACTATTTTTGGCAACGGTATACATGTTTTTATATAAAACAACTGGAAATTTGGATATTGCTGTGGGGACAGCATACGCGAACCGGACGTCAAGGAAAGAAAAAGAAATGTTGGGCATGTTTGTAAGCACAGTCGCGACTCGATTGTCGCTTGATCCCAACCAAGATCTGATTTCCATCCTACATAATGTCTCCAAAGAGCAAAAGACGAATTTGCGTCATCAGAAATATCCGTACAACCAGCTTATTCTGGATTTGAGAAAGGAGCATAAGCACAGCGATATCCAAGATCTCTATGGCGTGTCTGTGGACTATATGCCTATTAATTGGTCCAGCTATGGACAGCTCAGCATTCAGCAGCGGAGCAGTTTTTGCGGTCACGAAGTGGATGACTTGGCGGTTCATGTCGAAGATATGCTGGACGATCAACAGCTTGTCATCAATGTGGATTATCGGATTCAATTGTTCGAAGAGCGTGAAATCACTCGAATTATCGAGCAGATGCTTACCATAGTCGATGGAATTCTGCATAATCCGCAGCAGACGCTGCACGAGCTGACCATGTTGAACAACGAAGAAGCGCGTAAAATATTGACCCAATTCAACGACACGGCCGCAGAGTTCCCTAGGGACAAGACCGTGCACCAATTATTCGAGGAGCAAGCGGCGCGCACGCCCAATCATGTTGCGGCCGTGTATGAGGATGAGCAGTTGACATACCGGGAATTGAACGAACGGGCCAATCGGCTAGCGCGGACATTGCGAGCCGAGGGCGTGCAGCCGGAGCAATTAGTGGGCATTATGGCAGACCGCTCGCTGGAGATGATTGTGGGCATTCTGGCTATCTTGAAAGCTGGCGGGGCTTATGTGCCAATCGATCCGGAATACCCGGAGGAGCGCATCCGCTATATGCTGGATGATTCGAACGCGCGGGTGCTGTTGGCCCAGCGTCATCTGCAGGCACGAATTGCGTTCACCGGCACATGGGTGATTCTTGATGAGAATGCGTTCTACGACGAAGACGGCACCAACCTTGAATCGAACAATGACCCGTCTAATTTGAGCTATGTCATCTACACATCAGGGACGACAGGCAAGCCGAAGGGGGTCATGATCGAGCATAGACAGCTGGTGGCCATGGCACACGCCTGGAAATCCCGGTATCACTTGCATGAGGCGGGCATTCGCTGGTTGCAGTGGGCGAGCTTCTCGTTCGACGTATTCTCGGGAGACATGGTCCGCACGCTCTTGAATGGCGGAGAGCTTATTCTGTGTCCCGGTCACGCGCGGGCGAACCCGGAAGCTATCTGCGAATTGATTCGCAAGCATCGCATCCAGATGTTCGAGTCGACGCCGGCCCTCGTTGTCCCGCTGATGGAATATATATACGACAACAAAATGGACATTCACAGTCTGCAATTGTTAATCATCGGCTCGGATTACTGTCCGGCTGAAGAATTCCAGAAGCTGATGGAACGATTCGGCTCACAAATGCGAATTCTGAATAGCTATGGCGTAACCGAAGCGTGCGTCGATGCCAGTTATTTCGAACAGACGGATTCCGATGCGCTTCGAACGCTGCCGATAGGCAAACCATTACCAGCCGTATCCATGATGGTTCTGGACGATAACCGCTCGTTGCAGCCGATCGGGATAACGGGCGAACTATATATCGGCGGGGCTTGTGTGGGAAGAGGATATTTGAATCGGCCAGATCTGACGGCCGAGAAGTTCGTCGACAATCCATATGCGCCAAGCGAGATGATGTACCGGACGGGCGACTTGGCGCGTTGGTTGCCGGACGGCAATATCGAATATTTGGGGCGGATCGATCATCAGGTGAAGATTCGGGGATACCGCATCGAGATAGGCGAAATTGAATCTCAATTGCTCAAAGCGGAGTCCGTTCGAGAGTCAGTCGTCGTCGCACGGGAGGACGGAAGCGGACAGAAGGTGCTGTGTGCATACTACGTGGCAGACCGCGAGCTCACAGTGAATGAGCTGAGGGGAAAGATGGCGGAAGAACTGCCGGGATACATGATTCCATCGTATTTCATGCAGCTGGAACAGATGCCATTGACGCCGAACGGCAAGGTCGACCGCAAGGGGCTGCCGGCTCCGGAAGGAAGCGCGCATACCGGAACGGAATATGTGGAGCCGAGTTCTGCAGCGGAGAAGATGCTGGCTGCCGTGTGGCAAGCTGTATTGGGTATAGAACGGGTCGGCGCGAGCGAGCATTTCTTCGAGCTTGGCGGCGATTCCATCAAGTCGATTCAAGTGTCTTCCCGATTGCGTCAGGCCGGCTACAAAATGGAGATCCGGGATTTATTCAAATACCCGACCATTGCGGAGCTGAGTCTGCACATCCAGCCAGCCGGAAGAATGGCCGATCAGAGCGAAGTGGTTGGGAAAGCGGAGCTGACACCGATCCAGCGTTGGTTTTTCGCACAACGGTTCGCCGATCCGCATCACTATAACCAATCGATCATGCTGTACCGCAAGGAAGGCTTCGACGAAGCAGCGATTCGCAAGACGCTGGAGAAGATCGCCGAGCATCACGATGCGTTGCGGATGGTATTCCGCAAGACCGAATCCGGATACGCCGCTTGGAACCGAGGAATCGGAGAAGGCGAGCTATACAGGCTGAATGTGGCGGACTTCCGTAATGAATCGGCTTGCGGGCCGTTGATTGCAGCGCAAGCGAACGAGATTCAAGGCGGGATCGACATCGAGACAGGGCCATTGGTGCGGGCAGGATTGTTCCAATGCGCGGATGGGGATCATTTACTGCTCGTCATTCACCATACTGTCATTGATGGCGTCTCTTGGCGCATTTTACTGGAAGATATCGCGGTTGGTTACGAGCAAGCGTTGAAGGGAGAAGAGGTTCGTCTTCCGAGCAAAACCGATGCTTATCGCACTTGGTCCGAGCGACTGGCCTCTTATGCTGACAGTCAGACTGTAATTAATGAACGTGCCTATTGGCAGCGTATCACACAGACGGAAATGAATCCTTTGCCTAAGGATTATGAAGCGGATTGCTCCTTGCAGAAGGATAGCGAATCCGTCATCGTCCAGTGGAGCCCAGAGGACACAGAGCAGCTATTGAAACACGTGCACAAGGCATATAACACGGAAATGAACGACATTTTGTTGACAGCTCTAGGGACGGCTGTGCAGAGATGGAGCGGCCGCGACCGGGTGCTGGTGAATCTGGAAGGACACGGCCGCGAGGCCATCATCGCAGACATCGACATCTCACGCACTGTAGGTTGGTTTACAAGCGAGTATCCGGTGCTGCTCGAAATGGAGCAGGCCAAGGGCTTGTCCTACCGGATTAAAAAGGTGAAGGAGGACTTGCGCCAAATCCCGAACAAGGGTATTGGGTATGGCATATGCCGTTATATGTCCGACCTCCCGTATGAAGCCTCTTGGGGCGCGAATCCAGAAATCAGCTTTAACTACCTGGGGCAGTTCGATCAGGATTTGCAAAGCAACGGGATGCTCATGTCTCCCTTGTCGAGCGGCTCGAACACAAGCGGCAACCAAGCGCGCCAATACGCGCTGGACATCAACGGAATGATTATGGATGGCTCGTTAGTCTTCGATCTAAGCTATGGCAGCAAGGAATATCGAAGGGAGACGATTGAGGATCTTGCCGGGATGCTGCAAGAGATCCTGCGGGAAATCATTGCGCACTGCACTGCGAAGGAGCGGCCGGAATTGACCCCGAGCGATGTCTTGCTGCAGGGACTGAGTGTGGAGGAACTGGAGCAGATCGTGGAACAGACACAGCACATCGGGGACATTGAAAATATGTACAAGTTGACACCGATGCAGAAAGGTATGTGGTTCCACAGCGCCATGGATCGGCAGGCGGGCGCGTATTTTGAACAAACGCGGTTTACCTTGCAAGGGGATCTCGACGTGGATGCCTTCGCCAAGAGCTGGACCGCATTGGCAGCGCGGCATACTGTGTTGCGGACGAATTTCCACAACGGTTGGAAGGGCGAACCGCTGCAAATCGTATACCGTGACAAGCGGATTGGGTTCGCTTATGAAGATGTGAGCGCTCTGAAGCCGGCTAAGCAAAGAGCGCATATCGAGAACGCTGTGAATGAAGACAAGCTGCGCGGGTTTGACTTAGAGCAAGATGAACTTATGCGGGTGTTAGTGATGCGTACGGCACAAGAGAGCTATCACGTGCTCTGGAGCTCGCATCATATCCTGATGGACGGCTGGTGCTTGCCGCTGGTTGCCAAAGAAGTGTTCGATACGTACTCTGCCTATGTGCGGCATCGGCATCTCGAAAAGACAACGGTACCTGCGTACAGTCAATATATTGAATGGTTGGAACAGCAAGATGAAGAGGCGGCATCCGCATATTGGTCCGAGTATTTGGCTGGATACGACCAGCATACGGCGCTGCCGCAAGGGAAAGATCAAGGACGAAGCGAAGCATACGCTGCGGAGCACATCGATTGCGAACTGGGCAAAGACTTGAGCGTGCGGCTCAACGAGGCGGCGAAACGGAATTTGGTGACCCTGAGTACGTTACTGCAAACAACATGGGGCATCATGTTGCAGAAGTATAACGGAACCGGCGACGTGGTATTCGGCGGCGTCGTATCGGGGAGACCGGCGGACATGCCGGGGATTGAAGAGATGATCGGCCTGTTCATCAACACGATTCCTGTTCGCGTTACCGCCGATGCGGGGGAGAGCTTCGCCGACATCATGTGCAGGCTGCAGGAACAGGCGCTGGCATCCGCCAAGCACGATCACTATCCGCTGTATGAGATTCAGGCACAGAGCGCGCAGAAGCAAGAACTGATCAATCATATCATGGTATTCGAGAACTACCCGATGGAAGAGCAAATCGAGCAATTGGAAAGCCTCGACGGCAAAGGGCTGAAATTGAAGGATGTCATGGTAACGGAACAAACGAACTATGACTTCAACCTGGTCATCATGCCCGGGGACGAAATTGTGATTCGTCTGGATTATAACGGAATCGTGTTTGACAGAACGAGTATGGAGCAGTTGAAGGGTCATTTAGTGAACATGCTGGAGCAAATCGCGGCCAACCCGCAAATACCGGTGGGAGAACTGGAACTGGCGACAGCAGCGGAGAAAGCGCAGATTGTGGATGTGTTCAACAACACAGTTGTCGAGTACCCGCGGGAGAAGACGATTCATCAATTGTTTGAAGAACGGGAAGAACGAATTCCGGACGCGGTGGCGGTGATATTTGAGGACAAACGGTTGACCTATGCGGAGCTGAATGCCGCTGCCAATCGAATTGCTCATCTCTTGCGGGATCGAGGCGTAGCACGAGGCACACTGGTCGGCATTTGCGCGGAGAGATCCTTGGAGATGGTGGTCGGACTGCTGGGAATCCTCAAAGCCGGCGGGGCATACGTTCCGATCGATCCTTCCTATCCTCAAGAACGGATTAATGCCATGCTGGAAGATACAGCAATCAGCGTGATGCTCACGCAGGCGCATCTGCAGACAAGCGTGCCGAACAGC
>NZ_ALKF01000185.1:0-114389 GCF_000283315.1 Paenibacillus sp. OSY-SE | reverse complement strand
TCAACTCCCTTTATCTCGCCTCCAATGCAAAAAGCCGACCTCGTGCGGTCGGCTCTTTCAGGTTTTTGGTGGAGGCGAGGGGAGTCGAACCCCTGTCCGAAGATAACGCAACAAAGGCTTCTACGGGTGTAGTCACAGTTTTGATGTCACCCGAGCATCGCCCCGTAACCGGCTATGCTTTGGGTCAGCCTGATTGTCTTCTTCAGCACACCCCAGACGGAGATGTGACAGCGTATCCCACTAAAGTTGAGCCCCTATCCCGCCACATGGGCGATGGAGAGTAGAAGCACGCTAACAGGTTATTAAGCTGCTAAAGCGTAGTTTGTTTGTTGTTTGCCGTTTAAATTGGCGTTCGCGTTGTTGAAGTGGACGCAGCCCCACTACCCGCTACCCGAGCCCGAACTATCCCCGTCGAATCCAAGAACGCCCCCATAATGATAAGCGACACATCTCGCCCATCTGGGGAGTTGGGTCTTGAATTAAGAGAAAAAGTTAAGACATAGATAGTGCAACATTCCACACTATTCAGTTGTCAAAGTGTAGCACTCGTTGTCAGCAACAATCGGATGACTAACTTCTTATCGTTACCGATACGTTTATTATAACACATGAGAGGCGAAGATGTTAGTCAACTTGTTGCCAACGTTACATGCCTTTTCCTTGGTTACTTCTGAGAACTGAGCCAGCACCATAACCCTTAATACTTCTGCCTCTCACGCAGCGCCCGCTGAATCTGGCGGTCCGCATCACGCTTGGCTTCTGTTGCGCGTTTATCATAATTCTTCTTACCGCGGCCGAGGCCAATCAGCAGCTTCGCAAAGCCGTTGCGCACATATATCTTAAGCGGAACAAGCGTATACCCTTCCTGCTTCGTCTGCCCGATGAGCTTGCTAATCTGCGCCTTGTGAAGCAGCAGCTTGCGCGCACGCGTCGGATCCGTAGGATTGTACCGATTCCCTTGCTCAAACGGACTGATGTGCATATTATGGATGAATATCTCACCTTTACGAATGGTCGCGAACGAATCGCTAATATTGGCTTTCCCCATCCGCAGCGACTTAATTTCCGTACCTGTCAGCACCATGCCTGCTTCATAAGTGTCCTCGATAAAATAATCATGGGACGCCTTCTTGTTTTGGGCCAGCACTTTATTCTCACTTTTTTTACCCATGATTGTCCTCCAACGTTACGGCGAATTACATGCTTCCAGCGAGAACATAATCTCGCTTAATGTTACTGCTCTATATACTATTGTATCAAAAAAGATCCATCGGACTCAAGAGATTAACCTTCTTTATCAAAAACCTGCTTTACGAAATCATGCGCACATCCTTGACACCTTTCATACTGAGCAACGCCTCACAACATGCCGCTATCGATTTCATATCCTCTGCCAACACCTTCAATTCGATACTAATCTGGTGCGGTTCATTCGAAGCATCCGATCGTTGAACGCTAGCAGTACTCGTGTCCCCTTCACCTTCCATATCGACCTCATCGTCATTTTCTTGCTCATGTTCATCTAAGTGCTCTTCTTCCTTCTCAGGACTCAGCCGTTTCGCCCAAGACTTCAGACCGGCCCCCTCTTTGCGCATCCGGATGCTGCGAACCGACATTCCCTGCTGCTCCACCTGAGTTGTCATCTCCGTCAGCCATCCTTCTCGCTCTTCCGCGATTACTTCCAGCTGATGAATGCGATGCGCCACCCGGTTCTTAAAGTCATATTTGTTCAATACCCATAACGCTACAAGGGATAATCCACACCCAACAAGTGCAGCCGAAAAAAAACCTGATCCGCAAGCCAAGCCGATAGCAGCCGATACCCACAGTGACGCTGCCGTCGTCAGCCCTTTGACGCTTGTGCCATTACGGATGATAGTCCCCGCTCCCAAGAACCCGACACCGCTGACCACCTGGGCAGCAATCCGCGCAATATCAACATCTGCCTTGTCATCAGCGCTAAGCTTTGGGAAGCCGTACACCGAAATAAGCATAACTAAAGCCGATCCCAAGCTAACCAACATATGAGTGCGAAGCCCAGCAGCCTGACTTCGTTTCTCCCGCTCCAACCCGATAAAGCCACCCAATATTAAAGCTAACACCATGCGCAGCACGACGTGGTAGACGGAAATATCTGAAGGACTCATCTGGCTTCACCCCATTTCTGTGGCTTTAATGTAAAGTATGTACATTATATCATAGGTATGCAGAAAGGGCTTACATGATGCGGAGATTCGCATCATCCACACCTTTGCTTCATTCTCCCCTTCCATCAGAAATACACAAAGTCCGAAGATGACAATAAACTTTGCCTAGTAAATGCGCCATCATGACTCAGACTTTTCTGTCATTACGTCTATACAAAATTATGACTTGTCCTCAACGCAAACCTTTCTGATGGTACGGGAGAATGATCATAAGGACTAGCTACGGACCGCAAGACCGACATCTATGAAAAATACGCAAATGCATGAACGTATGCTCGGCTCGCTGTTCTGAATGAAGGGGAGAGTGAGACTAAGAAGGAATCGACAACCCTTCTCCGAAGCATGACATCACGTCAGAAGGAAAAAGATCTTCCATCATAAAAACGGCCCTCCGCAGAGGACCGCTCCTTGTTCATTTACGAGCCATGAGTTACGAGTTACGAACTGCTTGCTTTACCGCTTCTTACGCACAAACTTAGCGGTTTTGCTGTTAGCTTTGCCTTTCTTGCGCGCAGCTTGCCCCGCTTCCTTCGTTTGCTCGCGAGCTTGGGCGGCAGATTCACCGATGAAAATGCCGCTCTCGGATGTTTTGCGGCCTTTCTTGCCTGCGCCTAATTTGCTGCCCCGGCCTGAACGATAGTCCCCGCCGCGGCTGCCATTCCGGTCGCTCCGATCGTTATCTTCTTGACTCGAACGGCCATAACCGCCGCGCCCCGATCCGAAGTCAAAATTGCGCGGACCGCGATCCACTTCATTTTCTGCATTCGCGATTAGGCGATCAACCCAGTTCGCATTATCTTGGTTTTGATTACCACGGGAACGCTGAGACTGATCGGCACCATTACCTTGGCCAAGGTGAATACCACCTTTGCCACGCTGGTGCGATCCTAAAGGTCTGTGTCCATTTCCCTTGTCAGCGGGTTGATGGGAAGCTCCAGCTCCTCCACTGCGGCGCCCATTACGACCATTCCGGTTCTGGCGCGCCCGGAATTCGCCTTGGTTATACCAATCACCATCGAACTCTTCGGCCTCGGGCGCATGAGGCACCTGCCCTTCAAGGCGTTCCGGAGCATGCTCATCTCTCATGTGTCCTTTCGCATGAGAGCGTCCTTGTCCGCCGCGGACATGCTGCTCACCGCCTGCACCGTACTCGTTATACACGGTATCGTCCGTACGCGATGGTCCGCGTCCTTCTTGATGAGTCGCTTGTGGCAGGTTCGCTTCATGCCGATTCGTGCGTCCACGATCCGTGGATCCACTGCGCCCTGCTCGAACTGTCTGTCCATTTCGCTGGGAACTACCGCGTCCTCCACGCTGCTGCTGGCCACCGCGCCCGTCACGCGATGTTCCGCCCCCACGGGTTTCGCGTCCATTGCCGCGGCCTTTTCGTTCTCCGCCGCGCTGATCCGTACCAGCACGACCGTGCTTGCGCTGCTCAAAGCCGAATTCCCGCGCATCACGCCCACCATAACGCGATGTGCTTGCCACAAGCTCGAAGTCAATCGTATGTTCCTCCATATTGACGCGGCCCACTCGGATGCGGACTTCATCGCCAATCCGGAACATTCTTGACGTACGCTCGCCAATGAGCACCATATGCTGCTCATGGAAGTGATAATAATCGTCGGACAGTTCGCTGAGGCGAATTAATCCTTCTACTGTATTATCCAGTTCCACGAACATGCCGAAGCTTGTCACGCTGCTAATAATACCGTCGAATTCTTCGCCCACCTTGTCCAGCATGAATTCAGCCTTCTTAAGAGCTTCCGTATCCCGTTCGGCATCAACCGCAACGCGCTCCCGTTCCGACGACTGCTGTGCAATATCCGGCATACGCGCATGCAGCTGCTCCAACCGCTTCTCCGGCAGCGCTCCGCCATGGTCGATAACTTCGCGAATAACACGGTGAATGACCAAGTCAGGGTAGCGCCGAATCGGCGATGTAAAGTGCGAGTAGAACTCTGCAGCCAAGCCGAAGTGGCCTGTGCTCTCCGCATCATACTTCGCTTGCTTCATCGAACGGAGCATCATCGTGCTAATGACGGTCTGCTCGCGTGTCCCTTCAATTTCCTCCAGCAGCATCTGCAGCGCGCGTGGATGGACCGAGTTGCCCTTGCCGCGCACGACATAGCCGAAGTTGGCAGCAAAGGACATGAAGTTGAACAGCTTCTCGCTATTCGGCTCCTCATGGATCCGATATAAGAACGGTACGCGCAGCCAATGAAAATGCTCTGCAACCGTCTCGTTCGCTGCCAGCATGAATTCTTCAATCATTTGCTCCGCGATCGAGCGCTCGCGCTTAATAATGTCGACCGGCTTGCCCTGTTCATCCACAATAACTTTTGACTCCTGGAAGTCAAAGTCAATGGCGCCGCGGTTCATACGTTTGCCGCGCAGCTTCAGCGCAAGCTCCTTCATCAGCATGAAGTTGTCGACCAAATACGCGTACCGTGCCGACACTTCCGGATCCTCATCCTCGACAATCAGACGAACGTTATTGTACGTCATCCGTTCCACCGTACGGATAACGCTTGAAAAGACATCGTGCTTGACGAGCTTCGCCTTCTCGTCGAACTCCATCTCACAGGACAGCGTCAAGCGGTCCACACGCGGATGAAGCGAACAGATTCCGTTCGACAGCCGATGCGGCAGCATCGGAATGACGCGATCGACCAAGTACACGCTGCATCCGCGCGCGTACGCTTCACGGTCGAGCGCCGAACCTTCACGGACGTAATAGCCAACATCGGCGATATGGACCCCGAGCTTGTAATGGCCATTCGGGAGCTTCTCCACATAGACGGCATCGTCCAAGTCCTTTGCATCCTCACCGTCAATCGTCACAATATTCAAGCCGCGCAAATCTCTGCGGCGCTGGCTTACAATTTCCTCTTCCGTAATGGCATCCGGAACCGACTCTGCTTCCGCCATTACTTCATCCGGGAATGCCTCTGGCAGCTGGTGCTTGCGGATGATCGACAAAATGTCGACGCCCGGGTCGTCTTTATGCCCGAGAATCTCAATGACCTCTCCTTGCGCAGCCGCTCTGCCTTCCGGATAATTTACAATACGGGCTACGACCTTCTGTCCGGTCACGGCTCCGTGCGTATCTTCCAGCGGAATAAATACGTCGCGGTTAATCCGCTTGTCGTCCGGCACTACAAAGCCGTACGTTTCATAATGCTGAAACACACCGACGATCTGTTCTACGGCGCGTTTCACGATGCGTATTACTTCACCTTCCATACGCGTACTTTCAAATGTTTTATTTGTCACGCGAACAAGCACCGTATCCCCATGCATCGCTGTCTTCAAATCATTCGCATGAATATATACGTCGGGATGACCCGTTTCTTCCGGAATAAGAAAGGCGAATCCTTTCGCATGCGCTTGCAGACGTCCCCGCAGCAAGTTCATGCGCTCCGGCACGCCGTAGCGATCCGAACGGGTACGAATGATCTTTCCCTCTTCCTCCAAGCGATTAAGCATAATTAAGAAGGCTTTAAATTCAGCCGCGCCTTCAATCGTAAAATGCTGCTCCAATTCCTGATAGGTCATCGGCTTATAAGCGGTTTCACGCATAAAGTCCAACAACTGTTGTTCCGATATCATTACCTCACCTCACACCTTGCCATGACCTGCATGATACAGTATACCAATATATAACCTAGTATACACGAAATTAAATGGTTACATCCCGGCTCTTTGCCACCATGTTAAGCCCATTAGGACAAAAACCTGAAATTGTTCTTATTTGCACCAATAAGGCCCCTTACTTTTCCATAATCTATGCCATAGGACGGTAATGTAATGGACCAGCCAGCAAGGACTTGTCTCATTTTTTCCACGATCATCGCCAACTATCCTCATGCATTCCTCTCATGATTCCGTGTTGATAAACAAAAAAAGCGAGGATCTCGTCCCCGCCTTGCGTTCGAATTTATACGTTATGCTTTTACAAAGTAAGCCACAATCATAGAAAGGATAAAGAATCCAGCCGCAAGACCGACTGTCGCACGTTGCAGGAACAACTCCAGACCGCGTGCCTTTTGCTTTCCGAAGAGATGTTCCGCACCGCCGGAGATGGCGCCTGACAGACCGGCACTTTTCCCTTTCTGCAGAAGCACAATGCTAATCAAGCCAATCGAAAAGATGACAAGCAGAATCTTCAAAAAAATTGTCACATTTACACCTCCTAATGCGTGTTACACGTTCGAAAAGCATAAAAACAGTATTATTATTGTAACACAAGGCTAAGCAACAGGCAAGGCTTGCCCGCTCTGTTCTGTTTATAGTTCTGTAATAGTGCCATTATCGTACCGCGCAAAGGGAAAAACAGGGGGCTTGGGCGCTCTAGCCTCATCTTCACTCCAACTTGGCCAGCCAGCGACCTTGAAAAAGAAAAAGCGAGTTCTGCGCTGCCACGCAAACCCGCTGCAATCTGCCACACTAGAGGACATCGCCCCTCTATTCTTCTCCGTGTTCCACCAAGCGCAATGCATTATGGCGCACAGGGCCCACATATTGGTTCAGTCGGAAAGAATGCCGAATCGCCTCTGTAATGAAGCGCTTGGCCGTATGGATGCTGTCGATAACGCTATGCCCCTTCGCAAGCTCTGCCGCCACTGCCGCCGAGTACGTACAGCCTGCCCCATGCGTATACGTTGTATCGATTAAATCGGCCTCCAACACTTCAAAGCCCTTGCCATCATATAACAAGTCGATCGACGTCGGGAGGCCAATTTTGGAGCCGCCCTTCACCAGCACATAACGCGCGCCATGCTCCTGAATAATCGCAGCAGCCTGCTTCATATCGTCCAAGGAGCGAATTGGCGCTGTGCCGGCGAGCTGTGCCGCCTCGAACAGGTTCGGCGTAACTACCGTTGCCTTCGGTACGAGAATGTCACGCAGCGCATCATTCGTCTCTGGATGCAGCGCTTCGTCCGCGCCTTTGCATACCATAACCGGGTCAACGACAATATTTGGAATGTCGTGCTTCTCAATCGTACGTGCCGCAAGCTCAATAATATCGATAGAACCAAGCATCCCAGTCTTCATCCCTTGGATGCCAATGCTTAGAATCGTCTTCAACTGCTCCTCTATCGTGGATAGCGCCACCGGAAAAACGCGATGCGCCCAATTGTCATTCGGGTCCATCGTCACAATTGTTGTCAACGCGGTCACACCGTATACTCCGCGTTCTTGGAAGGTTTTCAAGTCCGCTTGAATGCCGGCGCCGCCGCTGGAATCCGAGCCTGCTAACGTAAGAACTTTCATGATTGATTTCATCGTTTCGTAACCCCTTTATATGCCGCATTGTATACATTCATTATAACCGAATTATAGCGGCATATCTCGAGTTGACAAGCTATTTTTCGACAATGGAAATATTGCCGGCGTCCGTCCGCACTTGAATGACCATATTGCTCTTCATCTTCGATTCCGGCGAGGATACATTACCCAAATTCGCTCTTGCATCATACACGCCGTCGAACAAAGGGGAAACCAATATTTTGATGTTGCCTAAATTGCTTGACGCCTGTATCGGATGAGAGTTCTGCTGTTCAATAAATACGTTGCCCGCACTCGCATCTACATCGACCGGTCTGGTCGTATTCAACAGCTTCACTTCACCCAGTGAAGCATTAACTGTAATCGCGGCATCCACGTTCTCGGCTACGATTTTCCCGGCATCCGATTTCAAATTCACCTGCTCACCCTTCACCTGCTTCACAATCACCTGACCCAAGTTGCTCTCGGCATCGAGCTGCTTGACCTGTCCGTCCGTCATCACGAACGACCCCATTGCTAGCCTTGCTTGAAAGCGATCCAGAACCAATTCCTTCGGCGCATGAATATGAATCTCATGGTGCTGTTGACGGGAATTGAACTGGAATAAATTCAACCATTCCGCACTTTCGGTATCATCATAGTCCAGTCGAAGCACACCGTTCTCAACTTTCGTATTGCCGAGCTTCTGTATCGTCTGTTCAGGCGCTTGCCCGGATAGTTCAATTTTACGTTGCTCGTCAAAGTGCCAATTCACTTTGATCTCGCCCCGGTTCGCCTTCATTTCAATCTGCTTCAAATCAGGCTCTATCGCAAGGCTGTAGTTATAGCCGGGAAGCTGGGAATATAATAGTTTATCCATTCCGAAGTAAAACAGGCCTGCGATGCCTGCCACAATGCAGCCGATGCCCAGCAGGTTTAACCATACTCTTCTCATCTATCTTCTCTCCCTTCCCACATGAGCAACCCAGCGGATATAGCTCATATTGAGCCGCGCATAATTGCGGAACAAAGCGACCATTGCTTGAGTCAGGAAAATGCCAATTCCGAACGCGAGAACGATCAATGACATTTCCGCCCCATAAAAAACTCCGCCCAACGCCAGCTTGACAACATACAGAAGCGGAGAAACTAAAAAGCTGATTGCTGCGCCGCCTATTCCAATGCATACGCCCCAGCCTGCGACTAACAATGGCACAATCAACATACTCGCAAAGAAAACGCCAATGATGCCAAAGACGGTGCGGGAACGAACTGCGCCCGCTTCAGGCCCCGGGGGATACGGCATGGAGTGGTTCCCTTGACCATTATCCCATCGGCTGTCATAACCATGCTGCATTCCTGGCTGATGATTCATCTCTTGCCAAGGCGGCGGCATTTCATTGCTCCCGTTCATATGAGCGGCGTTCATAGGTCCATTGGAGAAGGATGGCTTCTCATCACGGTCCCCTAATAGCTCAACAGCAAGCTCTTCTGGATCGCCTAATTCCTTCGCGATTTCTTCCTCTGTCCGCCCCTGCTGCTTGCCAAATTCAAAGTGTGCATCATATTCCGCTAGTATTTCATTCCTGTCTTCCTCAGGAAGCGGCAACAGTCCAAGCTTCAGCTTTAATAGAAAATATTCTTTATGCACCTTATCTCACCCCTAGATCATATCGTTTGTATTCTTGTTCATTTCCACATTTGCTTATGGATTAGCTTCCAAATTTACTTCTGAAGATACATCTGCATCTCCGTCCACGGCTTCCGCCAGTAATGTGGCTACACCCGATACGAAGCTCTCCCATTCCGACACCAGCTCATTCATGTACGCTTTGCCTGCCGGAGTAAGCTTGTAATACTTGCGCGGCGGCCCTTCCGTCGATTCCTGCAAATAGGTCGTGCAGTGTCCGTCCCCTACCATGCGGCGGAGTACCGGATATAAGGCGCCTTCCGCGATTTCCACATGCTTCGAAATTTGCTGCGCCAATTCAAAGCCGTAGCGGTCGCGTTGATTAATGAGCACCATGACGCATAGACCAAGCACGCCTTTTTTAAATTGTATGATTTCTTTCAACCCCGTCACCCCCTAAACGATTCGTTATATACATCATTCAGTATTGTTCATTAAATAGTAGCTAGCAATAATTATATCGTCCTCACTTCCATTCAACAAGAGATTTTCATCAAAACTAGCCTCAGGTCCAGCTCGATCCCGTCTTGCGACGAGTGTGTCCGCATAGCGCCACAACAAAGAAGCCGAACTCCAACGGAGTCCGGCTTCCAAATCTAACGTTCCGCTAATGCGGATACGTCTTATTTCTTCAAGTTGTAGAAGGATTTCAGGCCTTCATAGCGAGATACGCTGCCCAAGTTGTCCTCGATGCGGAGCAATTGGTTGTATTTAGCCACACGGTCCGTACGGGAAGGAGCACCTGTCTTGATTTGACCCGCATTTGTCGCAACTGCGATGTCTGCGATTGTGCTGTCTTCGGATTCACCGGAGCGGTGGGACACAACTGCAGTGTAACCTGCGCGTTTTGCCATTTCGATCGCTTCGAACGTTTCTGTCAGCGTACCAATTTGGTTCACTTTGATCAAGATGGAGTTACCGATGCCTTCGGAAATACCTCTTGACAGACGCTCTGTGTTCGTAACGAACAAGTCGTCACCCACGAGCTGAACTTTGCTGCCCAATTTGTCAGTGAGCAATTTCCAACCTTCCCAATCGTCCTCGGAGCAGCCGTCTTCGATAGTAAGAATAGGGTATTTGTCCACCCAAGAAGCGAGCAAGTCAACGAATTCAGCGGAAGTGAAGGATTTGCCTTCGCCTGCCAACGTGTATTTGCCGTCTTTGTAGAACTCAGTAGAAGCTACGTCCATGCCCAAGAATACTTCTTCGCCTGGTTTGTAGCCGGCTTTTTCGATCGCTTCGATGATGATTTGGATTGCTTCTTCGTTCGAACCCAGGTTCGGTGCGAAGCCGCCCTCGTCACCTACAGCCGTATTCAAGCCTTTGCCTTGCAGTACGGATTTCAGGTTGTGGAAGATCTCAGCGCCCATGCGAAGCGCTTCTTTGAAGTTCGGAGCGCCAACTGGCAGAATCATGAACTCTTGCACGTCCACGTTGTTGTCCGCATGCTCACCACCGTTGATGATGTTCATCATTGGCACTGGCAATTGCTTCGCATTGAATCCGCCAAGGTACGTGTACAGTGGCATATCAAGCGCGTGAGCTGCTGCGCGTGCTACAGCCATGGATACAGCCAGAATTGCGTTTGCACCCAATTTGCCTTTGTTCGGCGTGCCGTCAAGCTCGATCATCGTACGGTCGATCAATACTTGATCCAAAGCGTCCATGCCGATAATTTCAGGCGCGATAATTTCATTTACGTTTTTAACAGCAGTTTCTACACCTTTGCCCATGAAACGGCCTTTGTCACCGTCGCGAAGCTCAACAGCTTCGTGAGCGCCTGTGGATGCGCCGGATGGCACGATAGCATGGCCAAATCCGCCGGATTCCAATTTCACTTCTACTTCTACTGTAGGGTTACCACGAGAGTCAAGCACTTCGCGTGCGTAAACGTCCATAATCATTGTCATGGTTGTACAACTCCTTTATTCTTTGTTGAATTTATTATAATGCAAGATAGGCAACGTACAAAATCCATACAGTTATTTCTTGGAAATCATCGATGTTCCGGTCATTTCCTTCGGCTTCGGCAGCTGCATCAAATCGAGAATCGTCGGTGCGATATCGGCCAAAATGCCGTCTTCACGCAAGGTGACGTTCTTGTCCGTTACGATGAACGGAACCGGATTTGTCGTATGCGCCGTGAACGGACGGCCCTCTTCGTCGAAGACCATATCCGCGTTGCCGTGGTCCGCCGTAATCAGGCAGACACCGCCTTGAGCAAGCACCGCTTCTACGACCTTGCTCATGCATTCGTCCGTTACTTCCACCGCTTTGATCGTCGGCTCCAGCTTCCCGGAGTGACCGACCATATCCGGATTCGCGAAGTTCAAAATGATCGTGTCGTGCACGCCGGATTCGATCTCGCGCACAGCCGCTTCCGCTACTTCATATGCGCTCATTTCCGGTTTCAGATCATATGTGGCAACTTTAGGCGACGAGATAAGCACTCGTTTTTCGCCAGGGAGCTCCACGTCGCGGCCGCCACTGAAGAAGAACGTAACGTGCGGGTATTTCTCCGTCTCCGCAATACGCAGCTGCTTCTTGCCTTGTTGGACAAGCACTTCGCCAAGCGTATTGTCGAGCTCTTTCGGTTTGTAGGCTACGAAGCCCCCGACCGTTTCTGCGAACAGCGTCAAGCAGACGAAGTACAGATCTTTCGGACATTTGTCTCCACGATCAAAGCCGCGGAAGTCTTCGTTCGTGAATACTTGCGACAATTGGATCGCGCGGTCCGGACGGAAGTTCGAGAAGATGACTGCATCGCCATCTTGTACAAGACCAACCGGTTGATCGTTCTCGTCCACAATAACCGTCGGCATGACGAACTCGTCAAATACAGAGTTCTCGTACGATTCCTTTACGGCTTGGATCGGATCGCGATATGTCGGGCCGTCGCCGTATACCATGGCGCGATAGGATTTCTCCGTACGCTCCCACCGTTTGTCGCGATCCATTGCATAATAACGGCCTTGAACCGTTGCAATTTGTCCGACGCCGATATCGTTAATCTTCGCTTGCAGACGCTCGATGTATTTAATCGCACTATCCGGAGCTACGTCGCGGCCGTCCAGGAAGGCGTGAATGTAAACATTCTTCAGCCCTTCTTTTGCTGCCAGCTCCAGCATGGCCAACGTATGGTCAATGTGGCTGTGCACACCGCCGTCAGACAGCAGTCCGTACAGATGCAAGTTTTTGTTGTTGTCTTTCGCATGGCGTACTGCGCCGAGCAGCGTGGCGTTATCGAAAAACTCCCCTTCACGAATCGACTTCGTAATCCGGGTCAAGTCTTGATAGACGATACGGCCGGCGCCGATATTCAAATGTCCTACCTCGGAGTTGCCCATTTGCCCTTCAGGCAAGCCCACCGCTTCGCCGCAAGCTGTCAGTGTCGTGTGCGGGTACATGTCCATATAGCGGTCGTAGTTCGGTTTGTTCGCTTGAGCAACAGCGTTGCCCTCAGTTACATTTCTAAGTCCGAAGCCGTCCATGATGATGAGTGCAACAGGTCTAGGTGCAGACATTCTACTTCGCCCCTTCCACCAAGGAGACGTAGGAAGCCGGCTGCAAGCTAGCGCCACCTACCAATGCGCCGTCAATGTCGCTTTGCGCCATATATTCACGCACATTCTCCGGCTTCACGCTGCCGCCGTATTGAATGCGGACCGCTTGAGCCACTTCATCGTTGTACAAGCCTGCAACAACGCTGCGGATGTAGCTGATGACTTCATTCGCATCTTGCGCTGTAGAAGATTTGCCTGTGCCGATCGCCCAGATTGGTTCATATGCGATGACGACTTCTTTCGCTTGTTCCGCAGACACGCCTTGGAACGCCGCTTCCGTTTGCACTTTGCACACGTCGTTCGTCTTGCCGGATTCACGCTCTTCGAGCGATTCGCCCACGCATACGATTGGCAGCAATCCGTTACGGAATGCCGCGTGCACTTTCTTGTTTACGATTTCGTCCGTCTCTGCGAAATAAGCGCGGCGCTCGGAGTGGCCGATAATAACATAATGCACGCCAAGATCCTTCAGCATCACACCGCTGATCTCACCTGTGAATGCGCCGGAATCTTCAAAGTGAAGATTTTGTGCGCCAATTTTGATGTTCGTGCCTTTCACTGCTTCAACAAGCGCAGGCAAGTTCGTAAATGGCGCGCAGATGACGCTCTCCACGCCGTCTACTTCCGCTTTGCCCTTCACTTCTGCTACAAAGGCAGTCGCTTCCGGTACCGTTTTGAACATTTTCCAGTTCCCTGCGATAATCGGTTGTCTCACGTGAATCACTCCTCTACACGTAAGGGAAGCGGCTCATTAGCCGCTGTCGCTTACTTGTTTAGTTGCTAACTGCTTACGATTACTTATCGTTCAATGCCACAACACCTGGCAATACTTTGCCTTCCATGAACTCAAGGGAAGCGCCGCCGCCTGTGGAGATGTGGTCCATCTTGTCTTTCAGCTTGAATTTCTCTACTGCCGCTGCAGAGTCGCCGCCGCCGATAATGGTGTAGCCTTGCGTTTCCGCACATGCTTCAGCTACCGCACGCGTGCCGTGAGAGAATGGCTCAATTTCGAACACGCCCATTGGTCCGTTCCATACGATGAGCTTAGAGTCCTTGATTACGTCAGCGAAAATTTCACGCGTCTTCGGTCCGATGTCAATGCCTTCCCATTCTGCAGGAATGCTGTCGACTGGCACGATTTGCGTGTTTGCATCTGCACTGAAGTCATCAGATACGACGATGTCAACGGGCAGGTACAAGTTTTTGCCGAGCTCTTTTGCTTTCTCGATAAAGCCAAGCGCAACCTCCAGCTTATCGTTGTCGACCAACGATTTGCCGATTTCGTGACCTTGCGCTTTGAAGAACGTATACGTCAATCCGCCGCCGATGATTACGTTATCAGCAATCTCCAGCATTTTGTTGATAACATCGATTTTGTCTTTTACTTTCGATCCGCCAACGATAGCGGTGAACGGACGTTCCGGGTTGGACAAAGCTTTGCTCAATACCGACAATTCTTTCTCCATCAACAGGCCGGACACGGCTGGCAAGTGATGCGCGATACCTTCTGTGGACGCATGGGCACGGTGCGCTGCACCGAACGCGTCATTCACATACAGATCCGCGAGCTCCGCGAATGCTTTCGCCAATTCTGGATCGTTTTTCTCTTCGCCTTTGTGGAAACGCACGTTCTCCAATACGATCACGTCGCCGTTTTCCATTTTTGCAATCTCGGCCTTCACGTTCTCGCCAATCGACTCATCGAGCTTCTTGACTGATTTGCCGAGCAATTCGCCAAGGCGAGCCGCAGCAGGCGTCAGGCGCATGGAATCAACCACTTCGCCTTTGGGACGACCCATATGGCTGGCCAGAATGACTTTCGCACCTTGCTCCACCAAGTATTTAATGGTTGGCAGCGTTTCTTGAATGCGTGTATCATCCGTAATCTTTCCGTCTTCCAATGGAACGTTGAAATCTACCCGCATAAATACGCGCTTACCTTTTACGTCTACATCACGTACGCTTTTCTTGTTCATCCCCGTGTTCCTCCTATCGTGTGCTTGAACCGCTTCACGCCTCTCTTAGAAAGAATCGTTATCAGGTTCTGTTATTCTGTATGGTTCATCATTCTTTCTCTATATCATCTGTATTTACATTACGGTGTTCGATATGTGTATGATTCTGTATCAATCGGTTCTATCTATAATAAAAATTCGTTATCATCGCATAATGACAGGCTTCGCTATGACTATGGCGATGTAATATTCCGTATCGGTTCTCGACATGCCTTGCTTATGGATCAAAGAGGAGACCGCAACGGTTACTCCTCTTTGATTGTCAAGCTATATAATTACAGACCTTTTTTAGCGATGAAAGCTGCCAAGTCTACAACGCGGTTGGAGTAGCCCCACTCGTTGTCGTACCAGGAAACAACTTTAACCATGTTTCCGCCGATTACCATCGTCGTCAAAGCGTCGATTGTGGAGGAAGCTGGGTCGCCATTGAAGTCGCTGGATACCAATGGCTCTTCGGAGTAGTTCAAGATGCCTTTCAAAGGACCTTCAGCTGCTTCTTTCAAAGCTGCGTTAACTTCTTCAACCGTTACGTTTTTCTCGAGTTCTACAACCAAGTCTGTAACAGACACGTTAGGTGTAGGAACGCGCATGGACATACCATTCAATTTGCCTTTCAATTCAGGCAATACGAGGGATACCGCTTTAGCAGCGCCTGTCGTAGTAGGAATGATGTTTTGAGCTGCTGCGCGTGCACGACGAAGGTCTTTGTGCGGCAGGTCAAGAACGTTTTGGTCGTTAGTGTAGGAGTGAATTGTGTTCATCATACCTTTAACGATACCGAATTTGTCGTTCAATACTTTAGCGAATGGCGCCAAGCAGTTCGTTGTGCAAGAAGCGTTGGAGATGATAGTATGGCTAGCTGCATCATACTTGTCTTCGTTAACGCCCATAACGATTGTGATATCTTCGTTCGTAGCAGGTGCGGAGATGATAACTTTCTTCGCGCCGCCTTTCAAGTGCATTTCAGCTTTGTCTTTCGCTGTGAAGATACCAGTGGACTCAACAACGATTTCTACGCCGTTAGCGCCCCAAGGCAAGTTTTCAGGGTTGCGCTCTGCAAATACTTTAACTTCTTTGCCGTTAACGATAAGCGCGCCTTCTTTAGCTTCAACCGTAGCGTCAAGAACGCCATGAGTTGTGTCATATTTCAACAGGTGAGCCAGTGTCTTTACATCTGTTAAATCGTTGATTGCAACGATTTCTACTTCCGAGTTGTTCAGAGCCGCGCGGAATACGTTACGTCCAATACGACCAAAGCCGTTAATACCAACTTTCACCATGATGATTCCTCCCATTTCCGTAAAAGGTTTAATTATTTATTGCTCAAGACGGCCCGAAGGCACATCGAGACCACATTGGTTCACAACTTCTTCTGCTGCCGCTTCGTCGATGACCAGAATATCTTCATGGCCTGAGCGCAAGACTGCGGTAATCGCCTCACCCTTGCTCTTGCCCCCGGCGACAGCAATGACGACCTCGGTGCGGGAAATATCTTCTAGACGCAAGCCTAATGTAAGCATCGTATGAACGACACGCCCGTCTCGGTCAAAATAGTATCCGAACGCTTCGGCGAGCGCTCCCGCTTGCACTAGCTGCTGCACAGTGGCATCGTCCACACTGCGCCGCTTCGCCATCACCAAGGCATCGCCGATTCCGTGCACGACGATGCGCGCTTGACGGATGACCTGCAATATATCTTGGATATTCGGCTCTTGCTTCAATGACTGGTACGCTTCTTCACTCAGCAAATCTGGCACGTGCAGTAATCGATACTGTGCGCCTAGACGCTTTGCCATCGTGGAAGCGATGGTGTTCGCTTGATGCTCTAAGCTCTCGCCAAGCCCTCCACGCGCAGGAACGAACCAGATCCCTTTCAGCGGCGATGAACTCGTCAATTGGTCTGCCATAGCAGCCAACGTGGAGCCGCCGGTTACTGCGACAACATCTTCCTTGCCCATAGCGCTGTTGAGCGCTTTGCACGCCGCTTGGCCCAACTCTTGCTTCACGGCAGCTGATACATCCGAATTGCCTGGTACGACAATAACCTGCTTCAAACCGAATGCTTGGCGGATACTTTCCTCTAGCTGACGCATACCGAGCAGCTCGCCCATGAAGGGCTCCAGTTGTTGAACAAGTTGCCGTCCCTCTTCACTGATTCGCATACCCGTGCTATCCGTTTCAATCAGGCCCTGCGCCTTCAAGAGGTCGGTTTCGGCACGAAGCACACGCTCGGTCATCTGCAATGATGTCGCCAGCGTTCTTCTTCCGATGCTTTCGGACAACATGATTTGATGCAGGATGGTGTAACGCTTCTTCAACAGTTCAATGAGTTCGGGCAGAAGTCGTTTCTGTATCTCTAACCAATCACGCATTCTCTCCACTCCTGATCTCCCAACCATTGGACTCAAAACGTCCCATCGCAACATTTTTTGTCCCACCACTATTCTACCGAATAATTGTGCATCTTGCAAGTATCCCGCATCTAGAATGTACAAGCATCGTGAAACTTATTCATAGCTTTACATCTTAGCTTTCAGGGACGAAGGCGCCTAAGACTTACTTAACCGTTTTCCTGTGTCAAAACGACAAATTTATTGCATTTTTTTATAATTTAGTTTTTATAATTTAGTTTTGGATAGCACACAATGACTTATTCCTGCTTTACTTTTTATTTCGCATATTTTAAAATGAATGACAGTCAGTCATTTTTGAAAGATGGGCGGTGTATACGTGAATTATAAGAAAGAAGCAAAATACGAAGCGCTGCTGCAATCCGCAATCGCACTTATTTCCGAAAAGGGCTTTCAGAAGACTTCCGTCGGTGACATCGTGAAACAGGCAGGCGTCGCACAAGGAACCTTCTATATCTATTTCCCGTCGAAGAATGATATCGTTCCGGCCGTAGCTGAGCATATACTTGAGCATTTGTTATCGCTGGTACAGGCAGAAGCCGAACCACTGGATAGTTTCTGGGATAAATTGAAGGCGGTCATCGACGCGTCCTTTGACATGACGTCCAAGTACAAGGAGGTCATTCTCTTATGCTACTCCGGTCTCGCGCTCCATCATTCCTTTCCGAAGTGGGAAGCCATCTACCAGCCTTATTATGACTGGTTTGCGGAGCAGCTTGCGGCAGCGCGGCATCATGGGGAGGTGTCTCTACAGTCCGATAGCAAGTCCGTCGTGCGCATGATCATTAATATGATTGAGCAGACGGCGGAAACCTACTTTTTCGTAGATATTCAGCAAGGTCGTGTGGACCCGCAGCCGTTGAAGGATGAACTGTTCTCTTTTATACAGCGCTCTTTGAAATAACTAACGGCTGTCATGTTTAATGCGTGTTCAAAAGGGCCACTTTTCAGCACCGAGAAGATTACAAGAACTCGAAGAAGGAGGAGCGCAATGTAGACGAGACTACATGAGCACCGGACTTCGAGAGTGAATGCAAGATTTGATGTCGAATCACATCTTGGGATGCATCGTGATCAAAAGGGGGCTTTTTGAACAACTTCGTTCACACTAATCATCCGGATTGACACAAATACAGGAGGTAATATACGTGGCTTGGCTACTCGTGCTTGGTTCTGCGATACTGGAAATCATTTGGGCGTCCGGTCTGAAGTATGCGACCCACACTTGGGAATGGATCATCGTCATCACCTTGATTACCGTGAGCTATTTAATGCTCATCCAATCGTACAAGAAACTTAACGTCGCAATCGCCTATACAGTGTTTGTCGGCATCGGAACGATAGGCACTTATGTAACAGGGATTTACTTAGGTGAAGATTTCAACGCCCTGCAAATTATGTTCTTACTCATTCTGCTCGGGGGCATCGTCGGCATGAAGATGGCTACTCCCAATGAAGAGAAGAATGGAAAGGAAGGCGCATAATGGCTTGGTTATATTTGATACTGTCGGGATTTGAAGAAATTATTGCGGTCATTGCCATGAAATATGTAGATGGATTCAAGAAAAAAACTCCATTAGTCATCATCACTCTCGGACTGGCCGCTTCCATCTGGCTGCTCACGCACGCCATGTCCGTTATCCCGTCCGGAGTGGCTTACGCAGTATGGGCCGGCGTCGGCGCGGTTGGCATTACGCTGGTCAGCTTGTTCTGGTTCAAGGAGAAATACAGCCGGACGCAATTCGTTTATTTAGGACTCATAGTCGTCGGCATTATCGGTCTTCGCCTCACGACATAATTACTAGTCACACCGGGCCGAACGGGCATAGAGGTTGGTTTTAACGCCATAAGGAATGTTTGCTTTCACTTTATCGCTTCACGGAGCTCAAACATTCCTTAATGGTCAAAAGGGAGCTTTTTGAACAACCTCTACTTGCAATTCACACATAGTTGTTTTATAATAATTCTTGCACCTTTTATACAAATGCGCCCGTGGTCCAATGGATATGACGTAGGCCTCCGGAGCCTGAGATCAAGGTTCGATTCCTTGCGGGCGCGCCAATAGTATCTTGTTGGTGCCTTAATATGAAGCACTCGTACGTATATAGGCTACATAAAGTCGAAAGCATCTTGATCCTCTCCTTACGCATAGGGGGACGGAGAAGGGTGTTTTTTTCATTTTATACCGCTCTGTCGGGACACTCACTGCAACAGCATATCTCCTTCACGCCTTATTCGTTACGCGCCCATCATCGCTGCTATGCAACACAAGCC
Organism: Paenibacillus sp. OSY-SE; assembly: GCF_000283315.1. Lineage (NCBI taxonomy): Bacteria > Bacillati > Bacillota > Bacilli > Caryophanales > Paenibacillaceae > Paenibacillus > Paenibacillus sp. OSY-SE. The sequence goes on along the minus strand of NZ_ALKF01000185.1, from coordinate 94,958 downwards.
CACCGAGTATTTCAGCTCCTTTATTGTACTGGTCGCATGTAGCATCTATTTTTCATTATTATCACGAAAAGTAGACCTCGAAGCTGTAGATGTAATTTTACAGTTCATAGGCTTAAGCATGACTTATTGCAAAGCGTAAGCTCCGCTCCTTTCCGTATTTTTATTACAACTATATAGGTAGCTGCAAGGTAGGCCGGTGTCGAAGTTAACCCATTGGAAAATGTACAATAGAATATAAGGTTTCGGTCGCTCAACGGCCTGTAGACTGGATTATGTCCAGTGAATTGGGCTATTTTCCTCAACTGATGTAGAAAAAGTGCCAAAGCACTGTATAAAATCCAATAGAACCTGCCGTAAAAGGCATACACGCCGGTTCTATTGCACAAAATCCAATGAAGTGAGGCAAGCAGGCAGGACTATGCCGACTTCTTCACCAACTCTTCTTCCTTTCTCCTCTATCCCCTTTCCAGCACAAACTGCCAACGCTCTGATTGCACCGGACATCGCGCGGTCATGCTCAGACGATAGAGCGAGTCGCCCCAAGCGGCACGCAGCTTCTCGCCTTCCAATGCAATCGTCTCCACCTGGATATCCCACATCGTCTCGTCATACGACATGTGCGCCTTCACTCCGCCCGCTTCATCTTGCAGCGCAATGACGCTGCGATGAACGTGCGGTTCATAAGCACACATCCAGTTCAGCACCACGTTCTGGCTTGGCTCCGCGAGCTGCACCGCCTCTTCCAGAATGATGCGGGACGGGGCGTCCGCCTCCCGCTGCAACGTGTACGTTCGTGTCCATTGACGTATGCCGGAATCGGCCGGATAGGCCGGAGCAATGTCCACAGTAAGCCGGGATACCACGCCGTCTGCCTCATGACGAACTTTACGCGTGCGATATTGACCACCATCCGCTTGCTCTATTCCGTTCACTTCCGGAACATTATGATAGCCGGACTGCATCGTCCAGATCGAATAGCGCTCCGGGCTGAACGTCTTCGCTGTATACGTGCCGACCCCTGCATCGATCCATAGCGGGCTGCCGTCCGCATATACGATGAAGCTGCCGATATCGTTATGGTTATGGCTTTCTCCGTTATGACCGCCCTTGGCGGCAAGGAACCAGCCCTGAGCGCCGCCCCGCTCCCGCGCGACCATCACTTCTACGCCAGCCATCCATATATCAAGCGGCAGCTCCAGCTCCGATTCAAGCTCATCCGCTTCCGGCATCGAGAAGAGCTCAGACAGCATACGCTGCAAACTAGGAATCTCTTCTCCTTCCCAGTGACGGTATTCATGCTGCTGCCGATATGCGTGCAGCCCGAATGCCTGCAGCTGCGCATCCCCGATCACATGTCCGAATTGGGCGATTAATCCGGCGGGTACAGAAAGCTTGGCAGCCGAATCTGCAAAATTCACATACGCCTCGCCTCCGATGTGCATATGAAGGATGTATTTTGCCATGTTCCGAATTTTAGTGTCATCGAACACCGATACTGCTCCGTCCGTGGCGCTATGCAACAATTGCAAAGCATCATACAGCGATGCAGCAGCACGCCCCCAATAAGCTGGCCCTTCATCGCATCCCCCGTCCTCTTTATAGGAAGCGATAAAGCGGTCCAAGCTGCGAAGCGCCTTGTGAACCAAGGAGACGCGGCGCCGCTCGTCCTCCTCGATAAGCAGCAGAACAGCCAAACAGTTGGAATTGCACCAAGGATTCCAATTGTTTACGAGCATATCAGGCTGGAAAGACATCCACCAGTAATTATCCTCCCGCTCGTACGAGTCCAGAATGCGCACATGAAGCTCCCGGCGCACACGCTTCCCTAGCTGCGGACAATGCGCATCCAACGCTTCTCCCAGCAAGTAGTACGACCAAGCTACCAACGCAGCCGTCTCTCCCGCACCCAAATCGATGACCGGCTCATCGATATCAGGAAGCGAGTAGACCTCTTTGCGGCTAATATCGCTTAAATGGGCCGGCCAGCACCAGGTGCTCTCCTCGCATACCGCCCAGATGCCGTTCACGATATCGTCGAGAAAGCGTCCATTGTATTCCATGCTCTCGGCCAAGACGAGGCGGACCAGCGCCTTACGGCGCGCAAAGTAGGCCTCCTGGTATCGTGTGCGGTTGCCTGTCCGCACATAATCCATATACAATGAGGCCGGCAGCACGGGCCACTCCGCATGAAGATAAGTCTCCCCTTGCGCTATCCAGAACGCCCGTATATCATCCGCTAGCCGCAGCCAGCTCTCCCGGCGTGCAGCCTTGGGAAACGGCTCATATGCATAGGATGGAATCAGCTTCTCTTGCAACAGGTCCAGACTATACCGTTCTATCAGCATATACAATCCTCCCATTTTTCTCTTTATGAATTGCTTTGGAACTTAACGCAAGCGCTTACATTTATGCTATACTAGAGCATGTTTCACCCCAACATCTTAAGATCATGTTAGGAGGGGCCGTACGTTGCTTGCTGCCATGACCAAAAAAGTCTCCCATCTGCTGCGTCCTGTCTATCACAAGCAAAAGATGCTTATTTCCATGCTGCTGCTGGCGACCATCCCCGTGCTTGTGTTGGGGCTGACCATTTCTAACGTCCTGACTTCTACAATACGGGAACAAGCCACTCTATATAATACGACTTTGCTCCAGCATGCCCAGAGCAAGATGAACGATCAGATCAAAAAAATTGATGAACTCCTGCTTCAATATACGTATTCCGATAAACGTGCCTATCCCGGCATTCTAGCTCAATTCGCGATGAAAGAACTGTCCGCGCGCCATCCTGAAGTGGTGCGCCAGCTTCAGAACGTGCTCGTTAACATCCGCAGCGGCATGGAGCATGTCATCGAGCTCGATTTTTATTCCTTCCAGTCTGCACGCATTCTGACCTCGGATAATCACTTGCTGAGCGAGGAAGAGTTCCGCGACCCGCTCGCGCTGGATATGGCCAGGCACATCTCACTGCAAGGCGTGTGGATCGATACGCGCACCAGCATTCCAGCCAACAAGCGCATTGACCGGAACGTACTGACATTAATCCGGCCCGTAGCCGAGGATTCTACCGAGAAGAAGTCGATTACAGGTGCCATTATTGCCTACCTCGATGCCGACACGCTCGGCAATCAGATGTCAGCGAAGAATAGCTATTCCACACTCTCCCTCTTCGTAGTGAACGGGCACGGTCAGATCATTCTGGATACCGATCGCAGGCAGATCGGCAGAGCGATCAATCTCGACAACTTAGAGCAGATCAAGAACGCCGAGCCGCTGGCACAGATTCGCACCCGGCTGAATGGAGTCTCCTCCGTCCTAAGCGTTCTGCCTTCCCGGAATCAGGATTGGTACTACATATCGGCGATCTCGGAAGACGAGCTGAACCGAAGCGCGAATCAGGTGCAATGGCTAACCATCGGCATTTCGTTAAGCTTCGTCGCCATTGCCGCATTCCTGTCTCTGCGAGCAGCATCTAACTTGTACCGTCCGGTCCGCAAGCTGACCCAGGCCATTCAGCCGCTCCGCTCGTCAGATCAGCCAGCAGGCCAGGAAAGATGCAATGAAATGGATCAGGTGCACCGGGCTATCGAAGCGATGATACGCGAGAACCAGCAGCTCGAGAGCAGCCTGAGCCGCTATCGGGACAAGATGGAGCAGCATACGCTGCATCAATATTTGCTCGGCAGCATCCAAGAGCACGATGCGCGCGCTGACATTCAATACGGTCAGGATGCTTCCTATATCGCTATCATGCTGCTCACCTTCGATACGTGGAAGCTGCATGCCAAATATCCGCACGATGATCAATACTTGCTCTACTTCGCCGTAGAAAATATGGCGCTCGAGCTTGCTGAGCGTTATGGTCAGGCGCACTCGCTCATGATGAAGCCTGGACAATTCGCCGTCTTTATTTCCAGTCAGGAACCGCTCGAGCCGGAGGTGCTGAAGCAAGCCAGCGCCGACCTGCTGCATGCCATTGAGACGTATCTGCAGTTAACCGTCACCTTGTCCGTCTCCTATTCTCTGCAAGGACTCGGCGGACTCCCTGACGCCTACAAGCAAGCGGAACAAGCTTCACGTTACCGGTTCGTGCTGCACGAAGACCAGGCCATCTTCATTCATGAATTGGACCCTGCCATGAGCATCCAGCTGGAGGATATTGCAGAGTCCACCTACAAGATTGTGGACAGCTTGAAAGCTTCGAAGCTCGAGCCCGCGCAGACCGAATTCATACATCTCATGGAAGGATTGAAGGAAGGTGCCGTCTTCTCCGTAGATTCGGTGCACGGCTTCTTCTCCCAGCTGCTGGGCTCGATTCTCCGCTGTATGCAGCAGCATCACAGTATGGAATTCAAGCCGGAGCTGCAGCGTCTGCTGCTCAGCAGCTTGTCCGCGCAGCAGACGCTGGGCGATGTGGAAGCGTTCTTCCTTAAGGAAGTGTTCCAACGGCTGAAGGTGGCGCTCGATGAACAGGCTCATCCGAAGCATACAGAGCTTATCCAACGCATCGTCACCTACATCCATGAGCATTACGACCAAGACATCTCGCTGCAGCAATGCGCAGATGCCATCGGCTTGAATACGTTCCAGGTCAGCCGATTATTCAAGAAGCATACAGGCCGCAACTTCGTAGACTACGTCATTACGTATCGCATCGATCGGGCGAAGGACATGCTCCTCCATACCGACTTGCGTATTCAGGACATTGCCGAGAAGCTTCGCTATACGTCGGTGCAAAATTTTATCCGCACATTCAAGAAGACGACGGGAACGACACCGGGGCAATATCGCAAGCACATGTCAGAGCAATAGCCGGACGCCTGGCAGCTCGCGCGTCGCGCCGTTAAGCTTCCGTCGCGGTCCGCTTCCGGATCGCTTCCCGAGCTCACGGTGCCCTTACACCTCCAAGCCAATAAGCAGCAGGCGTAATGTCGGAACGCCTGCTGCTCAGCACTTTAACTATCCTTTTACCGCGCCAAGTGTCAACCCTTGCACAAAATAACGCTGCAAGAATGGATAGAGCACGACAATCGGGAACGAAGCCAGCACGACCGTCGCCATCTGAATCGATACCGAAGGCGGGAGCGGAACGTTCGGATCCAGGTTGGAAAAGATATCGGCCTGTCCGATGAGCACCACTTGACGCAACAGAATTTGCAGCGGCCATTTGTCCGGGTCGTTCAAATACAAAATCGCAGAGAAATACTGGTTCCAGTTCCCCACCGCATAAAATAGGGTGAACGTCGCCAAAATGGGCAGCGACAACGGGAATACGATATGGCCCAAAATTCGCAAATCTCCGCAGCCGTCGATGCGGGCCGACTCGATGACGCTCTCCGGCAGCGATTCGAAGAAGTCGCGCATGACCAGCATGTTGAAGGCAGAAATCGCTCCCGGTAGGATGAGCGCCCACAGGGAGTTAATCAAGCCCGTCCCCTTGACCACCAGGTACGTCGGAATCATGCCGCCGCCGAACAGCATCGTGAACAGCACCATGAACATAATGACACGCCGGGCGCTGAATTGCGGCCTAGAGCACACATAGGCCAACAGGGCGGTCAGAACGACATTGATGAGCGTCCCCATAACGGTCAGCCACACCGTATTTTTCAAGGAAATGAAGAATACGCCTGTATCAAAGATGTAACGGTATGCCTCAGTCGTCCAAGTCGACGGCCAGAGGATGAACCGGCCTGACAGCGATTCCTCCGTCGTTGCGAACGACATCGCAAAAACGTGAATAATGGGAAGTATCGTGACCAGAGCCAAAACAATAAGCAAAGTCAGATTGATGGCATTAAACCACCGATCCCCGCTCCTCATGCGCTGTAACAATGATGCTCACTCCTTTCATGCCGCCGCACGCGTTCAAGCCAATCCGCACGACGGCAACGTGCTATTGCCTAGCCTTATCCATCAGCCTTGCTTGCGCTTCTGGTAAGCCTCGTTGAATTCCTTAATGACCTGTTCCCCGCCTCTGCCTTTCCACTCTTGGATGATCTTGTCGTAATCGTCCACCGGGCGCTCGCCAAGAATGATTTTGTTCACTTGATCCGTCAGGAATTGATCCAGTTCTTTTCCTTTTTCGCTGTATGTCGGCGAAAAGAGGCCAATCGACTGATCGCTGTACGGTTCGCCCTCTAAGGCGACTTTGAAGTTCTCATCCTTCATTTTCTTCAATTCGTCCCAATCATCCGGGTTGTAGATCCATTCTCCCTCTGCCGCGTGGTTGGTCAGCACATATTTACCTGTGCCTTCGGTCAAGCCTTTGTCGGTCAGGACGTTCTGGCCGTTCTCCTGCTTATGATGCTCGTTCTCCACGCCCCACTTCATGAATTCGGCCCCTTCGTCACCGATCTGATCGTCCAGAATGGAGAGCAGCTTCTTCACCTTATCCTCATCTTTGCCAAGGCTTGCCGGCATAACGAAGAACCCATAAAAACCGTGATACTTGCCATAGCCCTTATAGCCGTCCGGACCCGTCAACGGCGGAACCGAAGTGACGCGGAAGTCTTTGTTGACGCTATAGGCTTTGTCGAAGCGGGCTTTGCTGAAGGCGGTATACGCCCAGTTGCCAATAATGCCCGCTTTGCCGGTCAAGAAGTCCTCATCGGCCTGTGTGCCTTTCTTAATCGTATAGTCCGGGCTGAATAGGCCATCCTTATAAGCTCTTGCCAGGTATGACACCGCATCCTTCGCGTTCGGCATCAGGTACCCGTGCGTGATGCCTCCCTGGCCATCCTCGAACCAGCCGAACCGGAGCGCCCGGTAAGAGCCGAACAGGCCGTTGAAGCCGCTGAACGTGCCGTCCAATGCGAAGCCGTACGTATCTTTCTTGCCATTGCCGTCTGGATCGTTAAGCGTGAAGGCCTTCATCACTTCATACAGCTCATCGTAATTGGTCGGCATCTTCAAGCCCAGCTTATCGAGCCAATCTTGACGAATGACCATCGCGTGGAACGGAATGCCGCGCAAGCGCGGAACGCCGTAAATATGTCCTTCATACGTCAGCATGTCCCAGATTTCTTGCGGAATCTTGCTCAAATTCGGATAATCCTTGATGTAATCTTCGATGGGCAAAAACATGCCGCTCCCCGCCCAGTTGAAGTAATTGGCGTTCGGATCTTCCATCAGCATCATATCCGGCATGTCTCCCGAGGCCACTGTAACGCCGACCTTATTCGTGTAATCGCCCGCTGCCACAGGAATATATTTATACTCAATGCCGTATCTTTCCTCAATCGCCTTAATGCCCGTGCTGTTCGTCGTCGGAGGCGCCGCCCCATACAAAATGTTCATTGCCGAGACACTATACTTCTTGCCGGCATCTCCCGTGCTCTGACCTCCGCTTGCATTCGATTCCTTGCCGCCGTTGCCGCAAGCCACCAGCATGCTGGCCGCCATTGAGCACGCCAAAATTAAAGACAGCACTTTTTTACCCGGTAATTTCATGATTACATCCTCCCTAGGTTCATTGTTGAATCATGATGGGCATTCTATGATGTAAGCACTTACAAATTGCGGAAGCAACCGATTTTAGAATACGCCGCGCTCCCCCATGCGTTTTGCCAGCTTGTTGGCGCCGAAAATCATAATCAGCCCAATCAAGCCTTTCAGCAGCCCGACCGCCGTCGAGAAGCTGAAATTGCCGTTGACGACCCCCGCTTGATACACATACGTCTCGATGACTTCCCCGACGTCCCTGACGGACGGGTTCAGCATCAGGAAGATTTGCTCGAAGCCGACATCCAACACACTGCCCAGCCGCAAAATGAACAGGACAACAATCGTGCTGCGTATGCCCGGCAACGTGATGTTCCATATCTGGCGCAGCCGTCCGGCACCATCCATCTTCGCCGCTTCATACAGCTCCATATCGATGCTGGAGAGCGCCGCTAAGTAAATGATCGTGCCCCAGCCCGACTCCTTCCAGATGACCTGCAGCACCAGCATGAACCGGAAGTTGTCCGAATTGGACAAAATATCGATTTTCGACAACCCCATATCCAGCAACATGTTGTTCACGGCACCGTCGCTTTGGAACATCAGGTAGAAGATACCGGCCACGACAACCCAAGACAGGAAGTGAGGCATGTAGAAGACGGTCTGCAGCACGCGCTTGAACGACCTTTTGGATACTTCATGAATCATAATCGCCAAGAAGATCGGAATCGTGAAAGCGAATACAATTTGATAGAAGCTAATAATGAGAGTATTCAAAAAAATGCGGCCGATATCCGGATTTTCGAATATGCGGTAAAAATGCTTCAGGCCCACCCACTTGCTGTCCCAAATGCCAAGCATCAGATTGTAATCCTTAAAGGCGATTACTACACCAAGCATCGGAAGATACTTATACACAACAAAAAACAATAGGCCTGGCAGCGCCATCAGCCACAAAAACCTCTCGTTCCAAAACACCTTCCATATGCGGCTCCATATTCCGTTCCCTCTTGCCTGAATGTCCGGAGTGTAAGAGGATGCTCTTGCTGACATTGACGTCACCTCCTTTGTGTCCCCATTCTAGGTCACAAGCTCATGGCATGGAAACGTTCACTTTTTGATGCTCATTTTTTGTACCCATACAAATACACTGCAAAAAATGATAACATAAGCGGCATGTCTTTTTTTTTAATAGGAACACATTTGTCCCTGTTTCGTAAACAAAAAAAATAGTTTGACCATCTTTGACTTTTTAAAAAAAATTCGTTATGATATGGCTATAGTTCATGATTCATTGGACCCGACTTACGTTTAACGGTCCAGGATTTGGTTAATATTCTAGTTAAGGAAGCTGAGGAGGGATTATCGTGAGTTACGTTCCTGTAGTTGTCGAACAGACGAATCGAGGAGAACGATCCTATGACATTTATTCCAGACTGCTGAAAGACCGCATTATCTTTCTCGGAACTCAAGTCAATGACGTAGTAGCGAATTCGATTATCGCACAGCTGCTCTTCTTGGCTGCTGACGACCCGGAGAAAGACATTCATCTGTATATCAACAGTCCAGGCGGATCCATCACGGCCGGCATGGCCATCTTCGATACGATGCAGCATATTAAGCCGGACGTGTCTACGATTTGCGTAGGTATGGCCGCTTCGATGGGCGCATTCTTGCTGAATGCCGGAGCGAAAGGCAAGCGGTTCGCGCTGCCGAATAGTGAAATTATGATTCACCAACCGCTCGGCGGTGCCGAAGGGCAAGCGACGGATATCGAAATCCGGGCGCGCCGCATCCTGAAGATGCGCGACAAGCTGAATCATATTTTGGCCGATCGCACGGGGCAGCCTCTCGAACGGATTGAAAAAGATACGGATCGCGATTACTTCATGTCGGCGGAGGAAGCGTTAGAGTACGGTCTAGTAGATAAAGTGCTCGGAAAGATCTAATCTTTCACATTAGCTTCATCTTTCATCACAGCAAAATAACATAAATAAGCTGCTCGTGTTGCGTATTATCGCAGACGGCAGCTTTTTGTTTGACTGTATGCTGAAATATCAATGGACCTTCCATGCGCTTTCACCGTATTACAATATATGATTAAATAATAGTGATGCTTCAACGATAATTCCGTGAAGAATAGGAGGTGGGAACTTGCCAACTGTGAGAGATATAGCACGTGCAGCAGGTGTGTCACCAGCGACCGTATCGCGGGTGCTTACGGGCAAGGGGAACACATCCTCCGAAGTGAACGAAAAAGTGGCAAAAGCGATACAGGAGCTCGGATACGTACCCAATCAAAATACACAGCAGAGGTTCCCGGCAGCCGGACCTCGAACCGTGTGCTATACGATCGCACGTGATCCCAGTGAAATTTTCGGAAATCCATACTATGCCAATGTGCTCCTAGGCTTATCCAACGCTACCCAAAAATACGGATACGACTTGCAAATTTCCACATTTCGTTCTGTCGAGCAACAGGTCGAAAAATGTTTGAAATTGTATAAAGATAAAAGAGTGGACGGTTTTATTTTGTCGGGAGTGCTATCAGCAGATAAAAGCACGCTCATTCAAAACCTGCAGAAGCATTCCGTTCCGTTTGTCATGATCGGCCGCAGTCTGCAACACAACATCTTTTGTATCCATAGCGATAATTTCCGTGACGGATATGTAACCGCGCAGCATTTAATTGATGAAGGATACCGACACATTTTGTTTTTGACTGAAAGCTTGGATTTGGATGTTGTGCGCGATCGGATTGCGGGATATAAGCAGGCACTGCATAACAATGGCTTGGAGGCTGGTGACGACAACGTTATCTTGTTCGGTTCGGAAGAATCGCACATGATGGAGGCGCTGGACCAGTACAATTCTGACGGCAGAGCATTTGATGCAATCATCGCAGCCGATAGTGTCATGGCGCTCGGTGTGCTGAAATATTGCCGCGATCGCAACTTGCGCGTGCCGGAAGATGTCGGTATTATCGGCTTCAATGACGCCGCATTCCTCAATAAAATATCACCATCGATTAGCTGTACCACCATTCGAGGAGAACACCTCGGATTAGAGGCGCTTGAAATGCTAATCGAGCTGCTGGACGACCCCGAGCGCATTAACAAAAATAAAACGGTCACTCTGCCTTCAGAGCTCATCGTGCGCCAATCCACACAGCGAAGAAGCCGTCTATCAAAGGCCTAATATAGGAAATAGACGCCGAGATACGATACTCCCGGCGTCTTGTCGCATTACCACTGCAATTCAATCAATCGATCACGAACACCTGCATCGAATCCTCCCACTCCCACTCTCCTCATCATTTGTTCAATCGACCTTGACCGCCTTCACACTCGGTATCGCTTTCAGCCGTTCGACGAACTTGCAAATCGGAGTTTGCTTAGGAAGCACGACCGTCATCGTAATGTGCAACGGCGGCAGCGACTCTATCTCTTCCCGCGCTGCAGCGGCGTCCACTGTGCCATCTTCCACGTTCAACTTCTTAATCTCTATCCGTTCGCCGAGCAATTGCTCCGATATCGTGCCTAGCGTCTCGGTGCCGCCAGCAGAAATAATGTGGACCGAATGGGCTTTATTCGCCACGAGATACCGAAGTTCTACCTTGTTCAGCACTTGTAAGGAGACAAAAACGAGCCCACACGTCAAAATTGCCGGAAAATAAAATCCCGCGCCCACCGCCAAGCCAATCGCGGCCATCACCCAGAGCGTTGCCGCTGTCGTCAACCCTTTTACCGAGGTTCCTGTACGAATGATCGTTCCAGCGCCGAGAAACCCGATACCGCTAATGACCTGCGCAGCAAGACGAGCCGGATCGAGCCGGACATTCGGTTCATCGACGAAGGTGTTAAAGCCATAGATGGACAGCAGCATAATGAGTGTAGAACCGATGCATACCAATATATTGGTGCGGAATCCGGCGGCGTGTTGATTCAACTCTCTCTCAAAACCGATAATTCCTCCGAGCACAAGCGAGAGAATAAGCCGTAAGCATATGCTTGCCGGATCCGCGATCCAAGGGCTTGCCACCCCATCTCCCCCTTTCTCCCGCCAATCCTAATGCCAGGCCAATATCTGTTAGGTCTTCGTCGCGCCCGCCGTCAAGCCGGAAATGAGGAACCGCTGCAGGAACAAGAATACGGCAGCAATCGGAATCGCAATCAGCATGGAGCCCGCGGCAAAACGGGTAAAGTTGTTGCTGAATTCCTGATTGACCAGATTGAACAAGCCAACGGCAAGCGTATAGTTTTCCGAGCTGCGAATGACGATGCGCGGCAGCAAAAAGTCCATAAACGGCGTCATAAAATTAAACAAGGCGACGACAGCCAAAATCGGTTTTGCCAGCGGCAAAATAATTTGGAAGAAGATTCGGAAATGCCCTGCGCCGTCAATTTTCGCAGATTCATCCAAGTCGCGCGGTATCGTGTCGAAATAACCTTTAATCAAAAACGCATGCATCGGAATCGACGACCCGACGTAAATCAAGATTAAGCCTGCCAACGTATCCAGCAGCCCCAAAATGTTCAGCAAAATGTATAGCGCGACCATCCCCATAAGCACTGGGAACATTTTGATCAACAAGATTGCATACAAGCCATGCTTGCGCCCTTTGAAATTATAACGGGAGAACGCATACGCTAAAAATGTCGTCACGATGAGCGACAGCACGGTTTTCCAGCTAGCTACAATGAGCGTATTTTTGTACCACAGCGCATACTGGCTGCTAGGGTCCATGAAGAGCCACGAATAATGTTCAAGCGACCAATTTTCCGGTATAATCTTGGCGCTGTATAAGCTTGTACCTGGATTAAGCGAGACACCTAAAGCCCATATAAGCGGATACATAATGACGATAAACATGAACAGAATGAATGTATATATCCCGGTAAGCTCCAGTCTTGATTTCCATTTCGCACTCATTAGACGTTACCCTCCTCCTTGAACGAACGAGTCTTCCTAAATTGGAAAAAGGCGACTGTCGCCACAATCAGACCAAGGATAATGGAAATGACCGCAGCCATATTATAATTCAACGTTTCAAAAGTAAGCTTGTATACCCACGAGATAACGATATCCGTCGAACCTGCCGTCTGGCCGCGAACCGGAGGTCCACCTTGGTTGAACAAGTAAATCAGGTTGAAGTTATTGAAATTGCCTGTATATTGCATAATGAGAAGCGGCGCAGTCGCGAACAAGACGTGTGGCAGCGTAATAAAGCGGAATCTCTGCCATTTGGTTGCTCCGTCGACCTCTGCAGCCTCATACCAGTCACTCGAAATACTTTGCAGCACACCTGTAAACAAGGCGAACACAAAGCTGAAGCCTAGCCATACTTGCACGATAATAATCGCAACTTTCGTCCATAGCGGATCAGACATCCACGGAATCGATAAGCCGAACGGCGCCAGTATTTGCCGGTTAATCGCTCCGAATTGATCGTTGAACATGGCGGCAAACACGAGAATGGAGACGAATGCGGGCACCGCCCACGGCAAAATGAGCATCGTCCGAATAAACTTTTTAAATCTCACGCGCTTGTCGTTAACGATAACCGCTAAGAACAGCGCCAGCGAAATCTGCAGCGTCGTCGCTACAAACGTCCATACGATCGTCCAAGATAGGACCGAGAAAAACGTATTTCGCCAAATTGGAACCGCAAAAATATTTTTGAAATTGTCGAGTCCTACCCAATCCAACAGAAAGCGAGGGGGCGAGTTATAAATGTTATAGTTCGTGAACGCCAAAGAAACCATGAACAATAGCGGCAAAATAAGCACGAAAATAATCATGAAAATCCCCGGTCCCACGAGCACGTACGGAACCCCTTTATCCCATGCTTGCTTAAATCCTTCACGAATCGAGGTAATCCTCCAGCCCTCGCGAATCTTGCGGGCTTCGTTCCGCGCATCAGTTAGGTTGATCCAATAAAACATGATGAGAAACACCGTCAATATAACGGAGATGATGCCTTGAATAATCAGTGACCGGGAATCATCAACACCTTGAATCGTTCCCAGCGTATATAAACCCCAGTAACCAATATTCAAAAAATCAGCGAATGCGACCAGAAACGACAAAAATAAAACTAAAAATAGAGAACCTTTCATATATCTTCGGTTATAGAATTGCCCCAATCCCGGAATGATGGATAGCAGCATCGCCAATTTCGGATTATGTTTGCTTATTTGCGGCTTGTCGGTTCGCGCATGTTGTTCTCCCAATCTAATCAAGCCTCCTCATTTACACCCGTTGCAGCGTCATGATGCGGGTTGGGATACGCTAGAAGTATCCCAATCCGACATTACGTCCTATTTATTTGCATTATTAATGGCGATTTGTTCTTTAATCTGAACAACTGCTTCATCCAACACCTCTTTGGTGTTCTGTCCCTTCGTCAAGAAGACGAGCGCATTTTTCATAGGCTCCCATGTTTGGGAGATTTCCGGATTGTTCGGTGTCGGCGTAGCGTACTTCGCTTGCTCTGCAACCGCCGAGAAATACGGATGCTTCGTTACTAAATCGCTTTCAAGAATGCCAGGACGCGCTGGGATTTCACCAGCAGCTTGGAAGTGGCTGGCCCCGTTCTCATCGTTCGTAATGAACAAGGCCAGTTCAGTAGCCCATTCTTTATGGTTGGAGAACGGAGACAGTACCAGACCTTTCACTCCGAGGAAAGAAGGAGGACGTTGACCGTTATCCAGCTTCGGCAGCGGAACCGCGCCAAGCTTGTCTCCAAGCGCCTCTTCATAGTTCTTAATCGACGATGGAACCGAGATGACGGCTGCAACTTTCCCTTCCTTGAACAATCCATCAAGGACGTCCCCATTAATCGATGCCGGGATGAGCCCTTTTTCGAACCATGACTTCACCAGCTCTGCTCCTGTGACGGAGCCTTCGTTATTCAATCCGATATCATCGACGTCGTAACCTTTATCCTTGTCATATCCGAAAATGTAACCGCCATTGCCTTGCAAGAACATGTTAGAGTAGTAAAAATTCGTTGCATCGAATAAGAAGCCGTATTTATCTTGCGACGCATCCGTAAATTCAACCGCGAATTTCTCCAGCTCTTCCCACGTTTCAGGAGCTTTCGGCATCAGCTCCTTGTTATAGAACAATGCTGTCGTTTCGACAACCATCGGCATGTTGTAAATTTGGCCATCCACCGTAACGGCTTGAATAGCTTCCGGTGAATATTGGCTGATTTGCTCCTCGCTGATTTTGAATGGCTCAGCCAAGCCTTGCAGAACATTGCGGCCCATCGAATTATGCGTTGCGCTCCATAAGTCAGGACCACGGCCTGAAGGACCATCGAGTGAAAAGGCTTTCGCTTGTTGGCGCGGGTTGAACGGAATGACCTCGACCTCAATGCCGGTCTTCTCCGTGAACTTCGCCGTAATGGCCCGCAGCGATTTTAATTCGGGCTCATTTTCCGCCCCCCATACTTTAAGCTTGTCCGGTTTTGCAGGCATTTCGCCTTCCTGTTGCTGCTGATTCGTGTCCGCATTCGGCTTCGCTTGTTCAGCGTCGCGCTTCGGACCGCAAGCAGTAAGTGACAAGATGACAGACAATGAGAGCAGCAGCAATACCATTTTCTTAGCCATGATTTAGTTGTCCCCCTTGAAATGAATGTCGTTTTTTATTCGTACACGTGCTGACCGAGGTGGTCTTTATGCAACGTTACCGATTCGCATTTGCCTTCCGAATCAAGAATAAATTGCACAACACCCGCATTATACACGGGATAGGTGTCGCCTGGATTGGCGATCTGTTTCATATCTGCAGTCGTCTGGCCATGTCCGAATACGGCAATGTGCGCTTCCGTTCCGCAATAAGCCTTGAGCTTCACATCGAAAAACTTTTGTACGCGCTTTCGTACAATTGCATGATTTTCCGGCCAAGTCGGCCACCACTTTTGCTTTACATCTTGGTAGTCTGCAAATTGCACATGCGGGAATTCCGTTAGCACTTGCTCACAGCTTTCCCAATCATAATCGCGATAGTCTTTCCATTCCTCATTGAAAATTTCAGACATTTCGGGAATAAGCACGATGTCCAAGCCTTTGGCCTTGGCGAGCGGTGTCGCCGTCTGAATCACTCTGCGCAACGGGCTGCAGAAGATAGCCTGCAATGGAATATCTGCGAAAAAGGGCGGGATTTGATCCGCCTGCCATCGCCCTAATTCCGACAAGCTGCAGTTCGGTCCGCCTCCCTGTCCAATATTCATCGTCGATTGCGCATGTCGAATTACATATAAGTGCATAGTAAGATGTTCTCCTCTTCATTGAAATCATCATCCGCTTGGCGGGCAGCTCTCTCTTTATACGCCGCTCTGTTGATAGAATAGTTGACCGGCTTCAAGGTGAGTCGTATCATTCAGCTTGATTAGCTCTGTTGCATGCTCACGGAAAATGATATGGTTCATGCCCGTATTCGCTTGGGGGAATCGAATATGCGCCGATGAAGCGATACCTAACGCCTCACGAATCAAATACTCGTTAAAGTTCCCATGGCAGAATACCGCGATCCGCTCCTCGCCGCACATTCGCAGCTGCCGCAGCACTTCGCGCGCACGCTGTACGACGAGCTCGTGATAGTCTCCTCCCGGATACACCCATCCGTCTTTCTCTATCGTGTCCTGGAATGTCGCTTCCGGAACGTAGTCCAGTAACGATTCCAGCGAAGGCCCCATGTACAGGTCGCCTTCTCTCACTTCGTATAATTCCTTCCGTACCTGAACCGGCAAATGAAGCATTTGTGCCAGAGGCTGCGCCGACTGCATCGCTCGAATTAACGGACTGGCGAATATGGCGGTAATGCCTCTGTCTCGTAAATACATCGCCGCGTGTCCGGCTTGTACGAGGCCACGCTCTGTTAGAGGCGAATCAGGCATATCCCGGTCCGGCATCGTATTGCCGACCGACTGCCCGTGCCGCACAAGATAAAGTTCCATAATCGCTCCCTTGCTAACCTTCAATTACTTAATATTTCTGCTTACATCTGCTGTCGAACACAGCCTTTGTTGTTATGTCGGCTGAGCCTTATTCGCCCTTGAATTCGTACCTGTCGGTCGATTGGCGAATAACTAATTCTGACGGCAGCGTTACATTTTTTTTAAGACTCATCGCTTGAGGCTGATCAATGATCTCATTCAATAAATGGAATGCTTCCGCTCCCAAGCTAGCCCCGTTCATCTCCACACAGCTTAGCGTCGGAGACACTTTGACTAGATATGGCGCATCATTGAATCCGAGAATCCCCACATCTTCCGGCACGCGCAACCCTTTAAGCTGGCAGAACTTCAATACACTGAGCGACATCACGCTATCTGTCGCCATAACGCTATCGAAGGCAATTCCTTCATCCAGCAAGTGCTGCAGCGCTTCCATAATGTCGTCTTCTTCCGCACCGACTTGAACGATACGATTAGGGCCGACGTCCAGCCCGAATTGCTGCACGGCTTGTCTGTAACCAGAAATTCGCGCTCCAAATACGTCCAGCTGCGTATCTTGTGTAAATACGACGATATTTCGGTACCCTGCTTCAATAAGATGTCTGGCAGCCATATATCCGTCCCGCATATTATCGTTATGCACGGAGAACACCTCGTGATGGAACGTGCGTCCGATCAGCACGAAGGGAATATGCTCCTCATGAAGCGCTTTCAACAGCCTTTCCTTGTCGATAGATAGCACCCCGGTCAATATGAATCCGTCTACCTTCTGTTGCTTGTACAATCGCAAGCATTTCTGTATCTGCTGCTCCACACAATGATACACAGCAAACTGCAAATCCATGTTATGCTGTTCGACTGCGCTCGATAGCCCGTACAGTACACTGTCAAAGAACGGGTTCCCGAAAATGTCCATCGAGTTCCTTGCGATGGTTAAGCAGATGGTCCTGCTGTTGGTAGACGCAGGCTTCACGCCCGCAGGAGGCACATAATTCGTCTCCCGTATCGCCTTTTGGACCTTAGCCCGTGTTTCTTGCGATGTGTTGCCTTTATTCGACAATACTCTTGATACAGTTGCTGGAGATACACCAGCCAATTTTGCAACATCCTTCATATTGGCCACGAAATACCCCCTACATTGCTATGAAACAAAAACCTGAAATGATTGAAACATGTTTCATACATATTAAACCACACATCAATATAAATGAAAAGGATTAATTTGTTTCAGGCTCAATTTTTATGTTTTCTGTGAAAAACAAATGAGAAACGTCCCTCTTTCTCTGAAACAAGTCATGTTTATGTTGCACGTATGATGAAACAATTTCTTGGATTATTGGCGTTTAGCGACAACGGAGAGAAGCTTCCGATATTAATCCATAGATATGAAGTATAAGTATCCTCTAAAGAAATACTGTATCGGCTTTAAAGTAATAATCTTCGCAAGTAAGTACTTCTCTCCTTTTCTGTACCTTTACCCGTACTGCAACCTCCAAGCGATTCTCCTAAGCTGCTGTCTAAATGAACAATGATTAGTGATTCTGAAAAAAGTATCCCCTCTCTTTCTTGACCTTTTACTCTTCATAATATAAGTGAATAATAACATTTTTTTACAACAAAATGAGAGCACTTGTTCTTGCTATATCATAGGAATTCACACATTTATTTGTGAGTTATAAATAAAAATCTCCTTAAATATATATAGAAAGGAGGCCTGTATGTGGATTAGTCAGATATATTCAGCTCATGGCTTACTGTTGTGGGTAATTTTGGATTCCATGTAGCCATTACAATTTACTTTTGAAAAGAAAATTGATTCCCTACAGCAAGACAATTCAAAGTTTGACTGAACGAACCATAAACAATAACAAGTAAGACTAAGAAACGGAATTATTACCTGTTTACTTGGTCTTTTCTAAAGGATTTTTATACTACCGTATCGAACTCTTCAAGGTACCTTCCCGCAAAAATACTAGCCGGACTTGAAGAGGGAGAATATCATTTCGTTACAAGTTATGGAGGTTTTTTATGATACGTCGTTTACTTATATGTGTTTGTACACTAATTGGTACGGTCATTATCTTAAATTTTCAGGATATTCAAAACTTAATGGATCCTGGTACTACTTTTAAGAAAGAAATTATGGATAATATAGAAGACAAAGAAGTTTCATCTTTAGAATTTTATTTTTCCTCTAACGAGAATGAAATAATCACAAAAGACAAAAAGGATATCAACCGAATTTTAGAGATATTGTCTGAAATGAATTTGAAGAGAGGTAAAAATACTACTGATAAAGAAATTTGGATAGATGTAAGAGTACAAGGTGAAAAAAGGTATCTGTTGGCTCTGAGCGACGATAAAAGTCAAATAACAATAATTAATTACAGGGATAAAAAAGATATAGTAAATTATTATACAATAGAAAATAATTTTGATTTAGATAAAATAAAGGACATACTGAATAAAGTAAGTCAAGAGTAAAGGGCTGAACTTTTTTCAAACCTCTCATCCTCAAACCGTACACGAGGCTTCCCTTATACAGCTTTCCGATATTCGTCATACATTTGCATGCAAATTGAGCAGTGTTTTTAATCCCATTGTTTAACTAAGTGCCTTACTTCTTGCATTGAAATCATCGCCTTCTTCGCTGTCTCTACTTCGTTGGCCTATCATCGGGCGAATCGTTATATGATATATCCAATCCAGCTTAGCTAAGCTAGTCTGGCTGATAGAGTAGTTGCGCCAGCCCTGTACAATATGCTCGTCTATTGAACATGATCTCATGCTTGGAGGCCATAATTTAATTATCTTCTCGTATTCGCCCACTGTCTTCTTCCATTACCCCGGAATTTTACGAATAAGCTTGAGCAATCGCTTGTTGGTAATTCTTGTTTCAAAAACATAAATGCAAAGGGTTAATTTATTTTACGCTATATTTTTACGTATTACGTGAAAAACAAATGAATAAGAGTCTGAGTACCATGAGACAAATCGCTTTTTTGTTACACCAAAACTGAAACAAGCAAAAAAACCGTTTATTAACATGTAGCAGATCCGTTCCACAATCCTGGCGATAAGTGAATAGAGCGTTACTGAATAATTGACTGATTCATATATGTAAAATATTGATGTTACTTCGTGGACAAAGTAAAAAAATCTCCTATTGTAGAGTTACTTACGCGTTATCAATAAACGCCTCAACAAAGGAGATTTCTATAAATAAATGTTCTCGCCAATTAGCTTGTTTGCTTCTTATGATATGTAGTGCGACTAACTCACAAGATGCAGTCTCTTATGGTGAAGCTCATATATATGTTGACAATGACTTGAAACAGTATCATCGTGAGTAACGATCACCATTGTCATTCCGTTCTGATGAAGGGCATGGAATATCCTCAATATAGACTCTTCGGTTACCTCATCCAATGAGCCAGTAGGCTCATCAGCTAATAATATTGAAGGTTTTTTAACTATGGCACGGGCTATTGCTACTCGCTGACGTTCTCCACCTGATAAAGATGATATGTCTTTTTTGATGTGACTTTCAATATCCATATCATGTAAAACTTCTTCAACCCTACTTTTTATTTCTCCTCTAGGTATCCTGAGATATTGCAGTGGCAGTGCAATATTATCGAAAACATTTCGATCATCTAGTAAGTGGAACTTTTGCGTTATATAAGCAACGTGATTCCTTCTGTATTCTGCCAGTTGCTTTGCTGTAAACCGTGAAATATTGGTTCCGTTAAAAAGCATGTCACCTTCTTCGAATGGAAGCAGGCCTGCTAAAATATTGAGTAAAGTAGATTTTCCACAACCGCTCTTCCCCTTAATAGCGATAGATTCTCCTTGATGGATTTGAATATTTACATTCTCTAAGATGTTCGTGTACTGTTTCCCATCAATAAATCTTTTTTTTATTCCTGCGAGTTCAATCATCGTATTGGTTTGTACCTCCTTAATCCCCGATATTTATATCTTTCATAATTGGGCGGAACAAAAGCTTACTCGCCAGCAAGAGGCAAATGATAATACTCATAGAGATACAAATTAAAAACATAAAAAACTGTGTTTGAAAATCACCGATTTTAAGAATCTGATCTAGAACAATGAAGCTTGTTAAATAAGCAGCCAGTATAATACTAAATATTTCGATCCACTGCATTTTTATAAGTCCAACTTTAGTAGCCCCATTGATATAATGAATGGCGAAAAATGATAATCTCTTTTTCTGTTGTAGAAATAAAATGATAATGATAATAATTAAATTTAATAGAGCTGTAGAGAGAAATACAGTTTGGACTAAGGTTTTATCTTCTTGTAAAACGGTCATTAAACCCCTGTATTTTAGGAAATGTGGATTCAGACCGATAAAAGAATAACTTCCAATAGATGATTTTTGAGCAATCGCGTTAATCCGCTGCATCATTGATTGGTTACTTGATGGGTCATTGTCTGTAATAATGTAGCCGTTGATCATAGCAAAATAGCTAGCTTGTTGGAATAATTCATCTACTTCTGAAGTAGGCTTATTATCATACTCTCTATAAGGGAGCAGGATATATTTGTCCAAGTAAAACTCCGTATCATTATTAAAGTAAAGCTTACTGTTTTCCTTTAAAAATCCAATAATTTTGATAGTAAATGACTTATTATAAAAATTGATAGTCGTTTCATCGCCAATATGAAATACATTTCGATAGGAAGCTCCCAACAATACTGGTACAGTATCCTCGAAACCCTTAAATTCATGTTCACTCCAAATCGTTCCTTCTGCTGCAACTAAGCCAAAAAAGTCAAGAGCCTGCTTATTCATTTGAAACGATTTAACAGCGGTAAATGTAGCATTTTCTATCTTTGTCTGGTACTTCCTGTTGCCTTGCTCATACCCCTCAATAAACTCATCAGGTAGTCCATTATCCTTTAATAGGAGATGGTGATTGAACATAGCTAGATAGTCAAAATCATTTGTATGATTTAGTTCATTGTAATAGTTTTTTAATCGTTCGAGATAATCCGGTTGGCTAACAAAATCTTGGTACACTTCGCCATCATAATAACCATCAAGCAACTGATAGATGGACTTTCCTTCATAGATCTGTTGAAGACCATTACTTTCGTAATTAAGCTGTTCGATAAAAGAAATGAAGGTTCCTATAATGATAAAAAATAAAGTAAGCTGAAGATAAAGAACCATCGTTAATAATTTATGCTTTTTTAAATAAATTTTCAGTTCGTTTAGGATCATTTGCTGATTGCACCACCTTTTGATGAAGAAGCAGCTCTGAGAAACAGGCTTAACAAAGACCAGGCGCTAATCAGAAAAAGAATGACGATCCATATCATTTGTTTAAAAAATGATCCGGAATCAAAAATAGAAATAAATAAAAACATCATAACTCCCGGGACAGTAATATACATGAAGACTTTAAAGAATAGCTGTCGAATAATTTTATTTTTTGCAATACCCATGATGAATAAAATATACAACTTCTTCTTTTCTGATTCGTACCAATACCGTATAAATGCTAATACACTAAGGAACAAAAGGAGATAAAACTCAAAAATTAGCAAACGATATAGAAAGGGGATATTTGCCGTTCTCGATAGCCCTTTTTGTGTACTTTCAATCAGAGTGAGCATAGGAAATTTTTTGATTAGATTTTCGGTGATTTCAGTCACCGTTGATTTATTATCACTATCAATAATAATTCGCATATCAGGTGTTAAAGGCGTCTGATCAGGTTGATAGAGCAAGATTAGATAGTCAACTGGACTCGCAAATGATGCACCCATAATTCCGATTACTTCATAATTTTCTCCATTAAAAGATACACGCTTCGCACCGTTACTGTCCTTAGCGTACTCTAACATTTCCCTTCCAATAACCGCTACCGGCTTCTTTTCTTCATGAGTAAAAAAACGACCAGATTCGATCGGAGGGGACCAATCACTATTATGATCTTTAAAAAAGCGGTAGGTATCATTATATTCTATGAACAGTCGATAACTGGATTGTGAAAGCTCAGTTTCGACCCAATCGTTATCACCGTTATTCATTAATACAGCATGATGATTAGAATAGAATCCATTGGACAATTCGTTGAACCTTTCTTGCTTATCGATATAAGTTAGAAAAAGGTAATACATTATATAAAGGCATAAAAAAAGTAAGGTGAAAATAATATCTTTTCTTCTCAGTGTAAACATCTGCTTTCCTCATTTCACTACAGATTAAGCAAATACTAGAGGCTGCTTTATCTCCCTTTTCTTCGAGATAAAGTAGCCTCCTAGCAAATTATCTTTGTAAACGAGTCACATGCAGTAGCCCTCTATCCCCCCTAAATTCTTTCATGTCATATTCCAATTTCGAATTCCTATGGAACTGGGGACACAAAGGTCCTGCTTTTCTCTTATCTTTTAGTCTAAGAGAGTAATTCTTTTTTTGAAGCTGTAAGATGTATGTATCAAGCTCTTGACTAAGTTCAATAACATACTCATCATTGAAACTTTTGATATCTACTACTGCTTTTATTAAGCGTTGACGCAGCTCTTCAATTTTATGAAGAATTATAGATTCCTCTTCATTGGGAATATGATTTGAAATAATCATACCCACCTTTCTTAAGTGAATCACTTAGATGAATTCATATTCTTGATAACCTCTTAATCTGTTGATTGTGTAATAACCTTAAAATAGGTTTCGTCTATTCGTAACAATTTTCCATTCACAAAACTTTTCGACATTTTATTTGTAATTTAGACACTTTTTGACTTCAATAAAAGAACAAAAAAAGGAAGAGAAAAGTAATCAAAGATTACTGCCCTCCCCTAAATGGATGACTCAACAACCTGTTGCCGTGCCCATACGGGCAATATAAATACGATTAAATTAAAACAATCATTCGCTCTGATACGGGCATTTACATCTACATAATGCAGTGCGCTTAACATATAGCAATCAATTGCATCTTCAAATCGCTTTTTTATTATTAAGTAACCGGCTTTTAATTTAAAATATAAAGCCAACTCTGATTTTTTAAACGGTGTATGATAATCAGCGTTCAGTATTCGAGTTTCATCTCCTATCAAGTGTTCTATTGCTTCGATATCTTTATTCTGGAGGTATAGTTCGAGAAGCTCGTTAATAACATGAATTGCAGTATTTGGTGAGGATTGATCTAAACATATTTTAAGTTGCAATATTGCGTGATCTCTATTTCCCTTTTTACCTTGTATTGCAGCCTCGTTAAGCTTAATATTTTCTTGAATCTCGGGAAAAGGGTACTTTTTACATTCATACAGATACTGCTCCGCCAAAAAGTAATCGCCTAAATAGTAATATGAATTGCAAATAAGAAGCAGGGCACGCGCTTTCGTGAGACGATCGCTCGTATATTCCTTAATGACAGCAATACATAGCTGAATACATTTCTCATAAAGCTGAAGCGCGTAAGCATGAAACCCTAGTTTGAAGTGTAACAGCGCCTTGTCCTCTTCTGAGAAAAAATTGATGTAGTGCAACAGATAGGTTCCGGTGTGAAAAGTCAGATCCAGCTTGCTGAAATCATTTCGCTCCATCAAATACGTTTGGAATAAGGCCTTTGCAACATAAGGCTGTATGCCATGCTCTCTGGCGTACTTGGTGATAATTTCAAATAAGCCAAGTCTGACCGTAACATCTGTCACCGACTCAGTCATGCTGTATAGTTCTTCGATCAGGTCATAGCTGTCCTCACCGTCACATTGCAGGAATCGGACAGCAATCTTCTCTATTACCTTCACGTCACCTGTTTGAATAGCTTCCAGCAGCATTTGCTGCAGAACAGTCTTACGCCTCTCCGTCACAATGTAATGACTGACAACATCCGCATATGGAATGGACAATGGGGAAGACAGCGCCAGAACGGTGCCCAATTCAGGATGCTTCGTCTCCCCTCTCTCGATTTTCGAAATTGTTCCTTTCGGAACGCCCGAGAGGGCTGACAACTGATGTAAGGTGTATCTTGCCCTCTTCCGATGATCGTGAATCAATTCACCTACGCGCCTCAGCTCAGAACCCATATCATCACCTTCTTTCGAGCCCCAATTTTACATACAAATATTCCCTATTCATTTATTAACACCTTACTATAAATCCCAATCTCTGTAAACGTCCACTGGTCAATAAGCACATCAAAAACCACATGCTTTCAACCCATCAACAGAATTTTTCACTTTCTATTCGCCGATAAAAACATTCAATAAATTAAAGCCAAATAAATGATATACAGACACAAGCAGTACCCATTATGATATGGGTAAATTTAACTATAAAGGAGGTATTTGTTGTGATGAGAAGGCTTGTAACTGTGTTCGCACTGATTGCATTAAGCTTTGCTTCCCTTTCTGCAACGACATCCGCAGCGAGCACATACCATTGGCCGGTGCCTGATTCAACCCGAATCACACAAGGCTTTAAGGGAAATGCTCACAAAGGCATCGATATCGGAGGCAGAAGGGCCGGCGTTGCCGGCGACACTATCGTAGCCTTCTATGGCGGAAAAGTTGCGCGAGCCGGTTGGTCCACCAGTTATGGATGGGTTGTCTACATTCATCATTCCATTAATCATACAAATTATCAGTCCAGATACGCACATATGAACAAATCCCCCGTGGTATCAACAAATAAAAATGTGGTTAAGGGGACCAAGCTGGGAGAAATGGGAAACTCGGGCCAAGCGCAGGGGGTTCATTTGCATTTCGAAACGAGAAGATGCAGCGGAGCTTGCTTGACAGATAATTCTTCGACTGCAGTTGATCCAATCTCTAACTTCTTTCCTGGATATAAAAATAACGTTCCTACCTCCACTGCCCCCGTTGAAAAATCCGATCACGACAATGAGCTTGAAGTGTTCTACAGCATGGAGGAGATCCGTGACATGAGCATGGAAGAACGAGTGGCCAAAGGCATTCCGTTCGAATCAATCACATAAAATAAACAGTGCCATTCCCGTCCTCTGATGGGTACGGCAGATGTTGTAAACCGAGGTGCATGAAGAATGAAAAAAATAATTGCGGTATGTATGGCAATCTTGCTTATTACAGGGTGCAGTGCCTCCATGCAGACGGGCGCGAAGGAACAGAAGAACACATCCGTAACAGTCGCCACTATTTTGGATGTGATCCGTGTGACGGCTCCTGACAAGCTGTCAGGCGAACTGCTTCAAACATCGAACAAAATCTCCTTGTTCTTATGGTTGCGGGACGTGGAGAATTGGACAAATCAACTGCTCCGTTATTCGCAGCGTCTCACATTGACGGAGAAAGATAAACAATTGCTCACCGAATCGCTGCAGGATTATTATAGCGGGGAACAAGCTCTGCGAATATTTGACTCCTACTTCCAGAAAGGAGCTGACGGAACATACACGTTCAAGGAACAGGAATCGTTCGGCGTGCTCTCTTCCGTTCAATTCGCCTTGCAGGTAAATATCAAAGAAGCGGATGGACGGTATAACATCGACATAGCAGGTAAGTACAGCGACAGCCTCGAGGAGCTAATGGAGTCGGAAGTTGAAGAGCGCATAGCGGTGCTGCAAGACACACTGCTTATCGATAGCGTGGAGCCTGTAACCGGCACGTTCGCTAAATAACAAGCTCCAGGATGCGCCGGTGGCTTAGCCCCTCCTTCAGTTGGACTTTCACCAACTAAATAATGCGTGCCTCTGGGCGCGCTGCAACGAAAAGGGCTTCATTACCGAAGCCCTTGGTATCCGCATTCTTACTTCTTCTCTCCCTTGTATCGTTTGAGAACAACGATTTTCAATACATCTCTTACGATTACCCTGCGAGGTGCTATTGCATCATAAGCACTAGATCCCAATCTGGACTCTGGTCACTGAGTAAAGAAGCAAGAACCAAAGCCACACCCGACGCCCCTGTCAGAAATCCTGCCTCGTCCACTTTCGTATAAACACCCATCTGATAACTCTCATCATAATAACCGAATAACGAATCTGGCTCGTACAAGTCGAGCACATCCTTGGCAAATCGGTCTCGCATGGAACGCAATGTTTCATGCCCCGTATCCGAATACATGCGTTGAATTAAATGAAGTAATCCACCCACACCATGACACAACGTCCCTGATGTCAAGCCTCCCTTCCTATGCGCTCGATTGGAAATTTCCATGTACGCCCGCAAGCTTATTTCTAACCATTTCTCATTCTGCAAGGCTTTCCCTGCCAGCCATAGCGACCTCGCAATTCCTGGCACACCATAGCACCAGGAATCTCGATATTCCAGCTCGGCACTAGGCAAGAGCCGCTCCTGCTCCCACTCTTCGAACGAGATTCGACCTGCAAAGAAGGTACCCGTTTCACTCCTTATGGACCATTTACATACGAATTCCGCTAACGTATGAAGATCAGACGCAACTGACTCAGCTTGTATCCCATGTAAATAGGAAACACTCAAGAAAGCTAGAGGTCCGGATATCCCGTGAGACAGGCCCAGATTGAAGTTTCCATTCGGATATTTCGCTTTCTCCTCTGCCCGAAACTGATTCATGGAAGATATATGCCATGACGGAACGATTTGCCCTGCAACCTCCTTCTCTCCACAATAGAGATGAAATAGTGTCACTGTATCCTCCCATATCTTCCTCATCCCGGAACGTTCACTGAACAACAGGGCAACACGGCCCATCCCAGATAACCCTTGGATTACATCGTAATCCCCCATCATCATATTGCCCTCATTCCAGTTACATCGGATACGGTCAATGATGAACCCCATCTTTTGTTCATACAAATCTGCGAGAGTATCCATCATTTTAAGATAACGTGTCCGTTTACGTGATAAAGAGTGGATCCCGACCAAGATACCAGCCAAACCGTTATAGAGGGATAAATGTTGTATCCCTTCTTCTTCAATCGTTTTCTGGAGTAATTCTAAATACCTATGTCCAATCAGATCCCAGCCCTCATGTGGAAACAAGTGATCCATTTGTCCCATCAATAAACATATTCCTGGAAATCCACTGGCCAAGCTAATATCTCTCCACCTAGCATAGCTCATTCCATCCAATTGTTCCGGCGGCACTTCGCGCATTCGTTCGCGTACTTGCTCTGGGTCCTTGTACCGCTCTGCGATGTCACGAAGAACCTCTTCCACCCTCTCTCTTAACTCGCCTCCGACCGGTAGCCATGGCGCAGAATCATTACGTACTAGTTCTACCATCATGAACCAACCCTTTCCAACATTTCTGGATCTTCTTCATTCTTAAAGGGACTGGCCTGCACATTAAACATCTCTGCATATACTCCCCCTAGCGTCATGAGCTCCTGGTGCGTTCCTGATTCAATAATACGCCCTTGATCCATAACTAAGATTTGATCCGCCAGACGAGCTGAACCAAATCTATGGGTAATAAAAATACCAATCCGCTCCTTCATCAGATCACGGAATAACATGAACAAATCTCGTTCCGATATCGGGTCCAGGAAAGAACTGGGTTCATCCAAAATGTATACGTCAGCATTTCGCATAAATGCACGCGCAATGGCGATCCGCTGCCATTGTCCTCCCGAGAGCTGGTGCCCGTCGTCAAACCATCTTCCAAGCTGCGTGCCCAATCCCTCGGGTAATTGTTCAATGATATCATCAATCGCTGCATACTTAGCCGCATTCATTATTTCAGAATCATTCGTCAACTTCTCAAGCGAACCAAATCCAATGTTGTGTCGGACCGACATCTCATACTGTACAAAGTCTTGAAACACAACACCAATTCGCTCCTGGAATTCCCGAAGGTCTACCTCAAGCAAATTACGGCCATTTACTTTCATGACACCGTTATATCCTCCATATAACTGCATCAGCAATTTAACCAATGTAGACTTTCCCGATCCATTTTTTCCAACCAACGCCACTGTCTTCCCCCTCTCCAGCGTCAGTGAAACATTCTGAACCGCATCGTATGGCTTACCCGGATATCGGAATGACACATTCTCCAGTGAAATTTGCTCAATTCGCATACTGGATTCGTTACAATCTTCCGATTGGCGAGACAGTTGCAACTGAAGTTGTGCGGGGTCTGAGCTGGGGAGCGTCAGGAAAAGAAATAATTGATCCAAGTAACGATTGTTTTGGGTAAATTGCACGCCCCCTTGCACAATCGAATGCATCTGACTTTGTGTCAATGTGATTGCTTGAATATATCCGAATAAACTGCCAATTAGAATCTCTCCCATGTACGCCTCCCCCAAGGCAAGACCGATCAACCACATCAAAACAACTAACTCCAACAAGTCATAAATGAGCGTAATCCGCATGCGCTTTGCCAGCATACGCCGATCTATTATAAAGAAACTTTGCATAAGATCACGATATCGTTGCAATAAAAAGGAGCCTAATTTAAACATTTTTATTTCCTTAAAGCTACGGTCATTCGTCAATAAATACGTCGTATACCACGTTTGGCGGCTCAATGGCGTACGCTCCATGTCAATCTGGAATTGCTCCCGATTTATCTTCAATACAGAATAAGTGGACACGGTAGATATCAGAATCAATACAAGCACGACCCACCATTTCCATAAAATCAGCAGCACGGCCGATGAAATTACTGTAATCACGCCTGAAGCAATTCCCATCATTAGAGTCAGCATTTGATAAGGGCGGTAACCCGCCTCTTGTTGCGCACGCTTTAGTTGATCAGATACTGTAGGATTTTCATAGTCCTGTAACCCAAGCGTAGTTGATTTCTTGCAAATCATAACGTTTAAGGATTGAGTGATATAGTTCTGGAAATTGCCTTCTACATATCGATGAACAGCTTCGATCATGTTCTTGAAGACATAGACAAGCATGAAAATGATGAATTGCTTCATCAACCACGCTTCTCCCAACTCCCAAGCCATAGAAACACTATTCAATAGATTCTGAGTTGCCAGCAGTGTAACGACGGGCGTAACCCCTTGGAGGATGTAAAAAATCAAACTTAATATCGTGTATCGCTTACTCATCTGAAACATCATTTTGATTAATTTCCAGCCTTGTTTGAAAGACCTCCACATCGTTGGGTTTCCCGCCTCTGAGTTTTCTTGTTGCTGAGTCATCCCCTTTTCCTCCGATATTGAATCAAGCTATTTACCGCGTGTCGAACCAGAATCATAATCTTCCGTTCCTTATCCCGATCAACCCCAAGCAGACGATTCATATGCATGTGGATGACACTAAGCAAGATATTTTCCATCGTGTTCGTCAACGTGTCCTGCTGCTTGGATAGTTCACCTGCATAACGTTTAACCGCTTCTGCTCTTACGTTCAATATATTATAAACAGCGAAAGCATCAGTATGAGCGGACTGTAAATCTTCGTGCTCCCCCCCTAACAATTGCATCAACATCCTCCGCTCCTGACGGAACTCATCCAGATATTCCTTCACATCATATCGCTTATTGAGTACAGCATTCATTTCTTCATCAGAGTAGCCGAATTGGCGGAATAGTTCTACCACGCTTAGCACCGCAACCGTCTCTTGGCTCACCTGAATCTGATTAAATCTTAGTAAATACACCAATTGTGCGGAGACATCGCTATCATATGAAAATACTACTTCTGCCAAAGGCATTAACTGCGGCCCGCCGTAACGTTCAATTTCTGGCTCGTACGTATCAATGACAACTTTTGAAATCATCCCTTCGTGGAGTAAAGTAGTCGTCCATTGGTAGAATAAAGGCAGTAAATCCACACTTCCCTGTTCAGAACGCACGTGAAACCTCGCCCGAATATGTCGATCGGGATCTGTATATCTGATATAATATGCATAATCTACGATGCCAACTTCTCTGCACTGTCGACAGAATGCTTCCCAATATCGTCCTAAAAATTCATCTTGGCGGCTGTCCAATCCATATAATTTGGCATAAAACCAAGAGCCGCCCGGAAGAACGATTCGTTGTCCGGCTTCAATGTGTCGGTTGGAGCATCCCTCTGCCTTCAAATCCGATTGTCTTGCAACCGAGACTTCTTCCATCATTTCTTCCTCGCCCGGAACTCGTCGAACGAGCGGAAATACAAATTCGGCAATCAAGCGGCCATCGCTACGCTGAATCGGATGTTTATCAAATCCGCCAAGATGTTCAATCAACGCGATTTCACCTTCGGCCTTCAGGTCTTTACACACCTCATCCACATGCAGAGGATTCTCTAGGTCAAGCAAGATTCGATTGTCGAACTGAATCATATGCACATATCGCGGTACGTTCCATTCTTTACAGAAAGCCCGCAGCTTCATTTCTAATGTCGCTTCTCCCTCTTGTTCCTTGTCTATCCTGATTTTCCATGTCGAAGGACTCAAAATTACATTATTATAACGGATACGCGGTATGTATGGCGACTCGGCAAGCGCTCCAAAATCCACCATCTTCCATCTTCGATACATTTGCTGCTTGGCTTCGCGCAAGAAACGATACACGTTGGGGGTATCTATAATATTAAGCATATGCCCAGCCGTGGGAATAACTTCTCGATTGTGACGAAGCGACTTGATGTAGAACCGATCGTTGTCCACCCCAACGACCAAGTCATTTATATAGATTTCCCGGTCGTCCGACAACCTTGGATTTGTGCCGATCCCCATTTCGTACTCCCGGAAATTCTCTGTCAAGACTACATTTGTTGCTCTCCCTGCACTTGGCAAATATGAAATTTCCGTAATCAATTTGTCCGCAGTTAACCGTTGTTCCTCTTGCTGAATGAGGCCAAACATATCCTTGAATGAATCTCCGAACATATCAATAAATCTGCCAAAGGTCATCCCTGCTCCGGTCGATCCCGGATTTGGCCCTAAGATTAATGTATACTCCCCACTATCCAGATCTCGTGCATGGCGTGCTTGAAGTAAAAAATACAGTTCCATCGATGGTAACGAAGGACGCACGTTACCGCTTTTCTCCTCCATCATTTCTTGGATCATATCTTCAGTCAGAACCAGTTCACACTCTCCCCTTTTTAAACAAGTTACTAACCATCTCATCATGCATTGTTGCTGTTTCGTATCATAAGCAGGCGGGGGATTTTTTATATTTTTTCTGCTCTTGGGATAACGATACGTCGCTGGGGGCCCTAGTCCGATTTCATCATCGAGCATCTCCAATAGCGGAATTTCACGATACGGACCATACCTTTCTAAAAATTCAAAGCGGTACTCTTCTAAATGCTGATTATCGTGCTCGCCCGAAGAGAGGCAAGACAATAACTCCGCAACGCGCTCCACATCTTTGCGAATTCGTTCAGGTAACACTATAGAACGATCTTCTAGAGACATGTCAATCTGCAGCGTGGAAGAGACATCAACGATCTGTTTCATCTTCTGCTGCAAGGTCTGCAGCATCTCTTCCCCTTCGCCAATCAATAGTTTTTCATAACTCCGAATCTCATCACATATTTGGAATAACGCTCTCTTCAGTTCATCCATCCCCTTCACAGGCTCCAAAATAGATAAGATATAAGTAAAGGGATCGGTTGTCGTAGTTGGAGGACGCAGTGAAGAAACCAAAAATTCCTGCTGGAACAGCTCCCAAACGTAGCGATGAATTGTCTCTTCACTCGCTTCTCCAAACTGAGATTGGAGATGGTTAACGAGTTCAAGATAAGAAATGGGTGTCGCACATACCTCCATGACCACATCGAATACCATCGAAGCACGTACTGAAACGCTATCATTCTCGCCCAGACTAAGAGTTCCATATCGCGTCGTATACGGAATCTTCGCTCTCTCCCCTTGTCTGTATATGAGAGAATTACGTTGCACTCTAAGCTGCTTGACAACCGATTGTTGACGCTCTATCTTCTCCACAACCTTCAACAACCATTCCATATCCGGTCGGACCCGCTTACGATAGGCAGAGATATCTTCAAGCTCAATTTGAGACTGTTCACCGAACTGTCCATAGGTAACGCCAGAAAATAAGCCAAACGGTGTAGGCCGAGTCATCATTCGAATTAAATACCGCATAAAACCTTTAATTACTTGTCCCTGCTTACGGGGATTTCCTTCGTTACTCAGATGGCCTAACGACTCTAGCAAGCTTGGACTAGAGACCGCTATCGCTTCTCGTATTACAGGAGTCTGGGATAACTCGATAAGATGAGCAATGGAAGCCCGTCGCAATTCCTCTTGATCTTCGTAATCAAGTGAAAAATATTCCTTGAATCGTTCCATGGTTAACAGGGGGGTACGTAACATAAAAAAATCTAAAGTTCGATAAGAAAATAATTCCCGTGACATGTATAATTCCTCCAAAATCGATTTATCGGAGCTTGCGCTTATCAGAACGGATTTGAATACATTACCGAAATGTCTAAAAAAAAGAAGCCTTCCGATTCTAGCAATCGTTGAAGCTCCATCCATTGGCTATCCTAAAAGCCGGCTGACTTTCACTACAAAATATAGGAACAAGGGTTTCAGGAGTTCCCCTTGCTGCAAACGAAATCCCAATTAAATGCTGTTGTTAAAACAAACTTTAAATACTCTTCGTTTTCCACCGCACAAAGCTTATAAAAGAAGTCACCATCAAACTGCCAAGTATATACACCCAAAAAATGGAATGACCCGTCGGACTCAACACATCAAGGACTATAGAAAAGGGGTT
The DNA here is from genome assembly GCF_000283315.1 of Paenibacillus sp. OSY-SE. Lineage (NCBI taxonomy): Bacteria > Bacillati > Bacillota > Bacilli > Caryophanales > Paenibacillaceae > Paenibacillus > Paenibacillus sp. OSY-SE. The sequence continues at coordinate 61,904 of NZ_ALKF01000185.1, read as the reverse complement.
GTTCATAATAATGAACTCTGAATTGATAACACTCATTAGGAAAGGAAAGCAAAATATGATCATAAAAGCTACAACGGACACGGGGACAAAAAAGCAAATAACACTACTCATCATGATCATTAATAAGCATGTAAGGACATGCATCAAATACAGCTTTATCGTATACAAATTAGCTTCCCAAAAACCAATTGGTTCGGTGGTATGATAGAGAATAGCCGATTGAGAATGCGGCAAAAATATCCATCCTGAAATCATTGAAATAACGTATGTACCTATGATAAAAACCAAAACAACCTCTAACAACGCAATCAATTTGATACTCCAGTGTTGATATCGCCGAAACGGACGCAGCATATACAGTCGGTAGCAACCTGAATGAATCTCATCGCACAAGGTGCTAACAGCAAATATAGGCAGTATGATGGCTTGAATGATAAATGACATATCCTGCAGAACAAACCAAGACAAGTTGAGGTTGTGCAATGCAGCCTTACCCTCGCCATAATCGTATAACCCTACACCACTATATATAAGTTTTGCTATATATATTGCGAGAATAAGCAAATACGCACTGCATAAGATGAGCACTCTCTTCTTCTTCCAGATTCGTTCCCGCTCACTCATCCATAATCCAATCATGACACCACTCCTAATGCATGTAGTCTTCGTAAACGAACCGACGATATGCGAGCCATACACACGCTACAATATGGACAAGCAATATGATAAGTAGAAGTACAAGCACAAAGTTATTTCCAACCAACGCATGATGAATCCCGTATCTCTGCATAAGCGGGATAAAAACAAGTGCAATAATACCATTCAATAAGGGTGGCATCCCAGCGCCAAAATCGTAAATAAGTCGTTCAAAGATCAATGGAATAATAATGTAGCCGAATCCAATACCTATGGCATAAGTAACATCCTTACAGTACATGGCAATAAATGACGTTAGACTGCAAAGCCCAAGCAGCGTTGCATAAGCAAGTAAATATTGTTTCAATGTATCTTGGAAAATGGTGTCGGTTGCAATGGATGGATTATACACACCCTGCGTAATGCCAACTGCTGCCGGAAGTCTTACTAGACCAGTTATTCCCATACACATTCCAAATACGATTAACAGCAACAATACGGTGGTACAGAGCACAATCATCTTACTAATAAAAATTCTTCCCCTTGAATACTGACGCAAAAAAAGGAGACGAAGTTGACCTCTCCGGAATTCTTCAGTAAAAATAGTTGTAACAAAAGGTAAAACCGCAAAATTACAAATAATAGGAAGATACAAACTTAGTCCCGAGAACATAAGCTTGCTTGATGGCGTATAATTCATACTTTCAGGCGAAGTCATGCTATTAAGCCATAAGAAATAACTTGCTGTAAAATAGGAAACAACCGGGATTGCAAGGAAAATAATCCACACCCATTTCCTTTGCCATAATCGCTCAAATTCACTGTATATCAATGAAGTCATGATTTCATCAACTCAATGAATGCATCTTCTAATCGCATTCCATCTGACACCATATCTCCAATATTCCCCATCCAAATGATCGTCCCTTCCCGAATAATAATAAGCTGATCACACATTTGCTGCAGCTCATCAAGCAAGTGGCTGGACACAAAAAAAGTCAAGTTTTTCGTATCGCGCAAGTTGAAGATAATGTTGCGCAATTCGTGCATCCCCATAGGATCAAGACCATTCGAAGGCTCATCTAATAGTAATATTTCAGGGGTACCTAACATCGCTTGGGCAATGCCCAGACGTTGCTTCATCCCGAGAGAATAAGTTTTAACACGGTCATCCCCTCTGGACTCAAGCCCCACAGATTCTAACAAATGCTTAATATGAGCTTCCCTGTCAGAAGAAGAAATATCAGGATGGAGGCGAGATAAATTACGCAGCACTTGTCTCCCGGTCATATATTCAAAAAAAACAGGGGATTCAATAATACCGCCAATTCGGGATAAAGCTTGCGCGCGCTCTTTGTGCAGATCGAATGAGCCAATGCGAATATGCCCGCTGGTCGGCTGTATTAGCCCTGTCATCATACGCATTAACGTCGTCTTTCCGGCACCATTCGGACCTATAAACCCATAAATTTTTCCTTTTTCCAGCGTAAAGGAACTTTCAGTCACGATGGTTCTCTTCCCTATTTTTTTTGTTACATTCTCCACTTCAAGAATGAAATCAGACATGCACAACCTCCTCGTCCAGACGTTAGATGTCCTCACTCAAGCACTTAACAGAGTGAGGACATCTAACATGGAACCGCTATCGTCAACTCGCTCATTAAGTATTTACCGAGAAACCGTATTTAGCATAAATTAAAACAAGTGTTGGTGAAACAACCTTTATCCTTCGTTATACACGATTCCGTGCAGCCCGTAGTAAATCTTTTATCACAACCTGACAGGCTCGTAAACATTGGTTCGAACTTATCACTTGATTTATTTACCTGAACATCTAAATCGAACGGATTGTTAGCCATCTTTATCCCTCCCTTCTTATGAAATGGTACATACGCGTGTGCATGTAAAAATGCCAGGTACATCTAACCCAGCATTCCACAGAAACCTTGAACAGGTCTCCCCTTCCTATATTAACCAACTTATAGTATTTTCATAGGGTTATATTTTCCTCCCACTATCTCTGTCAATTAGATTCATTTCAAAAAAACCCCGATGTTTTGCAACTCTAACCGCTTCTTTACTGTTACCCACTTGTAACTTTGAAAGAATATGTTTCACATGCGTTTTAGTAGTTTCGAATCCTACATGCATCATTTCACTTATTTTTTTTTTCGAATAGCCTTCATGTAAATAAGTTATAACCTGCCTCTCAGTCGGTGTAAGCAAGCGTTGCAGCACTTCCAGTCTTAGCCTTCGGAACTCATCGCAAAGAACTGGAGCAGCGTCGGGATGAATCGCCACACGATGATGATATGCGTCGCGAATCGCTTCTATGACGTCTTTATAATGGTGTTTCATAATAAAATTAACTGCTCCAACATTGAAGGTGTCTGCAATCACTTCGAAATTACTGACTGAGGATAAGAAGATAACACTAATATTCTCTCTCTCCAAAATTTTTTGCACGGTATCAAGTCCGTCGTAATGTGGCGGGGTCAACATTACATCTATAACAATTACATTCACAGTTGACTGTTCTACGCAACGAATCGCTTCTTCTTCTGTCTCTACACTTGCGACATAGGTCATATCGTGCTGCTGCTTCACATATTCGCCGATTAATTGACGCCATTCCGGATCCGTTTCGACATGTAAAACATGGATACTTTCCATACACGCACCTTCCGCATAAATATTTCCAGATATCACGCTTAAATGTACATCATTGGGGCCAAAGAATCCTCCTTTTTTCCACTTTTTTTCAAAAACATTCCGCACCATTGGCCTATTTCTTGGTTTTTGAAAAATGTTATAGGATATGCGGGTCTAATCTCCTGCGTTAGTCTTCAATGAAGCTGAAAGATAGGTCTGTGACTTGAAAGTGTAAGTTAGCTTAGTGGATTCTAGTAGTATAAAGATGAGGGTGTATGCAACCGTCGGTTAATTGCGTTATTTTGATTATACAAATATTCCCTTGCAGTTTACTATAATATTACCTCTAACCCCCTATTTTGTAAATTATTATTGTACTCGCTGCAATTTTCACCTATAAAAGCACAGCCCCATTCCCGTTACGAAAACGGAAAAAACAAAAAAAGGGCCGCATCGCTTCCGAGACGATGCGGCCTATATATGTTCTAGGGGTAAACTGTAAACCATGAGAAAGATGAAACGGATTTCCTTGTGCAACGGATGACTCCGGCTAACCAAGGTCCAAGATCAATGATCGATTGCTTGGCAACCCTCCTTTACAAGAACTCATCTGTCATTCGGTCCATAATCAGAATACTAGAGCTACATTAAAGAAATCTGAAGTGAACCTTAAAATTAGATAAAAGAGGATTATAAGCCTTGCCATTCCCTTTACAGGTGCAATCGTTTACAATTAAAGTGTTGCGTTTTTATAACAACCTCGCCTCTTTGCGCACTTTATCGGATACCGACGAGTTGTCGGTCACATCCGTTTTTTTGTATACAGCTATGATACACAGGGGGATGCGGAAATGAATTGGAATCACTTCAAATCGAAGCTGTTGTTAAAGTACATTTTCTCGTATGTCTTAATCTTTCTCATCCCGTTGGTGGTGCTGACCTTCTTCATTTATCAGAACGCCGTCAATAACTTGCGCTCTGAAATCGAACAATCGAATGTCAATCAATTGAACCAAGTCAAGCTAAATATCGACGCCCGCATGACCGAACTGCGCGATATCGCCACCCGGATTTCCTACGATGATCAGTTGACTCCATATATGGTGCGCCATCCTTACTATACGCGCGAAGCGATTCAAGCGCTGGACAAGTACAAGGCGAACAGTTCAATACTGGACGAGGTCTTCTTGTATTTCCGCGGCGACGATGTCATTTATTCCTCCCGAGGGTTAACGAGCCTAGATGTGATGTTCGATCAATCGTACCTCTTCGAGGATTGGAGCCGAGAAGACATTGTCAAGGATTTGAATCAGGTTACTTATCCAACGGTTCGCCCGGCGGATTCGGTGAGTACGAACATGCACCTCAAGAAGTCGTTGCTCGCTTATCTCGTGCCTGTTACACCGAACAGCTCATATCCGCATGGAACCGTACTGTATTTAATGGAAGAATCCAAGCTTACGGGACTAATGGACTCCATCCTGAATGACTTTAATGGCAATAGCTACATTTTCGATCAAGACGGTCGGGTTCTGGCTCGCAACAATAATGGGACCGCAATTCCTGCAGATGAGGTGCACGTCCTGACAGAACTGGGCCCTGGCATCCACAGCTTGGCGTTGGACAACAATCCGCACTCCGTCGTCGCGGTCAAGTCCGAATTGAACGGATGGACGTATGTGACCGCCATGCCGAGCGATCAATTTTTCGGGCGCGTCTTCCATATCCAAACGTTTTTCCTGCTTGCCTTCGTCGTGGTTGTCTTGGCCGGTATTTTGGCGGCTGTCCTCCTGGCCAAGAGACAATATCATCCGATCCATGATCTGATGGAATTCGCCAAGCTGAACACAGACTCCAACACACCGGCTCCGGCGAAATCACGCAACGAGCTGGAATGGATACGCCAGATGCTGCACGAGTACAGCACCCGTGTCGATATCCAGGAACCGTATGCGCGGAACCAGTTCCTGCTTATGCTCTTGAAGCACGGGACACCTGAGGATCAGGAATCGGAGCGGCTAATGGAGATGTTCGGCATCGAACTGCCTGGCAGCCATCACTTCGTCATTGCTATGGCGTGGGACGAATATCCAGGCATACCGCAAACGGCTCAGGATCGCCAAGAAATCAGTCAATTGCTGACCGAGGTGGAAATTCCAGAATACAAGGCGCACGCTTACGGCGTCGAGCTGCCGCAGTCTGATCAGATCGCGCTTATCGTCAATATGTACGGGGAAGAGGAAGACAAGCTGTCGCCGAACTACCGGATGGAGCAGATCGTCGAAGCGTTGCGCGTCATCGTGATGGAGAGTTCTCACCTTATCCCGTCATTCGGGATCGGCACTAGCTATCCCAGTCCAGCGTTGCTGGATCAATCCTACATTGAGGCAGCTTCCGCGCTGGAGTGCCGCATGGCGAACGGCAAGGGCAGTACGACCTACTTCGAGAAGCTATCCCAGACGCCTAATGACACCTTCTGGATACCGAAGGATGCGCTGCTCAAGCTCGTCCAAAGCTTGAAGCACGGCAATGAGATCGTCGCTGTGCAAATGATCGGAACCATTTTTGCCAATGTGAAAATGCAGTCGTTGTCCGTGTCGCTCTTGCGTTGCATCTGCTTCGACATTTTAAACACGCTGCTCAAATCAGCATCAGAGCTTGGCATGGACGAGTTCGTTTATGATATACCGAACTTGACTTCCTTCGAGTCTCTGGAGGAGCTGGAGCAGAAGCTGTGCGCGCTTGCATCCAAGATCTGTAAACAAGTAGAACAGAATACAGAATCCGAGCAGCACTCGCTCATGGATAAAATTATTGCCCATGTCGATGAGCAATATGCCAATTACAACCTTAGCCTGGAGCAGCTTGCGCAGAAATACTCTATCTCTTCATCCTACTTAAGCCGCGCATTCAAAGAGAAGACAGGCAGCAATTTCTCGCAATATATCTGGCAGCGCCGGATGGATGAAGTCATCCGGCAGTTGCTGACGACCAGCGATCCGTTGAAGGAAATCATTGTGCGAGTCGGTTATTTGGATACGCCGAACTTCATCCGCAAGTTCAAGAAGGAAACCGGGTATACCCCAGGTCAATACCGAAAGCTGCATGCCACCGATGCGACAGCGGCAGCAGCGGACGCCGACGAAGATTGATATAAGTTCGTAGAGTGCAGGGCTGAGGAAATTTCAGCCCCTCCTCCTCAAACCTCGCGAGGTTTTCCCTCATCCGGATTTCAGCTTGTTGCATTATGGTTTATTCTTTAATCGATCCGATCAAAAGGCCTCTAATGAAGTATCGCTGCAGGAACGGGTAGAACAGAATGATCGGGCCTATCGTCATAATCGCAGTCGCCATTTTTACGGACTCATTCGGAAGCTGAGTAGCCGACATACCTGAAACCGTTGATTGCATCTGCTGAATCATACTGATCTCCGAATTTAGTTTAAAGAGCAAATATTGCAGCGGATAGAGGCTAGGGTTGTCAACGAGCATGATTGCATTAAACCAGTTATTCCAGTATCCAATCCCGTAGAATAATGTAATCGTAGCGAGTACGGGCATACTCAGTGGCAAGAAAATTCGAAACGCGATAAAGATATCCCCCGCTCCATCAATCTTCGCCGCTTCTACAAGACCATCCGGAATTTGCCTCATATAATTTCGGACCAAAAATAAGTTGAATGGCGAGAATAGCAGAGATGGAATGATTAAAGCCCAGATCGTATTCTTCAGCCCTAATGCCGTATTCATCATATACCAGGGAACAAGTCCGGTATTGAATACCATCGTCACAAAGAAAAACATAGCGAGTTGATTGCGGTATTTCACATGCTTGGCTGCTAAAGTATAACCTGCCATTGCAGTGATCAGTACGGCTAGCGCTGTCCCGACGACTGTAACGGTAATTGAGATCATATAGCTCTGAAGCAGCGGTGAATTGCCAGAGAAGAGCAGCTTATATGCGTCAAGCGACAGCTTCCCAGGGAAGAAGCTGTATCCATTGACTTTAATCATCGTTTCATCTGTGAATGATACGATGAGTACCAACAAAAGAGGCAATGTGCATATAATCGACACGAACGTAATGAATATCACATTCACGTAGTCAAACCATTTATTTTGTTTTTTCATATGTATCATACCTCCTTAGAATAGGGAATTATCTGGACTTGTCTTCTTCACTATCCAGTTCACGCCGAATACAAGAATGAACCCGACTACAGATTGATACAGCCCGACGGCCATTGCTTGAGATGGGTTCCCGATTGTGCGTAAAGCTCGGAAAACATAAGTATCAATGACATCAACGGTTGGATATAACAACCCATTGTCTTTTACGATAGCGTAGATCATATCAAAGCTGCCGTACATAATCTTGCCTAAGGCAAGCAGAGATAAGATAATTACAGTTGGCATCAACAGAGGCAGGGTGATGCGGCGAATCTGCTGCCAACGGTTGGCTCCATCGATCTGTGCCGCTTCGTACAGCGTTCCATCAATACCGGTAATAGCAGCCAAGTAGATAACTAACGAGATACCGACATCCTTCCATATGTTGGCACCAACTAGAATGGCTACCCAATATTGTGGTGAGGAGTACCAGTTAATCGGATCCATGCTCATGATTGAGAGCGTTTTATTGACTAGGCCATAATTCGTTGCAAATAAACTGTAAATAACATAGCTGATAATGACCCATGACAGGAAGTTAGGAAATAAGATCGTAGATTGCGCGATCTTAGAGAACCACTTGTTCTTCAACTCACTAAATAATATGGCTAGCATTAATGCACACAATGTACTGAAGATAATGAAGAGCACATTAAGTCTTACGGTGTTAAAGGTAACTTGCCAAGCACGGTCGGATGCAAAGAAAAATTTGAAATTATCCAGACCTACCCATTCTGACCCCCATATCCCCATCTTGAAATTGAACTTTTGAAAGGCAATGACCATATAAGGCAATGTTAAGTAACCGAATATAAATGTATACAGGGCTGCAGGGAGAGCTAAAAAATAGGCGGAACGATTTCTTTTCAGCTCACGAAAGACAGGAAATGTACGTTTCTTTGAGTTCAATAGATATCAACTCCTCAAGTAGAATTATATGACTCCACACTAAGATATGAGCAAGAGAGAGTAAACTTTGAATATATATAATGGTCCTATTTTTCAAATAGAGGCTTATTCATTTTTTTAAAATAGATATAATTTTCCGTACAATGAAGTGAAATGCGAAGTGTTTCCTATATAATAAGGTGATTAGCAGCATGAAGGATCGACATCATTCAATAGGTGGTGCGGCAAACGATGAGGGTTAAACCAAAGATATTGCACTATGCAGCTTACCGTAATATGCTTTTAAGTTTCATCTTGTTAACGGGTGTAATTGTTGCCTTGATCTGCGTAACGATGTTTATTCTTTTCTCGCGAAGCTCCTCAAAGGATGTAGGTGAGATATCGGAATCCATGCTCGCGCAGACAAGCTATGCAGCCAATATATTAGATGAACAAGTTCATGAAATCGGGAATCATCTCATTAATAACCAAACCATCATTTCGTCGATGTTTAAGAATGAAGTTAACTATATTGAAGAGTATCATACGGTCAATTTATTAAAGGACATCGAAACGACATACCCTTTTCTAGGGTTTATTGGGATATATAACGGCTATACCAACCGTTATATCAATACGAAGGGAATCTCAGCTAGTAACGAAAGCGCTTTACTTAAAGAGCTGAATGATTCAGCGGAAAAGATGTATAGCACCTTATTCCCTCGCAAGATTGTGAATCCAGCTGACGGACAAGAGAAGAATATGCTGACCTTTGTGTTGCGGCCAGGCTACACCTCTTACCTGCCGAAGAAGAGTGCTATAGTCATCAATGTTGATGCAGACTATTTGAAGCAATTAATAGGAGGCTTAAAGAACAAGAACTCGAATTATTTAATCACAATGGATAAAAACGGGGTCGTGCTCTCACATTCAAAAGAGAATCACTTTCTAGAACCATATTCGGGTCAGACTTATATCAATAAAATATTGCATACGAATGACAGCAGAGGAAGTTTTATCGATCACATTGATGGGCAGAAAACCCAAGTCAGCTTTGTGAAGTCAGAGCAGTTAAATTGGTATTTTGTCAGCGTAAGTCCGTTTCAAGACCTCTTTTTTAATATGAATCATCTTAAGGCTTTCACACTTACCATTGCCTTTATCATATTTGGAATTGGAATATTTCTGTCAATTTGGTTGACCAATCAAATGTATAATCCAATTCAGCGCTTATTTAATAAGATTATGGGATCATCTAAGGATCTGGAAACGGTTACGGAACGAATAAATGAATTCCACATCATGGACCAATCGTTTTCGAACATATCGCAGAAGATCGTAGAGATGGAGTCAGCCGTGGAGGTTGCACGGAGGAGCAGCCTGTTCCGATACTTGAATGGCAGCCAAAGCGATCTCACCAATCGCTACCATGAGCCCCTGCAGGGCCCTTACTTCAGAATTATCGTAATGAGCATTGATTCGATGAAACCGTTTAAGCAGAAGAACTCCGATCATATGCAGTCCCTTATTCGCTTCGCTATATGTAACATCGCGCAAGAATGGATGGTCTCGGATAACCACTCCACAGAGACTGAAGTGATTATTATTAATGACCAAGAGATTGGAATACTGATACAAATGAAGACTTTCGAGGACTCGCCTGATCTGGTGGCTTGTCTGGCCGAGATTCAGCGGTATGTAAAGGAGTATTTTAAGTTATCAATCACCATTAGTATAGGCGCTATTGTGGATGATGCTGAATTGATACGTGATTCTTATTACAATGCGCGTGAAGCTGTGCACCAACGTTTTTTCCAAGGACAAGGAAATATATTTGATTATGAAAATGGAGTCTTTGCTCCAACGGATTCGGAAATAGACTACCCTTACAATATAGAGAAGAAATTAATAGAGTCGATTCAGATGAATCATGTTGTGATGATAACACGCCTAATCGGACAGTTCATAGACCATTTGCAGCGCTACAATTACCATCAAGCACTGTTTTTTCTTAATCAGCTATTGATGTCTCTGAATAACCACTTCAACTTAACAGCAGCTTATGCCTTCGAACAGCGAGAATCATATATGGAGATGGCATTTCATCTGTCCTCTTATGAAACGTTGGAAGAGATTGCTGATGACTTAACAATAATATGCCATTCGATTTGTGAGCAGGTTGAGGCCAAGTCTAAAAAACGCAATGTTGAAGGGATAAACAAAGTGAAAGAATATATTGATAAAAATTTTTGGAAGCCTGATATATCTGTCGATAGTTTAGCTGACTATGTGAACCTGACACCCGGTTATTTGGGCAAGCTGTTTAAGACCCACTTTAATCAATCTGTTAATGATTATTTGAAAAATGTACGTTTGGAAAAATCCAAGCAACTCCTGCTTGAGACTTCAGATTCTGCAAATGTCATAAGTGAGAAGGTAGGTATCTACAACACAACCTATTTCTACACTTTATTTAAGAAGAAATACGGCTTGTCACCGGCACAATATCGCAATGAGATGCTCCTTCAGAGGCAGGAATTAGAGTCTTAGAGTAAGCGATTTATAAAAAAATGAATGTATCGTGCAAAAGTAAAATAAGCAGAAGGAGAGATTTAGCGGTTTTGCAGAATTTCAAAGTTTACACAAACTTATTGCAATAACTATGATGGAAGCGGATCCATGAGATCAACTTTATCATAAGGGAGAGTAGACGGATGAAAAACAACTTCAAGAAGACCTGCTTGACCGTACTAAGTTTGTTAGTCATGTTATCGCTAGTCTCTGCTTGCGGAAACTCCACGGAGGCAGAACCTACCGAGCCATCGGGTGCAACTAACAGTACTCCAACCAGCTCGACTAAAGAGAAAAAACTGGTGCGTTATGTTATGCCTGGTACGGCTCCACAAGACCAAGCTGCTGTTGAAGCGGCCATTAACAAGAAGTTAGAAAAAGACGGACTGGATCTGACCTATCAAGCTACATATATTCCTTGGGATGTATGGGATCAAAAAACGAACCTGATGATGTCCACAGGTGAAGAGTTCGAGCTTATCCATATTATGCATGATAGTAAAGGGCCAAACGTCCTCGCGAATAACGGAGGAATTATCCCAATTGATAAATACCTCGACGAATATGGTTCAGAACTGAAAAAAAGCTTGCCGGATTGGGTATGGAATATTGCCAAGATTTCCGGAGAAACGTATTTCGTACCAAACTTCTGGCTGGATAGTGCCTATGCGGATGGTATGGTAACCGTTCGTCAGGATCTGTTGGATGCTAACCATCTGCAAGCGCCACATTCAGCAGATGATCTCATTCATATCGCAGAGACTTTAAAGAGCAACTGGCCGGATGCCAATAAAGATGTGTATATTCGGACACTGAATACAGAACCGGCGTATTACCTGCATCCAACCTATGAGACTTATCCATTTACCGTATTTCAGAATCTAATTCGCGTGGACCAAGAGGGTAAGATATCGGCTTGGATTGAGAGTGACGAATTTAAAAAAGATGCAGAATTCTACCGAACTGCTTATCAGGATGGACTCATTAATCCCGATATTCTGACTGCGCCAACTGAGGTGTTAAACAATGAGGAAATGTTAGGACGCTTCTTATTTAGAGAAGGCGATGGCATATCTGACACACTGCCTCAAAAAGTACCAGGAGCTAAATTGGAAGGATATTTCTTAAAAGATACGGTCAAATTCAGATCCTATGGTGTTCGTAATTCTAATGGTATATCCGCTACATCTCCGCATCCAGAAGCAGCGATCCAATTCTTGAATTGGGTATATAGCAGCCAAGATAATTTCGATCTTGTCCTGTACGGAATTGAAGGCGAGCATTGGAAGAATGTTGGTGAAGGTAAACTAGATATACTCAAGGTGGATAGTAACGGCAATCCTTCTTATCAACTTGCCTCCTGGATGCTTGGACACGTCGAGATGATCCGCTGGGCGGAAAATACGAACCCGACGATTCTGAAATACCGTGCCAGCCAAAGCGACGATGCTGTGAACAGCATAACACTGGGCTTCAACTTTGACGCAACGAAAGTAAGTGTGGAATATACGAATACGATAGCAGAATTCAATACCAGCATATTACCGATTAAATTGGGCTTGCTTGACTATGAGACTGCATTCCCAGAGGCACTGAAGAAGATGAAGACAGCTGGCTTGGATAAGGTTGTCGCTGAATACGAACGCCAATTCCAAGAATGGATGCAATCGAAGTAAGCGATGCCATTCTATGAGATAGCATGTTCAACGACATTTGCAAGGAGGATATGATGGAACTATATAAAGATAAATCAATAACTGTTGAACAGCGGCTAAATGATTTGCTTGGCAGAATGACCTTGAAGGAGAAGGTAGGTCAGTTGAATCAGAGAATCTTCGGCTGGAATGCATTTCGCAAAACGGCAGATGGCTTTGAACTGACAGAGCACTTCATGGATGAGGTGGCGTTCGGCGATGGTATGGGTGCGCTGTATGGATTATTTCGTGCAGATCCATGGTCGAAGGTAACCTACGAGAATGGAATTAACGCAGCGAATAGCGCTAAGGTTGCAAATATGATCCAGCGCTATTGTATGGAACATACGAGATTGGGGATACCTGTGCTGTTGTCCGAGGAATGTCCGCATGGCCATCAGGCGTTGGATGGGACACTGACTCCGACCAATATAGGTATAGGCTCCACATGGAATCCGGCACTAGCGCAAGAAGCCTATGCACGTGTAGGCGCTGAGATTCGGGCGCGCGGCGGTCATCTCGGGCTGGTATCCACGTTGGATCTGTTGCGCGATCCACGCTGGGGGCGTTCAGAGGAATGCTATGGTGAGGATCCGTATCTAACGGCGCAATTCACGGCTTCAGCTGTGAAGGGCTTGCAAGGAAGCTCCACTGAAGCCTTGAGACATCCGGATAAAGTAGCCGCTGTGCTGAAGCACTTTAGCGCTCAAGGCTCATGTGAAGGGGGCCGCAATGCGGCCCCCGCTTCCATCGGCGAACGAGAGCTGCGCGAGATTCACCTTTCTGGTATGGAAGCCGGTGTAGAAGCAGGCGCTATGGGATGTATGGCTGCTTACAACGAGATTGACGGTATTCCATGTCATGCGAATCGAAAACTACTCACGGGAATTCTGCGTGATGAATGGAACTTCCAAGGCATCGTAATGGCAGATGGAACAGCGATTGACCGACTGCTGCTGCAGGCGGGCGATTATGAATCAGCGGCAGCCATGGCATTGCGTGCAGGTGTCGATCTAAGCTTATGGGATACCTCATTCAGTACGCTAGAGCGAGCTGTGTTGAATGGAAAAGTGGAGATGTCGTACATCAATCAAGCGGTTAGCCGGGTATTGCGCCTTAAGTTCGAATTAGGACTATTCGATAACCCCTTTACAGATGAAGTGGCGGCTATTGATGTTATCGGGAGTGATGTAACGCGAAAAGTAAATCTGCAGCTAGCGAGAGAATCGGCTGTACTCTTAAAAAATGAAGGCAAGCTGCTGCCGCTTGATTCCAATGTTAAACAGATTGCTGTGATCGGTCCGAATGCGGATCAGATCTATAACCAGCTGGGGGATTACACAGCTACTCAGCGTCCGGGTCACGGTGTAACGGTACTGGAAGGAATCAGGAAGGCAGCGGGTTCCGCTCAGGTCGCGTATGCTAAGGGCTGCGGCATTCGCGATATGTCTAGAGAAAGCTTCGCGGAGGCAGTGAATGTGGCCAAACAGTCCGATGTAGCCATATTGGTTATGGGAGGCAGCAGTACCCGTAACTTCGACATACAGTTTGATATTAATGGTGCAGCCATCGTGACAGATGGCAAGCCCTCCGAGATGGACTGTGGAGAAGGTGTTGATGTAACAGATTTGCGACTTGGTGGTTCACAGCAGGAATTGATCCGTGAAATTGCAGCAACCGGTACACCAATTGTACTCGTGTTGATTCAAGGCCGTCCTCATGCGATATCTGAGGTAGTTGATCAGTGTTCAGCTGTCTTATGCGGTTGGTATCCGGGGCCTGAAGGCGGTCAAGCTATCGGTGAGATTTTATTTGGCAAGGTAAATCCGAGCGGAAAGCTCACGGTAACTATTCCATATTCCTCTGCCCATCTTCCTGTTTATTACAATCACAAGGATCTGGGGCATGAGCCGAGATATGCGGACAGTGTGCAGATATCATCATATCCATTTGGCTATGGAGAAAGCTATACATCGTTCAGCTATCATAATCTGCATACCGTTCAACCTCAATATTCCATCCGTGACTTGGAGGAAGGCGGATATGCAGAGATTCTGATCGACGTTGAGAATGTCGGCCCTGTTGCAGGAGCGGAAGTTGTTCAATTGTACATTAAGGATATGGAGGCTAGTATAACTACCCGCGTCAAAGAACTGAAGGGATTTCAGAAGATATGGCTAGCCTCTGGCGAGAAGCGGACTGTACGATTTCGATTAACGCGGAAGGAGCTTGGTATTTGGGCCGCAGACATGAATTATGCAATAGAGCCCGGAAGTGTGATGGTGATGGTTGGTGGCAGCTCAGAGGATACGAAAAGTGTAAGGATTCACTTAGTAAGCTAGTTATCCTAGCTTGGATAGGAGCGCGTAGTATAGAAATAACCGGAAGCATTAAGCTCCCGGTTATTTCCCATTCCATTACTTACTGGAGTTCCATTGGTCATAAGCAGCTTGGTAAATTTCAACGATGCGCTCGCCGCCCATTTTTTTGCAAGTTTCAATATATTTATCCCAGTTGCTAAGAGGTTCTTGTCCCGTTACGAATTTCGCTTCCATTTGCTTCACATACGTATCCAAGTCGGAACGCAAGCTGGACGCTTCTTGCTGATCTTCCTGAGACAAGTAGACGCTAGGGAAAGGAACTTTACTGATCGGAGCTATTTTTTCTGCCGTTTCCTTTTTGAGCCATGCTTCGAATTCGCCCTCGAAACCGCGCTTCACATTGTCATTCGACAATTTTGGAACAACGGTAGCATAGTCAGGCGTTAATGTCGCCCGATATTCTTCACGATCACCGCCGCCTGGTACAGGCAACCATTCCTTCGTATGATCGTCTTTGTTCACATACTTCCAGAGGATGCCTTCAGGACCATTGCTAAGCAGTTCAGCACCTTCTTCGGAGTACAAATAATCAACCCAACGAATTGTAGCTTCAGGATTTTGGTTCTTGTTCGTGATAGCGAATGCGCCTTTAGCCAGACCCGGGTGCTTCGCAGCTACTGCCGGAACGTTACTATTCACTGGAGCGTACATTGGATCCGTCATGTTAGGTTCTCCGCCCAATGTGAAGTAAGCATGGTAGTCAGCGAACAAGCCGACTTGGTTGTTTTTACCTTTCGCTTTCTTCTGTTCGTCCGTTTGCGAGAATGTTTCCTTATCCAGCAATCCTTCGCTCCACAGCTTGTTCAGGAATGTCAGATACTCCTTGTATCCTGGTTCCATCGGCGTATAGTGGACTTTATTTTCCTTATCGGCATAAATGACTTCGTTATAAATCCCCCAGGAACCCAGCAGCCACATACGGAGATCGTCCAGTTTAACGGAAGTGAGCGGAATTTCATCTTGTTTGCCGTTTCCATTCGGATCCTCTTCTTTGACGCGTTTCAAGTAGGTGTACAATTCGTCAGTTGTGGACGGAACCTTGTCCATGCCGAGCGCTTTCAAGAACTTGCCGTTGTACCACATTGGACCGCGATACCAGCCAGCATCCAAATCAATGTTCGGCAAGGAATAGATATGACCGTCAGGTGTTGTAATCGATTTGCGGATATCTGGATTATCGTCAAGTATTTTCTTAAGGTTTGGCGCATAATTCTCAATCAAGTCTTCCAATGGAAGCAAGACGCCCTGTCCGCCGTAGTTTACTTCGTCTGAAGCTTGCAGTTGTCCTGAGAAGAATACATCCGGATAGTCACCACTTGCAAATACTAGGTTTCTCTTTGTATCAAAGCTGTCGATTGGAGCGTTGCGGAATTCAAGCTTGACGCCCGTCATTTCTTCCATCTTTTTAAAGAACTCCATGTCCTTCCAGTTTTGAATACCTGCATCTTGACCCATCATCGTCAATGTGATCGGTTCTTTTACGATTGGGAAGCCTTCCTTGTTTACATTGCTTGCGGTTTCTTCACCGCTCTTGTTGCCTTCAGCAGCAGGCGTGTCCGATGACCCGCTTCCGCAACCGGCAAGAAGTGTGAAGATCATGGTCATGGACAACAGCATTGCCCACGTCTTTTTTAGCTTTTGCATTGCAAGATCCTCCCTTTTTATGAATATCATTATACCTCTTGGACTTGCATATTTATAATAATCAAAGACAAGAAATCTTTGGTTATCATTTTCGGCAACCTATTATATAGGAGATATAGCGATTAACCTTTGACGGAACCAATCATGACCCCCTGCACGAAGTAGCGCTGCAGGAACGGATAGACAGCGATTACCGGCAAAGTTGAGACAATGATGACCGCATACTTGACCAGTGAAGCCACCTCTGCCTTGTTGTTGAGCGCCGCAGCGACCGATGCGTTAACCGCCGCACCTGTTGTCTCCGCAGACATTTCCTGCAGAACGAGAATCTGGCGCAAAATCATCTGCAGCGGATATTTTGCCTCTTCGTTCAAATAAATGAGGGCTCCGAAGTAGCTGTTCCAATGACCAACGCCGTAGAATAAAGCCATAACGGCGATAATTGGAGCCGACAGCGGCAATACGATCTTGATGAACAGCCTCATGTTGGTACAGCCGTCGATATGCGCTGCCTCCTGCAATTCCTTCGGTATCGTGGACTGGAAGAAGGTCCGCGCCACGATGATGTTCCATACGGAAGCCGCTCCCGGCAGAATGAGTGCCCACATGCTGTTGATGAGTCCCAAGTTCTTAATCAGCAAGTAGCCCGGTACGAGACCGCCGCCAAAGAACATCGTGAACATGAACATTGCCATGAAGAAGCCGCGACCGATGAAGTCTTTACGGCTCAACGCATATGCCGCAGGCAAGGTCACGAGCAGGTTAACTGTCGTGCCGATCACCGTATAGATAATGGTATTTTTATACCCCGACCATATTTTGGCATTTTCAAACACTCTCAAGTAGCCGTCGAACGTAATTCCTTTCGGCAATAACCACATTTCACCCGAGTTGACCAGCTTAGGATCGCTGATGGATGCACTGATGATGTACAACAGCGGATACGCTACAATAACGAATGCCAGTAAGAGATAAATATAGTTGCATACAATAAATATTTTGTCCGATCTTGTTTCTTTCACGACAGCAGCCATGTGCCACTCCCTCCTTCTACCACAGACTTGTTTCGCTAGTACGACGCGCAATTTGGTTGACTGTGACGAGCAAGATTGCGTTAACCACCGAGTTGAACAAGCCTACAGCGGTGGAGAAGCTGTATTGAGCATCTATCAGACCGGAACGGTATACGAAGGTCGAAATAACGTCTGATGCTTCCATGTTAAGCGGGTTCTGGAGCAGCAAGATTTTCTCGAAGCCAACGCCCAGAATGCTGCCCATGTTCAAAATGAGCAAAATCGTAATCGTCGGTACAATGGTCGGAATATTAATGTTCCAAATCCGTTGCCACCGGCTCGCACCATCCATAACCGCCGCTTCATGCAGCTGCGGATCGACACCGGACAGAGCAGCCAAGTAGATGATGGTTCCCCACCCCGTACTCTGCCACACACCGGACAGGACGTACATAGTCTTGAACCACGCCGGGTCCGTCAGGAAGGATGGCGCGTCTATACCCAAGAAAGTCAGAATGTGAATGATAATACCTGACGAAGGCGACAAGAACGTAATGATAATACCAGCCATAACGACCACGGAAATAAAGTGTGGCGCGTATGTTACCGTTTGCACAGTTCTCTTGAAGAAGCCGTCCTTCACTTCGTTAAATGCTAATGCCAATATGATGGGAAGCGGGAAGCCAATCGCCAATTCGTACAGGCTGATGCTGAGCGTGTTCCACAACAGATCCCAGAAATAGTAGGAGTTAAAAAATCGTTCGAAGTGATCGAATCCTACCCAAGGGCTCCCCATAATCCCCTTTGCCGGGATAAAGTTTTTGAAAGCAATTTGAATCCCGTACATCGGACCATAGTGGAAAATGAGGAAGTAAAAAAACGCAGGTGCTATAAACAAATACAGCTCCCAGTTTTGCAGCATTTTTCTCCAGGTTGATTTCTTTTTAATTATAGTTGTCGGTTCCACGTTCATTGAAAGGGCACTTTGTCCGTTTCCTTGCATCGTGTCCACTCCCTCCTTTCAAAGTTTCGCGTATCTATAATTGTCGCTGTGCTAGCAGTGCTTGCGATTTTCCGTTTCGTTCCTGCTAGCGCTTACATGTATTATTGTAGGCATCCGCCTGCTGTACCGTAAATATGTCGATTCCGCATTGTCATTTTAAAAGCGCTCTCAACCCGCGTGGTTGCTGGCTTTTCAATATTTGGAGGGCGCTGCCAACAAGCAGCTTTCTAGTGTAAAATTGGTCAAAATTGATGTTAGCGGTAACGCAACAAATTCAACACATTTGCATATTTGCTGATTACAATGGCCCCCCGGGCGCGCAAAGAGACCGCCGGAAAATAATCCTTGGCGGTCTGACGATTCAACATTTATTCGTATCTTCCGTTGCGGCAGCTTTCTCGAATCCGATTGTCTTTTGCTCATTATCATTTATCGTTCAGGTTATGATTTTACATACAAACACAAGCACGATGACGACCACGCCAAAAGAGATAACACCTGCAACCTTAGCAGGGTGAGTTAGTTTGTAGCTGTTAAACGGAGTTATTCGATTTACAGTGAACCAAAACAAATAGGTGCCTAATAATAGGATCAGACCCCCTAAAATCATATTATCCATTGAATTAGCAAGGCCCAAGACATGCTCAACAAAAAGAACCCATAGATAACCTAAAAAAGCATGTATAACGATTGAAAGCACCCATTCTTTAATGTTCATAAACATCCCCTTATTTAAAGGTGAAAGCAGAAATATGTTCAATCCTCAACAGGACACCTGCTATTCCATCTCCCCTCTACACATATTTTATACGGAGGCACGTAACAACCTATAATTGTTGCCCCGGCGCATATAAGTTTTCCGTAGGGCACTTTGTCTGCAAATATACAGGCCGTCCCTACCATCGCTGCACATTTTCCATCATAGTTGTCCCCTCTGTCCTCATATTTTGTACATTGCCAGCAATAGGTATTGGATAAGATAGTATCGCTATTTAATTCTTGTAACTCTTGAGCTTCATTAGTAATAGCCGAGAAATAGTCTTTGAGGTTTTCATTGACTGCGTAAGAATGCAGGATACTTTCAGCATGATCTCTCAGGTATACTTTTCCATCAGAATATGAATTACTATAGTCTATTATGAAAGTTTCGACTTCTTGTTTGTTACTATCATAGGTAAAGGTGAGGAGCGAAGCTAATTGAATTATATTCTTTACCTCATACCCATATTCAAATTCAAATTGAGCAATATAGCCGTACGGTTTATTGTTCTCATCACGAAGATCATTCACTAGTTCAGGTTCAACGTGTAGTAAATTATTCTTGTATTTCACATAATTCAAATCACTTCTTACCATTTGCAGGAACTCTTCCTTACTAGGAAATACACTACTTTCGGTTGCAAAAGAATTTACACTGAAAAAGACACTGCTGATCACAAGCACAGCTAACAACATACTTAACGTTTTTTCGATAATATTTCTCCTCATTTGTACTTGCCTCCTTTTTAATTGTTAAATATGGAAACCAAGCCCAAATCCCTGTATTATTTACGTTGAAAAAGGAAGGAGAAATGAGCTTTAACGCCTACCACCAGTATTCTTTCAGCTTTAAAAGTCCGGAGTGCTTCTGTAATGTGGAACTAGAACGCTCAGCACTGCAAGAAAAAGAGAAGTAGCACATATGCGTTACTTTGTGTACGATTTAACCGATGAACGCTCCGATATTATTCTCTCTAGCTCGGCCAGCAACACCCCATCGATGCCGAATAAGGAGTTCACGCTTTAGCCCATTGTGAAAACGGATCCTTGAAGAGTGTATTCTCAGATTTAGCTTCCGATTAGATTTCTGTTCTACAAAGGTGGCTAATATAGCTTATACAGACTAACTAACGCTTATGAAGTTCTTTGATAAGAAAGTCTGAGGGGATCATTCATGGTTCATGTGTATATTATTTTCGATATTCTTATGCGCTCAATAACAGGGGGGAATTAAGTTGAGTAAATGAAGTGGGTTCAATTATTACTTTTATCGTGTTTATTGGAGTTGTAAAAAACATACCATATATGCCCAAAAATGTAAAGTGGGATAGCGATAAAGATAACTGCTCGATGGGTAGCTGAGCCTGTGACGAGGGGATAGTCTTCTTACGGATAGTGTCATGGACGAACAGCAAATAGAGGTTTTTCGGTAAGTCCGCAGAAAGAGAATTGCACTTTATAGTTTAGAACGATAGCCTGTATGTGACATATTATCCCCTCCTGTGAATAGCGTTGATGCGATGACTTAGCTTGACCACAAGGAGGAGAATACGTCGATATTTATATATTCATACGATTGCCTAAATTCCATCCTCATCCAAGCCGGCAGAGACTTCGCCTGCCCCGTACAGCTTCCGGTATTGCCCCGGCGTATACCCGGTTTCCTTCTTGAACTTGCGGATAAAGTTCGGCACATCCAAATAACCGACACGCAAAATAATGTCCTTGAGTGGCTCGTCACCGCTCTTCAGCTGGCGGACGACCTCATCCATGCGCAGTTGCCACACATATTGCGAAAATGTCTGACCGATCTTCTCTTTAATCGAACGGCTCAAATAGGAGACAGATACTCGATAAATCCCTGCTAGCCGCTCAAGGCTAAGCTCATAATCTGAATAGTGCTGCTCAATGTACGCAATGACTTCATCGGTGAGCGAGCGCTGCTCCGTCTCTTGCAGCTGTTCCACTTGACCACAAATGTAGATAGCCAGCTCGCACAGCTTCGCTTCCAGCTGCTCTAACGTCTCGAAGCTCGTCAAATCCGGCACACGCTTCGCCATCTCCGCAAGCCCTAGCTCTGATGCGGTCTTCAGTACCGTATTAAGCAAATCAAAGCACATGCAGCGCAGAAGCGCGATCGACATGTCTTGACTATGCAGCTTGCTGAACAGGGCGCCAATAGTGGCGACCGCTACGTTGGCGTTGCCTTGCTTCAAGCTCTGGGCCAGCTTAATGAGCGAGTCCTTCGCAATCCAGAAGTCATGATCCTGTTCATGAGACAGGTTGGAAAAGAAGGTGACGCTGCCCTTTCCGTTCACAATCCGATATTCGAGTGCAGACGCAGCCTCGATGTAGGATTGGTTCAGTTGTTCGGGACCGGCGTAGCAACCGCCGATTCCCATCGTCGGCACGACCTGTGTATGCTCCAAGACCATGCTCTGCATCTCTTCGATGATCGACTCCATACAGATTTGTTCATTATCAGCCTCATCCGCAGTCATGCTGACCATAAGAGCAAGCTGAGCGGGCTGCGACAATTCCACCCCATATACGGTCGCTTGCGCATGGCTTAGTTGAAGTTCGGCAAGCTTCTGCAACAGCGCCTCCCGATTGTCCACGGAAAAAGGCAATTCCTCACTATAATCCCAAGCCATAATAATGACGAACAAGCGGTTGCCCGGCGTGGAGGCGCCGATCATATGCAGCATGTCTTCTGCTTCCTGGCGGCTCGGAGCCCCGCGTTTCAGCAGTGTCAGGAGACACTGGTTCCGCGCATATGGCTCTTGCAGATCGACTTGATTCTGGTAGGACAACAGCGTTTCCCGTATCCATTCCAGCTCGGTTTTCCCTTTCGGCAAGACGTGCTCTGAATTCTTCTTTAGATTGGCAAATTCCATCAGATCGCGGATCGGGTGGTACTGCCGTCGAGCCAGCTGCACGGCCAAAATAGAGCCGAAGATAAGGACGACGCCAAATATCATGAAAATAAACGTCTGGATATGCACGACGCGGCCAAAAAACTGTTCCGATGGCATCGCTGTAACATAGGTCCAGCCATTCGCTTCCGATTTGACGGCTACGACGGAGTGGTCCACATTACCGAAATTGGCGCTATGAATGCCGGAGGGTATTGAGGCTAGCTTAGCCATATCAGCTTCAACCATCGCATCCCCACGGCTTGTCGCGGCAAGTACTTGGCCATCCACACCAAAAATATAAGCGTTTCCTTCGAAGTTGCCGAGAACCGAATCCATAATTCCAGTAAGCATTGACTCTTCAATGAGATACATGACCGTACCGTGGGAATAAGTCTGATTCGGCGGTATTGGAACGAGATAAGCAAGCATTCGGTTTTTCGCATTCCTGTTCACCGTAACCGAATCGGACGGACGAAGCGTCGGGAGGTTGACCGCGTTCAAGTCCTTGACGAATGTCTCCTTATCCCAATTCATAAACGAATAGCTGTGATCGATGAGCGTATCGATGGACATCAGTCCTCTCGAAGAGTATATGATGTCATCGCCGCGAAAATATAAAAACAGCTCATTGATGATGGAACTGTTCGCTTTGTACTTATCCAAAGCCTCGATCGCTTCGCCGCTATAATAGAAGTGCTGTACCATATAGGGTGTCAGCTTGCTGTCGAAGCTTATTCGCGCGGCGATTTCGCTCAATTCCGTCATCCTGCCATCGATGTTCATTTTGGCTTGTTCCAGGTGGCTAATGCCGGATTGTTCAATTTCAGAGCGCAAGTTATTGACCGCGTTCTCATAAATAATAACCGTCATAATAATTATGGGAACCAGAAAGATCGATAAGTACGACAAAATATACTTTATCAGCAGCTTGGATTTAAAATGATTCCATCGCATCTTCCGATCCCCTCCCATAGTTCTATGTCAATGCGTGCAAGTTGTAGGAAAAAGGCTGACTTTTATTGTAAGCGTTTTATATTATACCATACTGAAACCTATTCTTATATAAAATTCGACAAATTATGACTCTCACCATTCGACAAGCATATGTTAATTGTTGCTTAATTACAAGCTTTGTATTATTATTCTACTATATTCGAACAATCGAAATTATGAGAGGGGATTTTATCGATGGCAAGCTTTGTGTTGGTGCATGGCGCATGGGACGGCGGCTATGTGTGGAAGGACGCAGCGGCGCTGCTGCGTGACGCGGGACATGAGGTATATGTCCCTACTCTGACCGGACTCGGTGAACGAACGCATTTGGCGCATCCCGATGTAGGACTGACCACTTTTATTCAAGATATAGCCGGGGTCATTCAATACGAAGATTTACAAGATGTCATCCTGGTCGGCCATAGCTACTCCGGAATGGTCATTTCAGGGGTAGCCGAACGATTGCCTGACCGCTTGAAGCATCTTGTCTTTGTTGATGCGGTCGTTCCTTATGACGGCGAGTCCATAGCCAGCATCTCAGGCCCCCATATGGCCGAGCAATTTCCAAAGGATGCCCAAGAGACAGGCGATGGTTGGAAAATACATCCGCGTGCGACATCTGATTGGAGAAAGTCACCTATGACGTTGTTGTCGTTTACCGAACCAGTCGACATTAATCATCCCGAAGCTGCCCACATCCCGCGTACATATATCGAGGTGCTGGACAATCCCGAGCAATGGCCCATGACTCCTGTCTTCCGGAAATCGGCACAGCGGGCGAAAGATTCCGGGTGGCGCCACGTTGCGGCAGAGTCGGGCGGACATTGGGTTATGCAGACCCAGCCACAGAAGGTGGTTCATATTTTGAACGATTGTATATGACAAACCTCTAAACATGTTTTAAGGCTGCCGGAACATCGTTCCGGCAGCCTCGTCAACCTTCATATTGCCTGGCTTCTACCGCCAAATGGCTGAAAAGTCGTAGCCCACCAGCGTCAATGTTCCGAATCTATCGAAATCTGCGACAATTTTGTCTTTTCCTTTGCTGGTGAAGCTTAAGATGCCCCAATCCCCATTGCTAAAATCTTACAAAAAAAAGCTTGATAACGCAGACTTTGGGTCTACGCCACCAAGCTTATTGAATCTCTATTACCGGCCGCTTTTCAGTTCTGTCCAGAGACGGTCGTACAATTGAAGATGCTTGCCCACATCAATCAGCCACTCCGTGCGTTTCAGCTCGTCTTCCGACAGGTTGATCATCGGATTGTCCAAGTATTCCTTGCTATGGAATTCCTTCGCCTTCACGATCGGGTTGCTGTAGCCGATCGATTCGTAGTTCTTGGCGCTGTTTTCTGGATCCAGCATGAAATTAATGAACTTTTGCGCCAGCTCTTTATTTTTCGTTCCCTTCGGGATCGCATAGTTATCCGACCAGATCGTGCCGCCCTCTTCAGGCACCACATATGCCACATCCGGGTTCTCTGCTGCGATTACCGCCGCGTCGCCAGACCATACCGTTCCGATCCAACCCTCTTCCGCAATCATCTTCTGCTTAATGTTGTCGGTGTCGAAGGCCAGCACGCTTGGCACCAGCTTGCGCAAATCATCAGCCGCCGCATGGATGTCCGCCTCTGCTTGCGAACTGTTCGACTTGCCGGCTTTCTTCAGCGCCATCCCGATAATTTCACGATTGTCATCCAGCAGCAGCACTTTTCCTTTGTACTCTTCTTTCCACAAATCGGACCAGCTCGCAGGCGTTTCTTTCACGTATTTTTTGTTATACGCGATCCCCGTAACGCCCCATGTATACGTGATGGAATATTTGTTGCCCGGATCAAATTCAGGGTTCTTGAAACGATCCGCTGCGTATTGGAAATTCGGAATTTGATTTAAATCAAGCGGTTCAAGCAGATCCTGCTTAATCATGCTTGCCACCATATAATCCGAAGGCTGGATTAAATCATAATTCGCCCCGCCGGCTTTCAGCTTCGCCAGCAGTTCCTCGTTGTTGGCAAAAATGGCATAGTTCACTTTTACGTTATTCTCCGATTCGAACTGCTTAATCATGTCCATATCGAAGTTGTCCGCCCAGCTATACAGATTGAGCGTCTCTTGCTTCGAAGAGCAGCCTGCCAGTGCGGTAAGTGCCAACATCCCGGCCAATACGACCGCGAACCATTTCTTTTTGTTCAATTTACTACCCCTCTCTGATCCTGCATATTCCTGCAGATTTTCATCATGAAAAAATATATTAGAACGGCAACATGGAACTCCGTTCGTTTCCGTTGCCGCGGTTCAATAACCACTGCGCCAGCACAATGAGCGCAACGCTGACGATAATCATCAGCGTGCACAGCGCATTGATCTCCGGTGAAATTCCCCGCTTGACCAAGCCATAAATATAAATAGGCAAAGTGGTCGAATTCGGTCCGGCGACAAAGAAGCTGATCATAAAGTCATCAATCGACAAGGTGAAGGCCATAATCGCACCAGCCAGAACACCCGGCCAGATAGACGGCAGCGTCACGAAGCGGAACGTCTGCCACGGCGATGCGCCAAGGTCGGAAGCCGCTTCCTCCAGCTGCTTGCCCATATTGGCCAAGCGCGACGATACGATAACGTACACATACGAGATGCTGAACGTAATATGGGCGATAATGACCGTCAGCTTTCCAAGCGGGACTTGAAATTGGCTGAACAGAACGAGCAGCGACAGCCCCATAATAATATCCGGCACAATAATCGGCAAATATAGGAGCCCGATGACGCCCTTCTTCTTGCGGCTTGCCATACGGCGAAGCGCAAGTGCAGCCATCGTACCGAATACGGTCGACACAACCGTTGAAATGACGGCAATTGTTAAGCTGTTCCCAAGTGCTTCCATCACTTGGCGGTTATCGAACAATGAACCGTACCATTTCAATGTGAATCCGCTCCAGTTCGAATTGATGCGCGAGTCGTTGAACGAATAGATGATAATCATCAAGACAGGCACATAAATGAACAGAATCAACAAAGCCGAATGGAACGCGAGCAGCGGATGCTGCTTCCCTTTGCCTGCAGCCTTCATACTCTCGCCTCCTTCGATGCTTCATAACTGGAGCGAAGAGCCCGATTGAACAGCCCGATAATAATAAGCGAGCTCAGCACGAACAAGACCGACAGCGCAGATCCATAAGGCCAATCGCGTGCGCCGAGGAATTGGTTCTGAATAATATTGCTGAGCATCTGCGCTTTAGCGCCGCCGAGAATATCGGTGACAACGAACATACCTGCCGTTGTAATGAACACGAGCACACTCCCGGTCATGATGCCCGACTTCGTCTGTGGAAGCGTAATATGCCAGAACGACTTCCATCGCGTGGCTCCCAGGTCACTTGCCGCATCCAGCAAGCGATTGTCCATCTGCTCCAGAGCGACATAAATGGGCAGCACCATGTACGGAATGAACGTGTAGACCATCCCGAGCAGAACAGCTCCCTTCGTATAGAGCATCTGAAGCGGTTCCTGTATAAGCCCAATATCGATTAAGGCATTATTCACCACGCCTTGCGTGCGCAACAGCAACACCCATGCGTATGTCCGAATGAGGAAGTTAATCCAGAATGGAACCGTAATCAGAATAAGCCACAGCTTCTGCCGATTCGGACTTGCGTTCGAAATATAATAGGCTAGCGGATAGCTTAGCAATAAACAGATTGCCGTCGTCAAGACCGACAGCCACAACGTATCCCAATAAATACCCAAGTATAGCGGGTCAAAAAAGCGGGCGTAATTATCCAACGTAAACGAATATACGACATTGCCCAACTCGTCGCGTTGCATGAAGGACACGGCAATGACGGCCACCATCGGCACGACGAGAAAGACCGTTAGCCACAACACGACCGGCGCAATGATGCCGAAGGAGCGTTTCATGGGCCGATCATCACCTCATCCTGAGCGTTCCAGTTCACACCGACGCGCTGTCCAATTTCCCACTTCCGTTCATCCGTGAAGTCCAAGGCGACGGTCACATTCGTCTGCTCATGCGCAAGATGCACGATCAGCTTATGAATGTTCCCTAAATAGACGATATCTTGTATAATGCCAGATTTGCGTGCATCCTCCGGTTCAGCCGCAATACGAATCTTCTCCGGACGAACGGCAAACATATGCTCTTCATGAAAAACATTGTTCTCCCCAACGAATGTTGCTGCAAACAACGTCTCCGGGCGTTCGTATATATCTTTAGGCGAACCCACTTGTTCCACGCGTCCATTATTCATAATAACGATACGATCAGACATCATCATCGCTTCTTCTTGATCATGCGTCACATAGACGAAGGTAATCCCTAGATTGCGCTGCAGTTGTTTCAATTCACCCTGCAAATTTTTGCGCAGCTGCAGATCCAATGCGCCGAGAGGCTCGTCCAACAGCAATACCTTCGGATGGTTCGCAATGGCACGCGCAATCGCGACACGTTGCTGCTGTCCACCTGACAGCTGATGCGGAAAACGCTTTGCCAGTGGTGTAAGCTGGGTCAGACGAATCGCATCCGCAATCCGCTCACGCTGCTCCGCCTGCGGGATTTTTTTCATTTTAAGGCCAAACTGAATATTCTGCTCCACGGTCATATGCGGGAACAGTGCATAATGTTGAAAGACTAGATTCAAGTTGCGCTTATTCGGAGGTAAATCGGTAACATTTTCTCCATCAAGCCGAATCTCGCCTGTCGTTGGTTGTTCAAATCCTGCAATCATGCGTAAAATGGTCGTCTTACCACAACCACTCGGACCGAGCAGCGTTAAAAATTCCCCTTCGTCAATCTTAAGCGACAAAGGATGCACAACGGGTTGCCCGGCAAAATGCTTTTCCACATTTACCAGTTCAATCATTAGCATCAACCCCTCATATCGTCAGCCTATCAAGTAGAAACGATGCTGTATTGTGAGAAATGTAACGTTCTTATCCATTAAGCAAAAAAAGCCATATCCATTGGTATGGCTTTCCGTCCAGATCACGTTGGCGTTTTTGCATATCCAATATACATCGTTTTTTCTGACGATACAACTATTTTTACGTAATTTCGACAAAAACATACATCCAACTTCAAGGGATTGACGTATTTCCACCATGTTAAGGTCTGCAATCCACTTATTTGAAGGAAATCGGTATTTTCCGAATCCCCTTTCACATTCTAGGGCTTATGGCATCAAAAAACAACCCCCAAACCGCATTCTGTTGATCTGCGCTTAGGGGCTGCCATCGTTCCGTATTATTTCATTTGAAATTGTACTTGCACTTGCGCGCGCAACTTCACTAGTCCCCCTTGCGGAGACGACACGCTATTCGATGCGCTGTCTGCTACCTTCATCTGCTCCGACATGATTCTCACTGGAGTCCAATCTGCGCCGGACTCGACAATCGTGATCGCCATGCCTGCTTCCCGATTGGCTGCTTTCGCTAACGCTTGAGCTTTCTTCGTCGCATGCTGTACCGCTTTCTCCAGCACCTGAGTCTCATAATCCGATCGTTTCTCTGTGTCATAATTAATCTGCATGATGCGGTTCGCCCCTGCACTCGTAGCGGCATCGACCAGACTGCCCAAGCGGGCAAGGTCGCGATAAGTCACTCGTACCGCATGCTGCGCTTGATAAGCGACAACCTTAGGCTCCGTATTCTCGGCGTATTTGTATACCGGATCTACAGAGAAATTGGTTGTTTTCAAATCTTTGTCCTGCACCCCGTATTTTTGGGTGAGCACCTGCTTCACCTTATCGAATGCAGCCGCATTCTTCTGCTGTGCTTCCGCAGCCGTATTGGCACGGGTCTCCACTGCGATATCCACATACGCCACGTCCGGTGTCACTTCTATCTCACCTATACCCGAAACACTAATCGTATCCTTCAGCATCACTTGTTCCCCTGCCGCATGAACTGGATTAGGCGCAATCGCCCCTGACACTCCCACCAACATCGCACCAACTAACACGACAGCTGCCGCCGTCCGACGCCAAGACGTCATTTGCACCCCAACCTGACCCATATCCATTCCCTCCACATCGTTTAGATTTAAGATTGACTAACCTCTTGTCTTCTAAACGTTACCAAGGGAAATTATGTTGCAAAGCTTGCGACGAAATATCGAAATGAATTTTCGATGATCTTATTTTCCGGACGCCATCGTTTTTTAATTCAATATTCCACAACAGTTATCAAGAATTAATTACCATTTCACAGAAAAACACAAACTTCAAACACTCGCGCGATATACGCTGTCAATGATATAAAATATTTGAAATAGAATACATAAATTTTCATATTTTACTTTGATTAACCTATTTCTAGCTTGCAGGTCGTGGTATGTTATAGGCGCAAACATATCCTAATTGTTGATAGAGGAGGTAATTTTTGTTGTTTAAGAACAAAGTGAAACAAACTCTATTGGTTGCGCTTGCCGTCAGCATGCTGGCACCTGCCTCTCTTTTTGCCAAGTCGGCCAATCAAGAACAATTGGACCGCATATACGGTCCCGAAAGCGGCTATTCCGCGATTTACAAGAAACCGTTTCAGACGCTCGGACCCGCTTTATATTTATGGTCGTCCTCATTTTCAACGACAACCAGCCATCAAATTAAAGAGGATATAACGATTCCAAGCGACTCCGTCCGGAGTACCATTTATGTGAATGCCAGCTCGGAGAAAAATACAGGCAGCAACAGCACTTATGAAATGCATTTGGAAATGTATGTTCCGTGGAGCGGCTGGATCCTTCAGCAAACGAAGTCGGGCGAAGTCGGTTGGCAGAATGAGCCATTTTATTTTTATAAAGTGAAGGCCGGAGAAACGTACCGTCTGCGTATCAAAGGAAACGTCAAAGGCTCAATCGATGTATTCAATCAATAAGTCATACACATAACTTGAACGGCAACAAGGACCTGGGTATTCCCCAGGTCCTTGTTATGTTCTACAGCGGTTTCCAGAACAGTTCACCCGCCGGCATCACCTCGATGCCTTCGATCGCTGTCCGCACCTCACTATTCGAAAAACAACAGTTCTCTTCGCACCTGCCAACGCTCTCCAGAAATCGCCTTGAGGCATACTTTCCGTCAAATAGGTAGAACATTGACTCTTCTCATTAACGAAATGTTCCGTTCGTGCAGTGGCATGCGCAGACTGACGGTGATCCGCATCAACCTCCGCTTTGTTTCATTCTCCCATCCCGTCAGGAAATGGCACAACCAATTTACCACTCTCATTGACTTCCATCTTAATTGGCCGCTTCATGCTATGGTATACGGACACGGCACGTGCCTTATCCTCGACGTTATCCCTCCTGACTGTACGGGAGAATGGACATAAGGGCCATTACATATTCCCGTTTGAAAGGGACGAGGGCTGCCAGCTGCCATTCTGAATGAAGGGGAGAGTAAGGCAATGAATGGAACAGGCATGCCTTCTCCGGCATGGGTAAAGTTACGTTTTGATTTTTCGCTCCACAGAACTTAAACAGTCCTTAAAAACAAAAAAAAGAAAGAGCCTTGAGGCTCTTCTCTTCTGTGGGTAGCTGTGGGTAGCAGCTGCGTATCATTCATACGTAAATCAAATCGCGTTAGTAACGATCAGTTCTCCAATTCTTCCTTGCTCACGAGCACGACTAAAGCGCTTACAGCCTGATCGGCGTCCGCACCGTCGGCCGTAATGGTAATGGTCGTACCGGAGCTGATTGCGAGACTCATGATCCCCATAATGCTCTTCGCATTCACTTTCTTATCTTCTTTCTCAACGAAGATATCCGAAGAATATTTATTCGCTTCTTGAACGAACAAGGCCGCAGGTCTAGCGTGCAATCCTGTCTTCAAACGTACGACAACTGGTTGTTGAGCCATGCGAATCATACCCCCTATATTTCATGTATAGTTTACTTTAACACAAATTTACGCCGCTTTGCTTCATTTTATCACATTATAGCATTATAAACGATTTTAAACTAGGAATAAAGTTGTTTCACTTCGTTTCCCAAACCGTTATCCGTTGCGAATTCGCTCGGCCAGCTCATCGATTTTGCGAAGGCGATGGTTGACGCCTGACTTGCTCACCTTTCCTTTAAGAAGCTCTCCTACTTCCGTCAGGTTGATATCCGGATGCGCCAGACGCACTTCAGCCACTTCTCGCAGCTTCTCTGGGAGCTGTTCTAAGCCCAATTCCTTCTCAATCAAGCGGATATTATCAATCTGCCTTACAGCAGCACCTATTGTCTTATTCAAGTTTGCGGTCTCACAATTCACAATGCGGTTCACGGAATTGCGCATATCGCGCATAATCCGGACATCCTCGAATTTGAACAGTGCTTGATGCGCCCCGATAATATTAAGGAACTCGATGATCTTCTCGCCCTCTTTAATGTACAGGACGAAGCCCTTCTTCCGCTCAATGAACCGCGCATTCAGATGGAATTCATTGGCCAAGTCCACAAGCGCCTTGCAGTGCTCTTCATACATCGAAGAAATCTCCAGATGATAGGAGGATCCTTCGGGATTGTTCACCGAACCTCCTGCCATGAATGCTCCGCGCAAATAAGCCCGCTTACAGCAATTGTGCGCGATTATCCGTTTCTCTATACCATCCGTGAACTGAAATCCTTCCGATACGATGTACAGCTCATGGAGTATCTCCTGCACGCGCGTCGGAATGCGCACGATATAGACGTTATTTTTCTTCAAGCGCATTTTTTTACGAACGAGAAGTTCAGTATGCACCTGAAAATACTTTTTAATCAACGTATAAATGCGGCGGGCAATCGCTGCATTTTCCGTCGAAATATCCAAAATGATTTTGCGATTCGAGGAGAGCTGTACTGAACCATTCATACGCATAAGCGCTGACAGTTCCGCCTTTTCGCAGCACGGTTCGGATTCAACCATTGTTAATTCTTTTTTCGTCTGTGCCGCAAAAGACATCGTCACTCACCTCTTTCGTAGCATCCAATTCTCCACCAGCTGATATATATGATGGCTAAGTTTATCCGCATCATGACGCAAATACGTTCGGAATAATACTAACGAGTCCGCAATGACCTTATAGCCTCGATTCGTCACTTCCTCCAAGTCCAAATGAACCGCCTTTGCCCCTTGTTCGGCATAACGATCCTGTACTTGCGGCGGTATTTCTCCGTCGTTGACAATGACATAGTCGAACATCTGAGTGCCGACATGCTGCTGTACGGCCATCAAGTGATCGCTCACCGCGTAATCATCGGTTTCTCCCGGCTGAGTCATCACGTTGCATACAAATATTTTCACCGCATCGGATTCCCGTACCGCCTGAGCCAGCTTCGGAACGAGCAAAGTTGGAATAATGCTGGTGTATAAGCTGCCTGGACCCATTAGAATGGCATCCGCTTGTTCCAGCGCCGCTACCGCCTCCGGCAGCGCCTCCACGTATTCAGGCTCAAGAAACACCCTGTTAATTCGTTGCCCTGCCTTCGGAATGGACGATTCCCCTTCGATAATCGTTCCATCGGCCATCTCTGCCTTCAGCACCACTGCCTGATCAGCCGCCGGAAGCACACGCCCCCGGACAGCCAACACACGGCTTAATTCTCGTATTCCAGATACAAAGTCTCCGGTAATATCGGTCATTGCCGCAAGAATCAAGTTCCCCAAGCTGTGACCAGCCAGACCGGAACCGTTCTGGAAACGATACTTCAACATTTCAGACAGAGAGGGCTCGACATCGGCCAGCGCCGTCAACACGCTGCGAATATCCCCCGGAGGCGGCATCTGTAATTCACTGCGCAGAATGCCTGAGCTGCCCCCATCATCCGCCACTGTAACGATGGCAGTAATATCAAGCGGCTTCTCTTTGAGCCCGCGCAGCATGACGGACAGCCCCGTTCCGCCACCCATCACCACGATACGCGGAAGTTCACGCTCTTCTCCTTTACGTGCCATAGCGACCTCCACTAATGTCGATCCCGCTCGGCATCACGGTGACTCACACGAACGACTTCCGTGTCGCTGGCGCCGATCATACGACCCAAATATTCTGCCACGGCAACGGAACGATGCTTTCCACCGGTACATCCGATACCGATTACGACCTGACTTTTCCCTTCCTTACGGTACTGCGGCAGCAGGAAATTAAGCATATCGAGCAGCTTCGTCAAAAAAGCCTGAGTCTCCGGCCATTTCATGACGTAGTCGTATACTTCAATATCCTGTCCCGTTCGAGGACGCAGCTGTTCAACATAGTGCGGATTTGGCAAAAAGCGTACGTCAAATATTAAGTCCGCATCGATTGGAACACCGTATTTGAAGCCGAATGAGGTCACATTCACCGACATCGTGCTCTGATCCGTATGCGTGAACCGGGACACGATTCGCTCTTTCAGCTGCACCGGCTTCAGATTGCTCGTATCAACGACCTGCGTCGCCCATCCTTTCAAATCCTCCAGCAGCTTCCGCTCCTGCTTGATGCCCTCAAGCGGCAGCCCGTTCGGATAGAGTGGATGACGACGGCGGCTTTCCTTGTAACGTTGCACTAATACCGCGTCGGTCGCATCCAAGAACAAAATTTCACAATTAATCGTATAGTGCTCTCGGATATAATTTAAGGATTCAGATAAGGCCGTAAAAAATTCACGCCCTCGCAAGTCAATAACGAGCGCTACTTTCCCGATCTTCCCTTTGGATTGCTCAATAAGCTCTGCAAACTTCGGTATGAGAACCGGAGGCAAATTGTCCACACAGAAAAATCCAAGATCCTCCATGCTTTGAACTGCTATTGTCTTCCCTGCACCGGACATCCCTGTAATAATGACGAGTTTCGCGAGTGCTGTCATCTCTGTCGATTCGATCATCGTTCGTCCTCTCCCTTACCGTCGCCGACTACGAACGCAAGAACAAACCTGCCGCACCAATCATACCTGCATCATTGCCAAGTTCCGCTGGAACAATCGATACGCCGCGCGTAACCGGATCAGGTGTTAGTTTCATGAACGTTTCACGGATTTGGTCAAATAAGAACTCGCCGGCTTTGGACACGCCGCCGCCAATAATAAACCGTTCCGGATTCAGTGTCACTGCAACAGCAGCCATCGATTTCCCCAAATAATAAGCAGCACGGGAGACGATTCGGCTGGCCGCTTCGTCGCCGGCTTTGGCAGCGTCGAATACATCCTTGGCCGTTATGTCTTCCACTAAGGAAAGCGAAGTGCGATCACCGCGTTCCACGGCATCTTTCGCCATGCGAATAATACCTGTTGCCGAAGATACGGTCTCCAGACAGCCCATCTTGCCGCATCCGCACTGAATCGCTTCCAAATCCGGAATAACGGCGATATGGCCGAGCTCTCCAGCTAATCCGGCGAAGCCTTGAACGATCTTCCCATGAATAATAATCCCACCGCCAACACCTGTGCCCAGCGTGTAGCAAACGCAGTGGTCGATTCCTTTGCCCGCTCCGCTCCATGCTTCGCCAAGCGCGGCAACATTCGCATCATTATCGATCTTGACCGGCTTGCCAAGACGTTCTTCCAATATGGAACGAATCGGCACATCCTTAAATCCTACGTTGGGCGCCAGCACGATAACGCCTTCCTTTACATTCGTAAATCCTGCAACTCCCGCGCCGACTCCAGCCACTTGGCTCCAATCGTAAGGCGACTCCTCCACGATTTGGCGAATATATTTCTCGATGTTATCCATGACGATATCGGGACCTTTGGGAACCTCTGTCGGCCCTTCAAACGTTTGCAGAAGTCGTCCTTCCGCATCGCAAATACCGACTTTGATTGCCGTACCTCCCAAATCGACACCCACGTAGATTTGCTCAGACATGCGTCATCCACCTTTTACTCATAATCGTATGGTACTTCAGTACCCACTATACGCGAACCCTTTAGTCAGGTCAAGAGAACGGCCTGCCGTTGAAATGGATCCGAAAATCGGAAAATCATGATGTAAAATACGGAGCCCGCGGGCTCCGTTCATCCAAAATGTAATAGGGAAAACCGACGGAACGGACCGCTGATTTAGTTGCTCAACGTGCTGCTCCAGTCATGCGTCATGCTGCCTTCGAGGAATTTCTCGCAGTCGAGGGCGGCTTGGCATCCGGAGCCCGCGGCGGTAATTGCTTGGCGATATTTCATATCATGAACGTCGCCGGCTGCGAATACGCCTGGAATGTTCGTCTCGGACGTGCCTGGCTTCACGACGATATAGCCTTGGTCGTTCAACTCAACGCTCCCTTTCAAGAAATCCGTATTCGGCTTATGGCCGATAGCGACGAACAACCCGTCCGTTTCAATTATTTCCTCAGCGCCTGTTTCGTTGTTCTTCACTTTCAATCCGGTAATGCCCATGCCGGTTCCAACGACTTCAAGCGGCGTTCGGTTCAAAGCCCATTTGATCTTGCTGTTGTCCTTTGCACGATCCTGCATAATCTTCGAAGCGCGCAGTTCATCACGGCGATGCACCAGCGTCAGCTCGGAAGCAAAGCGAGTCAAGAAGTTCGCTTCTTCCATCGCCGAGTCCCCGCCGCCGATTACGACAATTTTCTTCCCGCGGAAGAAGAAGCCGTCGCAAGTCGCGCAGGCACTTACGCCTTTACCCAAGTTCTCCTGCTCGCCCGGGATGTTCAGATATCGTGCGGAAGCGCCAGTCGCTACGATTAACGATTCAGTCACAATCTCTCCGATGCCTTCCACTTGAAGCGTGAACGGGCGCTTGGACAAGTCCACGTTCGTGACCCAGCCCGACTTGAACTCCGTGCCGAAGCGTTCGGCTTGCTTGCGCATGTTGTCCATCAGTTCAGGACCCATGATGCCTTCAGGGAAGCCTGGGAAGTTCTCTACATCGGTCGTCGTCGTTAACTGACCACCTGGCTGCGGACCTTCGATTACGAGCGGGTTCAGACTGGCGCGCGCCAAGTAGATTGCCGCAGTATATCCTGCAGGACCCGTGCCGATTACAACCGATTTGTATACTTTGTTTTCCATAGAAGTGAGGCCTCCCTCAGTATAGTGTGGTGTAATAAATACTTGTTAAAAAAGTGAATTTTCAGCACCAAGAAGGAACTTGCGAAACAACCTCTACAACAATCAGGTTAAAGTTTGCTTTAATCTATCTTCCACCTGACAGGTATCTTCCATACGCTTTACGTGCTTGGCGACCGTCGCCGCGGATACATCGTACCGCACAGCAACATCCTGATAAGACAATGGGCGACGGTACATCTTCGCTATGATATATTCCAATGCGGCCGCCCAGCTCGAAGCCTTCGTAATACGAGGCACTTCATCGGGATAGAGGTGCGTAATGAACTCAATCCACAGCGTCTCTGCATCGTGCATTTGAAAGAGGTCGTATTCCTCTTTCATATAGTCGCGCACCATATCCAGCACTTGCTGCCAATGCGGCTCCCAGGTTGGCAGACGATTGGCGATATGGTTGCTGCTTATTTGTATCCGTTCACCGTCCCACTGCACATCGATAGGTCCCTTAACCCCTAACATGCGCAGGACATATAGCGTAACCTGCTTGATATAAGCATCTTGGTCCGGGTCAAGCAACAGCGTCCGCAGCGCTTCCTTCGCTTCCTCGTCTGCCAGCAGGCTCATTGCTTGCAGCGCCTGAAGCCTCACTTCCGGCTCACCGAACCGAAGCGCCCAAAACAGAGAGGAGCGCACGAGCGGATCGGATTTGATCTGCTGCTCCCAGTCCTCCTCATAATCCATCGTGGATGCCGATTCCTCCATCCGCTTCCGGGCTGTGGAGCGAGTGGCGCGTTCCTGGGCCTTCCGGCTCGTCTCCTCGTACGGAAGTCGATAATGATAGCTTGGCATCGGATCGAGTCCGCCTTCTCCCCGCTGCTGCAATTGTTCCAAAAAGTATGTCGCTACGCCAGATTCAGGATCCAGCCGGCGGCAAGATGCCCACCATCGGGCCGCCTCGTCATATCGGCCCATATGGCATGCTGCCACCGCTGCATAATGATACAAGCTTGGCTCACGCTGCATCCCCCTTGCGACCAGGCGGTGCAGATGGCGATAGGCTTGCTCGTGTTCGTCGAGTATACCCATCGTCGTGGCTAACTTGAACACATGTTCACGGTGGAACGGTTCGATCTTGACCAGTATATCGATCAGCGCCCGCACCGTATCCTCGTGACCGGCATGGCGTTCGAATATGGCCAAATTGCATAATGCATGCAAGTTGCCCAAGTCCCGCTCCAATACCCCGTTCAGCATCTCACGCGCTTCATCGAATCGGCCCATGTAATAATAGGCTAGCGCTAAATTGTTGCGTGCAGCCAAAAAATCGGGATCGGCCTCCAAAATTCGCTGCAGAACTTTCTCCGCTTCGACAAATCGCCCTGCTTCCAATAGAAGGCGGGCCTGCTCATGATCCTCTACTGTCTGTTCTAGTCCATCCGGAGCATCCGGCGCATTCGCCGTTCCATTCGCATCCCCGGCAGCATGCATACCTCCAGCAGCTTCGTAATCATTTCTTTCTGCCAAAAACTCATCTTCCGCTTCACCGTTCAAAGACCCGGAAAAAGACTCTTCCGCAGAAACGTCCTCTGCCGAATTCGTTCGGCGAGCCGGATTAAATGGGCGATTCAATTCGTAA
Organism: Paenibacillus sp. OSY-SE; assembly: GCF_000283315.1. Taxonomy (NCBI): domain Bacteria; kingdom Bacillati; phylum Bacillota; class Bacilli; order Caryophanales; family Paenibacillaceae; genus Paenibacillus; species Paenibacillus sp. OSY-SE. Next base: position 23,964 of record NZ_ALKF01000185.1, on the reverse strand, counting down.
TGAATCATTTCCAGCATCTCTTCCGCCTCTTCGGCGTATACGCCGTGACGATCTCGAGCCAGGTACATCTCTAGCATTATTTCGGATTCCTCGAATTGTTCCATATAAGCGAGGTTGTTCGCCATATAGTAATAGCACTCATTCATCTCCGGATCGAGTTCATTTACAATATAGGCTAAGATTTGATTCGACTCTTCGAAGCTCCCTGTTTCCGCGAGCGCCCCAGCCAAGTTGCATTGGTGAATCGGGTTATCCGACTCACATTCAACCGCCTTGCGAAAATATCTCAATGCCTTGTCGTAGTGCAGCCGATCCAGCGACTTTACCGCGCGCTCCGAGAACGCGACAGCATCGGCCGGGAACCCTACCACATTGTCCTGTTCCATCACGTGATCCTTTTTTGTACACAGTGGCTTCTGTTCTGCCATCGCCAAGGCACCTCCTGACACGTCATTTTTGTACACATACCCCCCAGTATAACATAATGACGCGCATTTCCCTCATCCCTTTCACGAACCTTCATAAGGAAAAATAGAGCCCTTAAAACTGCGACAGGCGGACCAATTACGGAAGACGCCTGCGTTAGCAACGAGCAAGTCCCATCGCTGAAAACGATCCCCTGCTATTAATTACCTACACGCCTTTGTACTTAAACAGCGTGCTGATCGATCCGCCGTTCGTAATGATGCGCGTCGCTTCCGCAAGCAGAGGCGCAACGGACAATACGCGAATGACATCGGAACGCTCCTCCGGAAGCGCTATGGAGTCCGTTACGATAACCTCGCGAATATTCGGGTGTTGAAGCTTCTGCAGCGCCTCCCCGCTGAACAGCGGGTGCGTGGCGCATACGAATACATCTTCCGCCCCGCGTACCTTCAATCCATCGACTACGTTCACAATCGTGGAACCGGTATCAATTAAGTCCTCGATTATAATCGGGGTGCGTCCCTTCACGTCTCCGATGACATGCGTAATGACCGCTTCATTGTGGGCAGGGCGCTTCTTAATCATAATAGCGAACGGTGAATCCAGTTGATCGGCAAGCTTCTCCGCGGTGGATGCCCGTCCAGCATCCGGCGACACGATAATCGGGTTGGCTATCTCTTTCTCCTTCAGGTAGCCACTGATTAGATCTAGCGCTGTCAAGTGATCGACCGGAATGTTGAAGAAACCTTGGATGGCGGACGCATGCAAGTCAATCGTAATAACGCGTTCGGCGCCAACCGTCGTCAAGACATCCGCTACCATCTTCGCCGATATCGGCTCCCTTGGCGCTGACTTGCGCTCCTGACGGGCGTAGCCGTAATAAGGAACGATAATGTTCACCGTACGGGCAGAAGCCCGCTTCGCCGCATCGATCATGACGAGCAGTTCAACAAAGTGCTCGTTAATCGGATGGGAGAAGGATTGAACGAGAAATACATCGCAATTGCGGATCGTCTCTTCAAAGTGGACGTAAATCTCTCCGCTCTGAAAGCGGGACAGCTTCACATTTCCTAGCGGCACACCCAATTCCGAGCAGATATGTGCGGAGAGCTTCGGATTGGATGAGCCAGAGAAAATGCGTAATTTACTACTCGGCATACGGTAAGGTTCCCCCTCATATTGAGAAAATGAATACCTCGGCCTCAAACTCCACTCGTCTACATGACACCTTATGCGTTGGGACCATTCTAAATGATTCCTGTTTTCAGTTGATAATAATTCTAATCTTATTATACCGAGAATCTCGCGTTCTATCAACGAACAAACACGACATTTGTCCCCCTCGCAAGCAACCTTCACAACTTGTTCAATCACAGCCGCTGCCTTTGAACACGATCATGCGAACGGCTTCAGTTCATCCTCTATTCTCCGCTCCATAATGTCATGACAAAAAAGGCAATTCACCCTTATCTTCTTGGTTGAGAAGACAGCTAGGGCTGAATCGCCTTAAAAAGGAAGGTAATCCTCTTACACTTTTCCGTGCTCGTCATACGTATCCCGTCGTGGCGCCTGATGTCTCCGTTTCAGCTCAGCCAGCACGTCATCCAGAGGCAGCTTGCGCTCGCGAAGAAGGACGAGCAAGTGGAACAACAGATCACCTGTCTCATTCCGCAGTTCGATGTTATCGCCGTTCTTCGCGGCAATGATAACCTCGGCTGCTTCTTCACCGACTTTTTTCAATATTTTGTCGATGCCTTTATCGAACAGATACGACGTATATGCCCCATCCGGTCGCTCCGCCTCACGCTCTGCGATCATGCGTTCCAGGTCGGAGATGATAGACAGCGGCGGGGCAGATTCGCTGCTCTCCTGCTCCGCGCATACATCGAAGAAGCACGTATAACTTCCCGTATGACAGGCCGGTCCGTTCGGCACCACTTGCACGAGCAGGGTGTCCCGATCGCAATCCGCTGATATCGATACGATGCGCTGCGTATTGCCGGAGGTCGCGCCTTTATGCCATAGCTCTTCACGGGAGCGGCTCCAAAATACCGTCTCTCCCTTTTCACACGATAACTTCAGCGACTCCCGATTCATATACGCCACCATCAGCACTTGCTTGGAAGCCGCATCCTGCACAACCGTCGGAATCAAGCCTTGTTCGTTCCATTGCAGCTGATCTGCAAGTTCTTCCCGCTGGATAGCTGTCTGCATTGCTGTCATCGCACATTCACCCCTTGTTCTCGCAGCGCTGTCTTCACTTCTGCTATCGACACTTCTTTGTAGTGGAAAATAGAAGCCGCAAGCGCCGCATCTGCATGACCTTCTGCGAAAGCTTCTACAAAGTGCGCCGCATTCCCTGCTCCACCGGAGGCGATGACAGGAATGCCAACTTCATCCGACACAGTACGGGTAAGTCGAATGTCAAAGCCATCCTTCGTTCCGTCCGCATCCATGCTCGTCAGCAGAATCTCGCCGGCCCCGAGCTGCTCCGCTTCCTGCGCCCATGCCACGGCACGAATACCAGTCGGAGTGCGCCCTCCATGTGTATATACTTCCCAATCGCCCCATGCATCGTTATACCTTGCATCAATCGCGACGACGATGCACTGAGAACCGAAGCGCCGCGCACCTTCCGTAATAAGCGATGGCTGCTTGACCGCGGCCGTGTTGATGCCGATCTTATCCGCTCCTGCGCGCAAAATTCGCATCATGTCATCTACATGGGAAATACCGCCGCCAACGGTAAATGGAATGGAGATTTCCCCTGCTGTCTGACGAACGACCTCTATCATCGTCGTTCGCCCTTCCACCGAAGCGGAAATATCGAGAAAGACCAACTCGTCGGCGCCTTCACGGTCGTACAGCGCCGCTAGCTCTACCGGATCACCGGCATCGCGCAGTTGGACGAAGTTCACGCCTTTGACAACCCGGCCGTCCTTTACATCCAAGCATGGAATTATCCGTTTCGCTAACATGTCAGCCCCTCCGTTTCATCTATCCGTTGTCGGCGGCAAGCGCAAGCTTCACCGCTTCTGCTAAGTCGATGCTTCCCGTATACAGCGCTTTGCCGACAATCGCTCCGCCGACGCCATCTGCCGCATGCGCGGCCAGCTTGCGCAGATCATCCAGATTGCTGACGCCTCCAGAGGCGATAACCGTCTGGCCGGATGACTTCGCTAAAGCGACGATTGCCTCGACGTTCGGGCCTTTCATCATGCCATCGCGCGAAATATCGGTAAAAATAAAGGTCTCTGCACCGGCACCAGCAAGCTCGCCAGCGAGCACTTCAGCCTTGACCTCCGACGTTTCGAGCCATCCGCGCGTGGCAACATATCCGTCACGGGCGTCTATCCCGATCGCGATGCTCCCGCCATAACGCGCAAGCGCTTCTACCACAAACGCACGATCTTCAATGGCAGCCGTGCCGAGAATGACGCGCGCCACGCCGGCTTCAAGCAGACGTTCCACATCGGGCAGCGTGCGCAGGCCGCCGCCGACTTGAACAGGTGCGTTGACGGAACGCGCAATGTCGGCAATAAGGCCGTCATTGACCGGGTGTCCGGCTTTCGCGCCATCTAGATCGACAAGGTGGATCCAAGCAGCCCCGTCTGCTTCCCAACGCTGGGCTACCTCTACCGGTTGATCGTGATAGACCGTCTCCCGGCCGTAATCGCCTTGCACTAACCGCACGCATCGGCCTCCTCTAATATCAATGGCCGGATATATCGTAAATGCCGCCATAAGCTGTTTCGCCTCCTAGTTTAGATGTAACCGAGTCATTTCCGCTGATCTAATTCCTTGCGTTGCCTGTTAGCTTCAGGAACCGAGCGAGAAGCTGCAACCCGAGCGATCCGCTCTTCTCCGGGTGGAACTGCATGCCGTATACATTATCCCGCCCGACGATGGATGTGACCTGCTTCCCGCCATACGAGCAGGTTGCGATCACATCGCTTGCCGAGCCCGGAAGCACGTGATAGGAATGGACGAAATAGACGTGTCCCTCTTCCAGCCCTTCCGTCAACGGGTGCGCCGGCTGCCGCCACTTGAGCGGATTCCAGCCCATATGAGGCACTTTATAGGAGCCCCCTTCGAATCGCGTGACGCGCCCTGGCAGAAGTCCAAGCCCTGTATGCTGCCCGTGCTCTTCACTTACATTGAAGAGAAGCTGCATGCCAAGGCAAATGCCGAGTGTCTGCTTCCCGGCTTGCACCGCCTTGCGCAGCGCGTCGTCCAAGCCGCTGTCCTGCAAGGCTTGCATGGCATCGCCGAAGGCTCCGACTCCAGGAAGAATAATGCCGTCCGCGGCAAGCATCTCTGCAAGCGAATCCGTAACTTTGACGTCATATCCAAGCCGTTCAACCGCTTTGCTCACGCTGTGCAAGTTACCCATCCCGTAATCGATGACGGCGATCATGGGCTAGAGCACCCCTTTCGTAGAAGGCACGCCCTGCACCCGGGGATCGATGGAAGTTGCTTCGTCTAATGCACGGCCTAACGCTTTAAATACCGCTTCAATCATATGGTGCGTGTTCTGCCCGTAATGCACGATGACATGCAGCGTAATCCGGGCCTCCAGCGCCAGCTTCCATAGAAATTCATGAACAAGCTCCACAGTGAACGCACCGACCTGTGCAGAAGGATACGAAGCCCGATACTCGAAATGCGGACGATTGCTTACATCAATAATGACTTGCGCCAATGCCTCGTCCATCGGCACGAATACGGACGCGTAACGTCGAATGCCTGCCTTATCCCCCAGCGCTTCCTTCAGGGCAAGTCCAAGGCAAATGCCGATATCCTCTACCGTATGGTGATCATCAATGTCAATGTCTCCCACCGCTTTGACCTGCAAATCGAAATGTCCGTGCTTCGTAAACAAATCGAGCATATGATTCAAGAACGGAACGCCGGTGTCGTGCCGGCTGTTGCCTGAGCCATCAACGTGAAACGATAATTGTATATCCGTCTCGTTCGTCTTGCGAGCGATGTCCGCTTGGCGAACGCGATTTGCAGCATTTTGTGTCATATGTGGTTCCGCCCTTCTATCCGAAAATGATCTGCAGATTATCGCAACGAGCATGTTGCGCTTGCATGAATGGATGATAGTAATAATGTCTGACAGCAATGAATACGACGCAACAAGGTTCAATCCCGCAGTCGTACCTCTATCGCACGCGCATGCGCCTCAAGGCCTTCATGACGCGCCAGCTCCATAATCGTCTTACCGTTCGCCAGGAGCGCTTCCTTGCTGTATCGAATCAGACTTGATTTCTTCATGAACATATCGACATCGACCGGAGAAGAGAACCGGGCTGTCCCGTTCGTCGGAATAATATGATTCGGTCCGGCAAAGTAATCCCCGACCGGCTCGGAGCTATAAGCGCCGAGGAAGATGGCCCCTGCGTTCTCAATCGATCCGACCCATTCCATCGGGTCTTCCGTCAAGATCTCCAAATGTTCAGGCGCTATCTCGTTGACCATCTTTACGCCTTCGCGCAAATCGTCCACGATGAGGATCGCTCCGTATTGCTCGATTGATGCCGCCGCGATATCCCGACGCGGCAGCACTGCAAGCTGGCGATCTACTTCCGCCGATACCGCATCGGCGAGCGATGGGGAATTCGTAATAAGCACCGCTGACGCCATCTCGTCATGCTCTGCCTGCGAGAGCAGATCTGCCGCGACGTAAGACGGCCGGGCGTTCTCATCGGCCAGCACCACAATTTCGGAAGGACCAGCGATGCTGTCGATATCGACGACGCCGAATACTTCCCGCTTCGCGAGCGCCACATAAATGTTGCCTGGTCCACAAATCTTGTCGACCGGCGCAATCGTCTCCGTGCCGTATGCGAGCGCGGCGATGGCCTGTGCGCCGCCGACCCGGTACATCTCCTTCACGCCCGCTTCCGCCGCGGCCACGAGAATGTATGGATCGATGCCATCTGTGCCGCCGGTTGCAGGCGGCGTGACCATGACGATCTCCGGCACCCTCGCCACCTGTGCGGGAATGACATTCATGAGAACGGAGGACGGATAAGCCGCTTTGCCGCCAGGCACGTAGACGCCTACCCGCTTAAGTGGACGTACAATCTGCCCGAGCAGCGTACCGTCTGACTGGAATTCCATCCAAGAGGTGCGCTTCTGCTTCTCATGGAAGCGGCGAATATTATCCGCGGCCTGCCGGATAGCCGTCAGGAACGATTCTTCCACCCGCTTGTATGCCGCTTCCACGTCCGACTCCGTAATGCGCAGCTGTTCGGAAGAGATCCCAACCTTATCGTGCATTAAAGTATACTCCTGAACAGCCGCATCTCCCTTTTGCCGCACATCACGCACAATACGCTTCACCGTTTCAATCTGCTCAGGGGTGCCATAGTCCACTTGGCGCGTCATTCCCCAGTCAGCCGCCTTCACTATCCGCATCGTTTCTCCCTCCATTTTGATCATGAGTGTATATCTATAGTTCCAATTTCTACAATTACAACGTTACTTGCGGTGAAATGACCGCTTGAAGCCGATCGCACAACCCTTGAATGAGTTCATTTTTCATGCGATAGCTCACTCGGTTCGCGATAAGGCGGCTCGTGATGCCGAACATCTCTTCCAACTCGACCAAGCCGTTCTCCTTCAGCGTCTTCCCCGTCTCCACCATATCTACAATCCGATCCGCAAGCCCGATGAGCGGGGCCAGTTCTATCGATCCGTTCAGCTTAATCACTTCGACCTGCTGACCCTGTTCACGAAAATATTGGGAAGCAACGTTCGGATACTTCGTTGCGACCCGCAAATGAATGACCGGCTTCCATGAAGGGAGTCCGATAACCGACATGCGACAGCGGGCAATGCCGAGATCCAACAGCTCGTATACGTCCTTACTTTCCTCCATCAGGACGTCTTTGCCCACGATACCGACGTCCGCTACACCATACTCCACATACGTCGGCACATCCACCGGCTTCGCCATGATGAATTGCATCTGCGCCGCAGGGACATCGATAATTAATTTGCGCGAATCATCCTCATCCTCAGGCACTGACAGCCCGGCTTCTCGAAATAAAGCCGATGCTTGCTTATAAATACGCCCTTTCGGCATAGCTACCTTTAGCCAGTCTTGCATAAGTGGCACCCTCTTTCCGTATTGCGGTCAATTCAACTGATCCACACGCTGCGTGATGACGATTCTGCCTTCGGCCCGCAGCCGGGCCGCTTCCGTCAACGCCTCTCTGCGGCACAGTTCGTCATAATGGATGATCGTGGCGGCTGCTCCACGTTCGTTATCCTGCTGATCGGACGATATGGCATCCATAATGCGCGTCGTCTTAAGTGCGAAGCCCGTAGCTGGCGCTGAACGCCCGAATTGCTGCAATAAATTATCATACCGCCCTCCGCTCATTACCGGAAAGCCCATCTCGGCTGCATAGCCCTCAAAAATCATGCCTGTATAATAAGAAAAGTCACCCATCATCGTCAGATCGAGTACAATATGCTCGCTGACACCGTAAGCTTCAAGCACTTCCCACACCTGCTCCAAATGAAGGAGGGAAGCCTCCATAGCGGGCTCATCGGCTATCCCCCGTGCGGCTGCCAACACGCTTCGACCGCCCCGCAGCTGAAGTACGGCTTCCAATCGTTCCTTCTGTTCAGCCGTCACCGTCAGGGCGCTCACCTGCTCGCGGAAGCCGACAACATCCCGCTGTACGAGGCACTGCTTAAGCCGTGTCTGCGGCTCCCCGCCCTGCGGCAGCGTATATTCAAATAAACCTTGCAAATACCCGTGGTGACCGAGAGCAACCTTAAATCGATCGATTCCCGTCGCCTTCAGACACGCTATCGCCAGTGCAATCACTTCCGCGTCAGCTTCCGGAGCTCCATCACCGACCAATTCGGCTCCCGTCTGATAGAACTCTGCTTCCCGACCCGCCTCTTCCTCCATGGAACGAAACACGTTAGCGTGATAAGACAGCCTAATCGGAAACGGCTCCTTGCCCAGCAGCGAGGACACGACGCGCGCTATCGGGGCCGTCATATCGGAACGAAGCACCATCGTCGTTCCCCGTTGATTCAAGAGCTTGAACAGCTTATGATCCGAGGTGGAGCTTGCCGTGCCTACCGTATCATAGAACTCCATCGTAGGAGTAATAATCTGCTTGTATCCCCAGCATTCCATCGTGTGGAGCGCTTCACGCTCGATATACCGCAGCTTGCGCACGGCTTCAGGCAAATAATCACGAACACCTGAAGGTTTCTCGAACATTCTTGGCTTTGTCATCCTGTCACCCCGCCCTTGATGCTTTAGTGTGTTAATATATTACCAAGTTACCTTATTAGCAAATTGAAGAAATTAAAAGTATATTATCACGGAACGAACGGCGCGTCAATCCTTTCCATTCCACAGTTCCTCTCAAAACTCCCTCCTACAGAAGGACCTTGCTCAGGCAGTCCACTTACGGAAGCATCCTCTCGACCAGTGCATGCTCAGACAATTGTACGCAACCGCTTGCTCTCCGTTAAGGAAGCCTCCTTTAAAAGCCCTTTTGACCACTCTCCCAACTATTCAGAAAATGAGCACAATATCATTGCCTGATTGGCAAAGATCATCCTTACTTAACAGTAGTTATTAGCCCATTCCTCCATCATAACAACAATATTTTTTTTCCAATCCTTGTGCATCGGCCCCAACATTCACACACCGTACGTCTATTAAACTTCAGCGCATTTTCCAATATTATTCTCGCATGCAAAATAGACCATCCGATTGAAGATGATCTCAAACAACTCAAATATAAAACAGTATTGGTTCCACGATGCAACCTCGGTCGACTTGGCTGTACTCACCATGCCTTTGCAAATACCCATTGACTTGGCTCACAGTACCATGGCTCGCCTTCCTGCTGTCAACTCCCTAGCCATTCACTACATGTCCGAGTCAATCATCACGTACCGAGCCTTTCATCGCACAGCCTGAAGCATTGGGAGAGTGGCCAAAAGGGCAAATCGATACAGGATGGCGTGAGAACGCGAGAACGAGTTTTCCGAAATGCGCAAACGGAAGAGAGAGACCGCAGCATTCGAGTCCACACCGATTGACTGGCCTGCGTATTTTGTGGAGAAACCAGCTAACGCCGCATTCTTCTCGGCTGAAGGTACCTTCGGAACGCTTCACGAGGATGAATAACCGTATTCAGAGAATGGTTTTATCCAACGCTAAAATAAGCCGCCTGCGCATTTGCACAGACGGCTTATCCTCCTTCTCGAACCTTCCTCAAGCGCCCGAGCTGGTTGAGCTTACAGATACCCTCGAGCTTCGGCGTCTATTAGCCAACGATCGGCTTGGAGGGGCGCCCAACCCTACCCATGCAAAGGGAATAAAGCTGAACGCGAGCGATACAACGAGCCACGACATGCCGAGAGCAAACATATACCCCCCGGCCAAATAGAGCGGATACAGCAGCGATTTGCCCTGATGCCAAGGCACCTGTCGATAAACGGCAAGAAAGATGGGATGCACCAAATAGATGCCAAAAGACAACTCCCCCAATCGAACCATCGCACGGCGCAATAACTCCGGCAGCCGGCGTTCCAAATAAAAGGCCAACTGCATGAGAACGATAGCCGACAACAATGTATGAACGTTCCATAACAGCTCGTAAACTAACGAATCCATAATGCGCCCTGTAGAACGGGTCCAGAACCAAATCTGCACATGCAGAAGCGCGCATACGAGCCAGCTTGCCCACAGAAGAGCCGTTCCGACACGGTAAGACCTTTGCACGCCCTTCATTCCCAACGAGCTTAACCATGGTCGCACGCGCTCGTAATTCAATCCCAAATAAGCACCCAAGAAATAATAGCTCATATACGATAACGCAATGCTGCCTTTCGATACAACTTGCAAATCATATTTATTCCATACGACAAATCCCCACTGGAGCAACAACCCAAGGGGAATCGCCCAGGCCGTTATTTTCCGTGAGCGGAACAGCTGCAGCATTAGCGGAAACAAAAGATAGAACTGAATGCTGATGAAAACAAAATATAAGTGGGTATACGCTGAACCAGTTAGGATTTGAGTGACAAACGTCCGTATCAACTCATCCCAGCCTCGATCCGTGTAGATCGTCGTATGTACGAATGTAAAATAAAAGATTGAACTAAGGATATACGGAATAATGACATACCGCAGTCGATTGCGATAAAATTTCTTGAGCACGGACGACTGGAGCATTTCCCGCCCGCCATAGTTATAAAATAAGACAAAGCTGCTCAGCAAAATGAACGTTGGTGTACCGTATTTGAAAAAAATATTAAAAAACGTGTACCCATAATACATTTTCGATCGAGTCATCTCTACAGCCGCATCCGACGTTGCATGGACGCTTATTACACCAAGCATGGCCAGCGCACGAACGATAGGTATCGCTGTTATGCGCTCCTTGCGTGCCGCCATCTTCATCCCCCCCTTTAAAGCTTGTCCTCTATTCATCTATTGTTATTTTCCGGTAAATAAGCGTATTTTTTGTAAAGAGGAATCGATTTGGAAGTGCAGTCCGAAGGAATCCCGAATCAAGCTTAGTGGTAAATACCACTTTCCGTTCTTTACGATAGGTGTACGCTCCAAGCCCAGTGCCGTACCGTTCCATTTGACGACATACGGCGATTTGGCACGGGACAGCTTCGTCCTCAGGCCCCGGTTGCGCATTTGCTCAATCAAGTCAGCCGAATGAATCTGCTGATTGCCAGCATTGATGCGGTAACCGTTCAGCTTCGAGCGCTGGTTAATGCCCGGCTTTACCATAAATGTAATGTGGATCCCAAGTTCCCTGCACGCCTTAAGCACATCCTGGGTATAAGCCCCGTATGGAAATGCAAGCACGCTCTGGTTGTTTCCGAGCATCTCCTTCAACCGCAATTCGGCGGTGCCCAGATCACGCTTGATTCGGTCTATATATTCCTTGTCCGTTTCCAACCTCTGTTCCTTCGCTAGATACAGATGACGGGTCAGCATCGGTCTCTGTTTTCCTCGTTGATCAATCGAAGCGTAGGCGTGTGAATCATATGTATGGCTATAAAAGCTCATCCCATGCTGTTTCATTTCCCTCATTTGCTCCCAAGTCAATTTGGGACGCCCTATCTGCTTGCGGTTATCGATCGAGGATACGATGACGAAATTGGTAGCCGTTATACGATATTTTAACAAGATAGGATACACTTCGGTATAAAAATTCTCATACCCGTCGTCAAAGGTCAATAAAACGGCATTCGGCGGTACCGTTCCCCCGTGCAGCATAAAATGTATGTATTGCTCCATCGTAATAAAGTGAAAATTGTCATTTAGCATGTGCTGCAGTTGATCTTCCAACTGGTCTGGTGAAATGAACGTCATGTGACTCGGATTTTTCTCTATGTTGTGGTACATCACAGTAATAACTTCGTCTCGATAATGAATAGGCTCGTAATTCCAATGTGATTCCCCATTCGCCGTCGATGACAGCTGCAATTCGTTGCCTCTAGCCTGAACTTTAATCCCGTAGGCATGAGCCAGCACATCGGTTGGAATGTACCACTCATCTCCAATCTGCACTGCGAACCTGTCTTCGCGTGCCTTCCCTTCCCATTCAATCCGGTACGATAATGCTCTAGCTCCATCCACTTCCGTGAACACAGTCGAGCAAAGGACAGCTAAGAGCAGTAGGGCGACTGCTGCACGTTTCATCCACATCACTCTAATTCCCCTCAATTTTCTGTCATTACATACATAACAAACTAGCATAATTCTCCTGTATTGTCATTCCTATTTTTCATACAGGATACCCAATCTCCTTGAAATGCAAAGACCCGCAGCATCTCAAGTAAAAAAACCGGAAGCTCTGGCTTGGCCATTTCTTCCGGTCTACAGTTATGCTATTCTGCCTGCTGCTGTGTATTCTAAGTTGAGTGAGAGGACTCGCGGATCACCTGCATCGGATTGCCACCTACCATTTGTCCAGGCAAGACGTCCTTATGCACAACCGTTCCCGCAGCTACTACGGCGCCGTCTCCAATGGTCACTCCGGGCAAAATCGTACTGTTTGCTCCGATCATGACGTTGCTTCCGATCCGAACGGTTCCGAGTCGATACTCATGGATCAAATACTCGTGTGCCAAGATTGTGGAATTATACCCAATAATGGTGTTGTCTCCGATCTCGATGCGTTCCGGAAAAAATACATCCACCATCGCCATCAGACCGAAAGCCGTGTATTGCCCCACTGTCATATGAAGCAATCGGCGGTAAATCCACAGCTTGACCCGTAAGGAAGGGCAGTACCGGGCCACCTGGATGCATATGAAATTCCACATGCCTTTCCAAGGACTGACCGTACGGTATATTTGCCACAAGCTGTTCGGGCCTTTTACAGGATGCCGCTCAACGTCTCTCACCCTTCATCCCGCTCCAATCCGACGATCGCGTACAAGTCGCGCATGTCATGAATAATATGGCGAGGCTCATACTGACGCAGAACCGATTCTCCCTTCAACGACCACGCCACGCCGCAGGATATCGCACCCGCCGCATTGGCGGATTGAATATCTGCAGGGCTGTCCCCCACCATAAGTGTGGTAGCCGGATCGGCCTGCAGCGCCTCGATAGCCTGCAGCACCGGTTCAGGGTGCGGCTTAGGCTGCTTCACGTCCTGAATGGTAACAATCGTACCCATTTGCTCGTACAGCCCGAACATGCGCAGCGCCCGCTCGGTCGTAAGACGCATCTTCGTCGTTACGACCCCGAGCCGTATTCCATGGCGATGCAGCGCTGCAATGACTTCGGTGACGTGGGGGAATTCGCGCACCAGCTCATCATGGCGGGCAATGTTATATTCCCGATAAGCCTTTACAAGATCATCCACCTGCTCCATCCCCGTAAAAATACGGATTTGATGGTCCAATGGAAGCCCCATGCTCGGGATGATCTGCTCTCGCGCGAACGGAGACGGCGTCTTGTCTTTCAGCACGTGCAGGAAAGTCTGGATGATAAGCTCATTCGTGTCGATAATGGTTCCGTCCAAATCAAATAATACCGTTCGAATCATATGCTAAGTCTCCTTCGTCTGACTGTCAGCCTCCGGCGCGTTCATGGAAGCATCGTCCGTCGCAGGCTCATCGCTCTCTTGCTCAAGATCATCGTCCGCCTCGAGGGACCCGGAATCGGAATCCGATATGCGCTCCGGCTCCTGCCTTGGCTTATTCTCCTGCATTGCCGCAGAATTCACGGCATTGTTCTTTGAGTCATCAGCTTGAATGTTGCTGGTGCTAATTCCTTCGCTCTGTTGAGGCGCAGCATTTGCCTGCATACGCGCAGATGTAATTGGCGAACTGTACAGGGTATTCGCCACTCCTGTTGCACGCCGGACAATGATCAGAATAATTCCCGCCACGATGAGGAAGATGGCGATCAGCTGCGAAATACGCACGTTTCCGTAGTCGGGATCCAAGAAACCTGGTTCAAATAAGACGTACATCGGTGACCATAATGCATCCACCAATGATACGACCCAGTCCGAGCCTTGATAGGCCAAGCTGTCTGTACGCAAGCCTTCGATGAAGAAACGGCCAATCGAATACCATATCAAGTAGCTGATGAATACCTCTCCGCTGCGAACACCGCGCAGACGGCGCAGTCCGAACAAGAGCAGGACGCCGACGAAGCTCCATACCGATTCATATAAGAATGTCGGATGATGAAACGTCCCGTTCACATTCATTTGATTGACGATAAAGTCGGGCAGATGAAGCGTATTGCGCAAGAAGGACTCAGAGGCAGGACCGCCGTAAGCTTCTTGGTTGACGTAATTGCCCCAACGTCCGATCGCTTGTCCGATAAGCAGTCCGGGCGCGCAGAAGTCAGCGATGCGCCAGAAGCTGTACCCCTTTTTCCTTACATAGATAAGGGCACAGATGACCGCACCGATTAAAGCGCCGTATATCGCAATGCCCCCATGCCAAATTTTAAAGATTTCAAGCCAGTCATCCTTATAATCGTCCCATTTGAACGCGACGTAATACGCACGCGCGCCCACAAGGGCGGAAGGTACGCCGAATAATAATAAATCCATGAAAAAATCTTGGGAAATGCCGAAGCGTTTCCCTTCGCGAATAGCCAACAACAGACCGACCAGTGCAGCCGTACCAAGAATTAGGCCGTACCAATGCACCTTCAGCGGTCCAAGCTGAAAGGCTATCGGATCGAGCAACAATGTTGCCATCCTTCACACTCCTTCATTCATCCCATTTACACGCATGCTGCGAAATCAATCGAAATCTTCCATATCCTCTGCGATCGTTTCCGTCAGCTTATTGGTGAACTGCAGCGCCGCGTTGTAACCCATGCGCTTCAGTCGATAGTTCATCGCAGCCACCTCGATAATTACAGCCAAGTTCCGTCCGGGACGCACCGGAATCGTCACAAGGGGAACATCGGTATCAATGATGCGCGTCTTCTCCTCGTCAATGCCGAGACGGTCATATTGCTTATCTTGCTGCCAATTCTCCAACTTAATGACCACGCTAATGCGCTTGTTATTACGAATCGCCCCTGCCCCGAACAAGGTCATGACGTTAATAATGCCGATACCGCGAATTTCAAGCAAATGGCGAATCAGTTCTGGCGCGGAGCCATGCAGTTGAAAATCAGAAGTTTGCCGAATCTCTACGGCATCGTCGGCGACGAGCCGGTGTCCACGTTTGACAAGCTCCAGTGCGGTTTCACTTTTTCCGATTCCGCTGCCTCCCGAAATGAGCATTCCAACACCGTATACATCGACCAGAACGCCATGAATCGTCGCGGTCGGCGCTAACTTTTTCTCCAGAAAGTTCGTAATGCGGCTCGATAGAATCGTCGTCGCCATTTGTGAGCGCAGCAAGGGAACCTGCTGTTCTTGACAGACGTCAATCAGCTCCCGGGGCACATCAAGCCCTCTCGTCACAATAATGCACGGCATCTCCTCGGAGCAGAACAATTGCATCCGTTCTCGCTTCGCTTCCGGCGATAACGTCTCAAAGAAAGATAATTCCGTCTTGCCAATGAGTTGAACCCGTTCTTTCGGATGGTATTCAAAATACCCGGCCATCTCCAGCCCAGGACGATGCAGATCATCGACTGTAATCGGTCGTTTCAAGCCTTGCTCGCCAGCCAATACCTCCAGGTGGCACTGCTCCACCATTTCGGCAACTTTCACCTTCTTGGCCATCGTCGTTCACTCCTTCGTCTGGCGGCACTTCATTCATCTGTAATCCCATTGCGGCGAAGTGCCCTTACCTCATTGTAATCATCGTAAAGGAAAACGACGTGCAAATCAATGTGCCAGTTCTCGCAATGACAACCTGCTCGGGACAAGAACCGTACAGATAGAACAGAAAAGGACTCCTAAGTCGCTCTCCAATCTAATTGGGGGCTAAATAGGTTCAACTTATATAGATCGCTTTTTCAATCTATGAAAAATACTCGTTTACAAGGGAATGAGTTGCTGCTGTTCTGAATAAAGGGGAGAGTGGAGCAAAGGCTCGAACGGGCGTACCTTCTTTGGGGAGGTAACATGACTCCGAGGCGGAAGGCATACACTATCCAAAAAAGGCTAGCCGGAATGGCTAGCCTCTGTGTTTTCATTGATTAGTTTTCGAACAGGTTCAATTCTGAGTCTTTATCAAAGACATGAACTTTATTCATATCGATGGCAAGCTTCACGTTTTGACCTTCTTTCGAGTTGGAACGTCCGTCAACACGTGCGATGATCGTCTCTTTGCCTACGCCTGTCAAGTAAAGGAACATTTCATGACCCATGTTCTCCGTAACATCAATGGAAGCCGTGAAGATGCTGTTAGGCGATGCTTCCAAGAATACAGGCTCTTCGTGGATATCCTCGGAGCGAACGCCGAGAATAACTTCTTTGCCGATGAAGCCTTTTTCCTTCAGCACTTGTGCTTTACCTGCAGGTACGACAACATCCAATCCCGGTGCCTTGAAGCGGAAGTTACCGCCTTCTTCAGACAAGGTGCCATTAATAAAGTTCATTGTCGGAGATCCGATAAAGCCTGCAACGAACATATTCAATGGGTTATTGTAGAGGATGTCTGGTGAAGCCGCTTGTTGAATGATACCATCTTTCATAACAACGATACGGTCACCCATCGTCATTGCTTCGATCTGGTCATGGGTTACATAGATAACCGTCGTTTGCAGACGTTTTGCCAGTTTGGAAATTTCAGAACGCATCTGACCACGCAATTTCGCATCCAAGTTGGAAAGCGGTTCGTCCATCAAGAATACTTGAGGCTCACGGACGATAGCACGGCCGAGGGCAACACGCTGACGCTGGCCACCGGACAATGCCTTCGGCTTGCGGTCAAGCAAGTGCTCGATGTCGAGAATGCGAGCTGCTTCACGTACACGTTTATCGATATCTTCTTTTTTGAATTTACGCAGTTTCAGACCGAACGCCATGTTCTGATACACGTTCATGTGCGGATACAACGCGTAGGATTGGAACACCATCGCGATGTCACGGTCTTTCGGAGCCACGTCATTAACTAGGCGATCGCCGATGTACAATTTACCTTCGGAAATTTCTTCAAGACCCGCAATCATACGGAGTGTTGTAGATTTACCGCAACCGGAAGGACCTACCAATACGAGAAATTCCTTGTCTTGAATGTCCAGATTAATGTCTACTACCGTTGGATTGTCGGAACCCGGATACTTTTTGTAAATGTGCTCTAAACGTACGCCTGCCATGTGCGTTTCCCCCTTAAACATTTTTATCATGAAATCGGTTACTTATATCTTAACTAAACCCTGTACAAATAACTATACACAAGTTGCACAAAAAATGAATGTCCTATTTCGTTACTTTGTACAATAGCAAAATGAGCTTCACTAGTACGGCGTCCGTAAACTTGCGCACATCCAGTCCTGTTTCATGCTTTATTTTGTCCAGACGGTACAGTAAAGTATTACGATGGATATATAATCTTTTGGCCGTCTCGCTCACACTGCAATCATATTGAAAAAAAGTTCCAAGTGTCGCCATCGTCTCTACATCTGTAAAGCTGTCCGCCTTCGTCACAACACGTTGCAGGAATTGCTTGCGCACTTCGTCCGAAATACTGTTCACGAGACGCTCTAGGTGTAGCTCCCATGGCAAATGTATATTGTCCGTTACATGAAACGTACGTCCCAAATAAATGGTCTCCCGCAGCTGAGCTACGACGCCTGGCATACCTTTCACCGGTGAGAATGGGTATCCAATAGACAAATGGCTTTCGCCTACCCATTCATTCGCGAGCAGCTCATACAATCCGAGGCAGAACGATGTCAGCAGTTCTTCCATCGTTTCCCTCTCGTCTTCGTCATCATCTGCTTCATTCGCTTGGGTCAGCTGTTCCGGACACAAAATAAACCATTCTTTTTCAGATAGCGGAAGCAGAATGAGATCGCCTCCAAAATAGGATTTCATCAATCTATATAAATCCTTGTAACCAGGACCTTCCCGGTGCGCATGTTCTGCAACAAGCAGGAACGGTACGACTTGGGTGAACATTTTGTTTTTCCAGGAAAATGTATCAGGAACCTCTGCGCTTCCATCGCCTTCCCTCATACGTTCGATAATCCATTGTCCCAACATTAGCGCCTGCTGCTCATCGCCCAAATGCGTGCTGGGAAGCACAGGCTTCGGCTGGTGCTCCATCCAGAGGATGAGCTCGATCCATTGCCGTTCCTGTTCCGTTAAAGCATGTTCATCTACCTGCATGAGTTCTGTTGTCGATGTACCTGACTTCCACAGCAGCACCCAGTTGCTGTTACGCTGATGCATGACTACGGGAGCCGATGACTGCCGCTCGAAGTCCTGCGCCTTCGTCCAATCGTGCCACTCTTCGGTTGGTACTGACAACGGCACCAACTTCTTGCCGAGAATTCGTTCGATATGCAGCTGCAAAGCTTGCTTTTCCATGATTGTTCACTCCGCCCATTCGTCCGTCTTCTTTTGTCTCATTGTATCATAACTGAGCGTATCCCTTCAGCATCTCCCATTTGTACAAAAAAAGCAGCCTGCTCCTCTACTTAGAGTCACAGGCTGCTGCACATTATGATAACGATACTATATTAACGTTACAACTTCCACCGACTTTACAACAAGCGCGCTTCCTTGATCAGGTCCGATACCAAGCCGGAAGCTGCACCCGGAGAAATCCCCTGTATGCTCTAGCCTAACTTCTCCATCCACAGTAATCGTCGCGCGGTCCGACTCCATTTTCCAGATCACTTCCGTCCATTTATTCGGCAGTGCCCCCTTGCCTTCCGCCCAAGTCTCCTCTTTGGTAACCGGATCGATGAAGCTAAGCGCTCCGCCCGTATGGAATTTCACCTGTGCAGAGGCGCCTCCATACAGTACGAGCGAGTTCGTATCCGTCCGGATGAGACTCCGACATTGAAAAGGCACTGAGTATGCCGCCTTCGTACGCGCATCTCCCCATTGATCATTATAAGACAACCACAGCCCATCTCCCGTTATGACTGGATGACAGACCTCAGCCGGGATCAATTCGTCTATCGGCTCTCCCTCGCTTGAGACGGCAAGATGCGGAACCCCTTCTGACACCGCAAGCGGCTCGACGAAGAAGGAACGTACCGTCACCTGACCATTATCACACCCAACACCGGCAAGTCCGACCGTATCTCCGAAGTAACCCTCTTGGGCATGAAACAATTGCCCGTCGAGATGTATTTCCATGGAACGTTCCCGGATCGTCCATTCGACACGCACCCACTGTCCATACGGTACAGTCCCTTTTCCCGTGTAGCTGAACGTTTTATGCAAGCTCGGGTGATTGACGTAGAACTCTTCGCCTGCTCCCCCGCTTGCAGATGGGCCGTAGTTGAATGTTAATTCTCCATGAGGGCCAAACAGCAAGCGTAAACATCCAGCCTCCAGGCGAAGCGTTGTCTCTATCCGAATTGGAGTGCGGAAGGATTCATCCGTTACCGCTCTTCCCGTTAGCACCAAGCCTTCTGGCGTCAGCTCTCCCTGTGTCAAGTTACCACTTACCGCAAGCCAAGTCCCGCCGCCATCATATCGGACAGCCGCGGCCTCCATTGGTTCCGATCCGTTCCCACTCTCTGTCTCACCCGGATTTCCGCATACCATGAGCAGATTCCCATCCGGATCGCGCAGCGTAAAGAACGCCATGCCTGGATATTGTTCAATCTCCCACTCGATCGGAATGCCATTCTGCTTCGCGAATCGGTATGCGGCATGCACGTCTGGGGATTGGAACATCAGGAGCGGCCGCTCTGCCATCGATAGTCCGCGATCATATCCGTGCTGATCGAGCACAAGACCGCTCCCCCCATCCATTGTGATCTCGTGAACCTTGTCGGTTACAGACGATCGGTCGGGCAAGCCGAACAACTTGTGATACCAATTGACAGAGCGCTCCATATTGCTAACGTGCATGAATACTCCACCGATACGGTTTTTTACTGGATGAATTTGTTCTGCTGCCTTTGTCGTTTGATTCATAGTTACTCCTCCTATACGGAAATGATTCAGCTTCGAAAGCCTTCATTTCATATGGATGCGCCAAGCTCACTATTTCTTACATCATATCATTGAATATTTTAAAAAAAGATTCAGATTCGTCCGACCTTACGCTCTAGCCAATCTGCCGCTTCTTCCAGCGCGTCTACCGCTTGCCGTTCTTCTGCAACCGCCCGTTCCAACAGCCGCACGGCTCGTTCAGCAGGACCCGGTCCAAGTGAATTGCCGCCGAACGGCAGCGGAAACAAGCGCGATAGCGCAGCCCACGCTTCCGCAACCGTCGTGTAGCTAACATATGCATGATGAACGGCCGGCTCCGCTTCCCTGCAGACATTATTCATTGTGCCATCTGTTAATCTTGCTTGGAGGAACCGCGCTGCGTTGCGTCTCGCTTCAGCCGTATAGGCAGCATGATACGCTACCGATAGCGGATCGGCTATCTTGCTTTCTCGAAAGGCTTCTATCCATGTCACATATGCGTCCAATCCGACGGCGCAGCCTGGCAGTATGGCCTTCTCGTGACCGCGTATATGGCGGACGGCTTGCACGAAGACACGGTTTAGCGTATCGCGCCATGACACCGGATGACGTGTCCCAGGGATGACTGCGAACCATTCGGCATCCGGATGATTGCGGCCAAGCTTATCGTATGGCAGCCGTTTGCCGCTTACCGTCGTGTCCGTCACCATCCATTCGCTGGCTCTGTCATCGAAGCCGCAGATGAGACCGAACTCGGCGCTTGCTACGTTCCATGCAACAATCGGAGTGCCGCGCATAATGGAGTCCTGCATCTGCTCCATCGCTCCAATCAGCTCGTCCGGCTGACGCAGAGTCAGCCCGGCTCCGCCAAATATGACCGCTGAATAGCCTAGATTGCTCCAACCAAATCTCATTGTCTTCGCCCAATCAAAGGCATATGCGCTGCTCAGTCCAATATCGGGAGTCGCATATAGGCAGAAGGCGTGCCCTGACAGCCCCATCACATCGGTTAAGGAGACATTGCGGATGCCCGTAGCCAGAAGCGTCTCCAATATCGTAGCCGCCATCGTGTTATGCGCAGCAGCGAACCAATGATACCTTGCCCCGCTTACAATCCCGCATTTTTGAAGCCCCCGTTGACGGCGGCCAGTTACATATTGCGATACCTGTGCTTGAAAATTCGCATCGCTCAGCTTACGCCGCGCTCGCGACAATGCGGTATAGACGGCTCCACTCTTCATCCCAAGCCGGGCAGCCACTTCCGGAATCGGCAATTCAGCCAATGCATGTGCTTGCAATACAGCACGCTCCCGCTCACCTAGGCGCTCGAACAGACGTTCAAATTCAGCCAGTGCTTGCCGCTTAAGTTCAGCATCGGCAGGGTCTACCAGGTTTGCACGCAGATCAATCTCCTGCTGAGCCAGGTGCATCGTCTGCTCCGTATCCATACCGTCATCCATTGCCCAGCCTGTCCACCCAGCAGAGCGTGCTCTAGCAGTGCTCCTCAACTCCATCAGAGCACGATTGCGCACGATCATCCGCAACCAGGGAACGAATTTATCCGGATCCTTCAGCGTGTTAAGCTTCTGAAGCGTCTGCAGAAGCGCATCTTGCACAATATCTTCGGCCGACACGGCGTCACCTATAATGCGGCGAGCCCACATAACCATCTGGGCCCGATGGCGTCGAACCAACTCGCCGAATGCTTCCCGGTCTCCAAGACGCGCTTGACTAATTAACGCCGTCAGTTCTTCCGTTCGCAAGCCGTCAATTCTCATGGTGAACCCCTCCGTTCTCCACCACCAAGCCGTATCTGTCTTCCTACGTTCTTGTCTTCGTACTTATATTTAACGCCAAGTGCCCATATCCTTCCGCAACACGTTCATAAAAACAAAAAAAGCCGGACTTGATTATTCTCAAGTCCGGCTGCCATAATAAACCGATATCCACGTTCATGTTCTCATTGTTCAAAGTTGAAAGCCGATTTTACGTTGTTGGCGAACGCGTATCCGCTCGTCGCATCCCAATTGATCGACCAGGTCATCACACCGCGGAAGTTCGGATAACCTGCCTTTCTTTGCATTGAATACGTTCCGCCATACGGCGTACCCTTCACAAGATATTGGAGCGCTTTGGCCACGTCCGCCGCCGAGGTGTATCCGCCCGACGGCGCGGCGCTCGGTACGGAAGGCAGGCCGATCGCCACCTGGTCCTCCCGCAGCGGTTGGAATATGTTGTTCGGATTGCGGTTAATCGGGAAGCCATACAGCAGCATTTCCGCCATGGCAACCTGGAAATCCGCCGTACCCTGATTATAGACTCGGCCGTCCAGCGCCTCGTTGCCGCCGGCGTTATAATGCTGCACATGTATAAATGTCAGCTTATCACGCAGCCCGTGGATAACGGGCAAGTACGCCCCCCACGGCCCAGCGTATGAGACAATACCTCCTTGCACGTACGCGGTTTCCGGCGCCATTGTCAGCATAAAGTTCGGTCCGATATTATTGCTAAGCTGCCGGACGGCGGTAATCAGGTTTACGATTTTCGGCGTCGTCGGATTGCGGTAATCCGTATCCCCGCCGCCAAGAGAAATCGAACCTCCCTCCAAATCGATGTCAAGCCCGTCAAACCCATAGGTTTGAATTATGTTCGTCATCGAATTCACAAAATTTTGTATGTCGGTATTGTTATGAAGCTCGACCGAGCCGTTCTGCCCGCCTATGGATATAAGCACCTTTTTGCCTTGACTGTGAAGGTGTGCAATATCCGACTGGAATTCGGCGACAGTCGCATTGTATGGCGTAAAGCTTAATGTGGAGTGGTTCCCTCCCGTCGTTTCGGCGAAAGCGACTTGAATGACATCGTACTGCGGGGATACGTTCCTTAACTTCAAAGCTGTCGAACCGTTATCGAAATTATGCCAATATCCGATCAGTAATTTATCTGGAATCGGATCAGGATTCGGCCCCACGGAGCCTGTCGTCACGGTTACGGCATTGCTTGAAGCCGAGACGTTGTCCGCCGCATCCTTTGCCTTAACCGTGAATGTATAAGACGTATTCGGCGTCAGCCCGGTCGCCATATAAGAAGTGAAAGTCGTCGTTCCGGCAAGCGTCCCGTTCTTAAACACATCGTAGCCGGTTACGCCGACATTGTCCGTCGCGGCGCTCCAGCTCAACGAAACGGTCGTCGAAGCGGACCCGGTAGCTACGAGGTTCGCCGGAGCTGACGGCGTCTGGGTATCCGGGTCCGGATCGGGATCTGGATCTCCTCCTCCTTGCGCCGACCATAGTGCAGGCACGTTCGGCGGCTCCCAACCTGGAAGCGAGGTATGTGGCTGCAGGCATTTATAAGCAGTGCCGCTGTAATTGACCACATCGCCAGTCTGATAATTTGTGTTCGGTGACCATTGCTGCGCTGCAAAAGCGCTTACAGGTATTAAGGAAAACAACACGATCAACACGAACAGAAAAACAAATGTTTTTTTCTTCGTTGTCTTCATTTTCATCATATTCCTCCCTCAATCAAGTCGTTATCTTGCCAATTTGCATGGTTTCAGGCTCAAACTGTCTGGATACCGATGATTTTCTCACATCAACTCTTCTAGTTCACCCTACCATGTCTCTAAGGATGCTGGCCTTCAGCCGTATATATCACCTCCCCGTCGGAATGGCATTCGCTTCCGGAATGCCGCATAATACGGCTTGCGGCTCTCCGAAGACATCTCCGAAAGTTCACAGTTTGGTCACAAAAGTTGTATCTCTAATAAACTATTTTTCCAGTGCCTGTTTCAAGGATAAATATCTACAGCAAGGGATATTATTCTATTAATCCGGACAATATCAAAAAGCCGGACTTGATTGTTCTCAAGTCCGGCTGTAAGTAATCATATTCATATATCGTGTACTGATGGTGCAATGCCGTATAAAACAAAAAAACTTCAATAATATTGAAGTTGATTGTATAACTGGTGAGCCATGAAGGA
>NZ_ALKF01000184.1:0-109102 GCF_000283315.1 Paenibacillus sp. OSY-SE | reverse complement strand
CCCACAGAGTTTGTTTGGTGTAGCAGGGGCTCTCTCTGTGTAAGGATGGTACACCCACAGAGTTTGTTTGGTGTAGCGGTAGCGCTCTTTCTCTGAGTGAATGGGAGAGTGTCGTCATAAGGGGAGAAACAAAGGATATCGATGTTAGTCCACTCCTCGAGTCGTATCGTGTGCATAAGGGACGTCATCGAACATACAAGAGCAGCGATTCATCCACGGCCGAATCAATGTCACGATGACTGTTCATTATATCTCAGGAAGTATGTCGGCAATACAGCACGCGGCGCTTTCTGAGCGATGGGGAGATTGGATCAATGTAAAGTAACGGAAACGAGAAAGGCCCATGATAGGATTAGGCTACTGCTAACCTTTTAACTAAAAAGGCAGACTGCCGAATTACTTCGTCAGTCTGCCTTGATGAACCCAGTGGCGCAGGCCTACATATATTTATATTGTGCTGCTACAAGTCCGTAGTACGTACCGCGCATGCGCATCAACTGCTCGTGCGTGCCCTGCTCTTGAATGACACCGTGATCCAGAACGACGATATTGTCGCAGCCCCGGATCGTCGACAAGCGGTGAGCAATAATGAATGATGTGCGCCCTTCCAGGAGCGTCTTCAGCGCTTCCTGAATCTTAAGTTCTGTCTCGGTATCAATGCTCGCCGTCGCCTCATCCAGTATGAGAATGCGAGGGTTCGCAAGCAATGCGCGCGCGAACGAGATCAACTGGCGTTGCCCCATAGAGAGAACGTTCCCGCGCTCCTGTACTTCCGTATCGTAACCGTCTTTCAGATTTACGATAAAATCGTGTGCGAAGACGGCTTTCGCGGCCTCCTCGACTTCCGTGTCCGTCGCATCCAAACGTCCGAAGCGGATATTATCGCGAATCGTTCCGGAGAAGATGAACGTATCCTGCAGCACGATCCCAATCTGGGAACGCAAGCTTTCCAGCGTTACATTCCGTATGTCAAAGCCGTCAATTGCAACCCGGCCTTCCGTCGGGTCATAGAAGCGGCAAAGCAAGTTAATAATCGTGCTCTTCCCCGATCCTGTATGTCCTACGAGTGCAATCGATTGTCCCGCCTGAGCCGACAAGGAAATGCCGCGCAGCGCTGGACGTCCCTTCTCATATTCGAATAGAATGTTCTCGAATGCGACATCACCATGAACCGGCGGCAGCTGCATCGCATGATCCTCTTCGCCTACGGACGGCTGTTCGTCCATGAACTCGAAAATCCGCTCGGAAGACGCCATCGCGATGAGCATCTGTGAATACATCTGACCTAGTCGGTTAATTGGTTCCCAGAAGTTTCCAACGTACTGAGCGAAGGCGAATAGCACGCCGACGGTAATTACATCGCTTTGAATGAGATGAGAGCCGTACATGAACAATACGAATGCCCCAATGGCGCTCGTAATTTCGATGACCGGACCGAATGTTTGGTTCAACGCGGATGCACGGTCCCACGATTTCTTGTTCACACTATTCATGTGATCGAAGTAATCCATGTTCGCTTGCTCTTGTGTGTATGCTTGCGTAACACGAATACCTTGAATCGCCTCGTTTAAGTGCGAATTGATGCGCGACTGCTTGATCCGCACATCCTGCCAAGCGAAACGGATACGCTTCCGCAGCTTCGTCGATACAAGAAACATAATCGGCACGGTAATCATAACCGCCACCGCGAGTTGAACATTCAAGAACAATAAAATAATGATAATACCGAGCAATTGCATACAATCGACCAATGTATTGACGGCCCCGTTCGTAAACAGTTCCTGCAAGGAGTTGACATCATTCGTCACCCGGACGAGCACGGAACCTGCCGGCCGTTTGTCATAGAAGTGAAAGGACAGCTTCTGAATGTGCTTGAACAAGTCGGCGCGCAAATCGTAAATGATGCGCTGTCCGATTACGTTCATAAATTTGATGCGGAACGTGTTTGCCCCCCACTGTATAATATACAGTCCGAGTGCGGTACCTGCGATGATATAAAGCAGTCGCAGAGAAGGATTGCCGTCCGCCGGTTGAATGGCGTGGTCAATCGCATAACTGATGAGAAAAGGTATTGCCAGCTTCGTTATTGTCCCAAGCACCATCATCACGATCAGAACCGGGAGCAACTGCCGTTTATACGGCTTCATGTAGACGAGCAGCCGCCGCATCTGCGCCCAGTTAAACGGCTTCTCGATGACGTCATCATCTTGATAGACGAAGCGTGAACGTTTCGTTGTATCGGCCGCAGCGTCAGAGTTAACGCTTCCATGGCCTGCAGACCTTCGCTCGGCAGCCGCGGATGGGTTTCCTCCACTCATGCTCTCACCTGCTCTCTCGTCGACTCAGACTGCCCTTCGAGTTTGTCTGCGTATTGAATATAGAATACATCTTGATACGTTCCCGGCTCTTGAATGAGCTGCTCGTGCTTGCCGCGCTGTACGATACGGCCTTGTTCCAGCACGATAATCTCGTCGGCATGGCGCAAGGACGAAATACGGTGTGCAATAATGAAAACGGTGCGTCCTCTCATGACCTCCTTGAAGCCGGCTTGAATTTCATGCTCGGTCTCCATATCTACGGCGCTGGTCGCATCATCCAAAATAAGAATCTTCGGATCTTTCAAGAGTGCCCGCGCGATAGCAATCCGCTGTTTCTGGCCTCCCGACAACCCCATGCCGCGTTCTCCGACAATCGTATCGTAGCCTAATGGCAGTTCCATAATGAATTCGTGCGCCTTCGCCAGCTTCGCTACACGAATGACATCGTCCATTGTCACATCATCGCGGCCGTATGCGATATTGTTATAAATCGATGATGAGAACAGGAACGTTTCCTGAAATACGGTCGCCATCTGGCTGCGCAAGCTATTTAAATCAATGTTGCGGATATCGTGACCGTCTAGCGTAATTTTTCCTTGCTTCACATCATAAGCCCGCATCAGAAGTTGAATGACGGTTGACTTACCGGAGCCTGTACCGCCAAGCAATCCAATAACTTTGCCTGGTGTGGCGTCTAACGTAATATGACTGACCGCGTCAACCTCTCCTTCATAGCGGAAGGTGACGTCCTCAAATTTCACATGGCCTTGAACCTTATCGTCTTCCAGCATAATAGGGTTCGATCGGGTCTCGATATCAACCTGAGTCTCCAGCAGTTCCAACACACGTTCACCAGAAGCCTTCGACTGCGTATAGTTATTAATGTGGAACCCAATCCCCCACATCGGTCCGATAATGTACCATATCATGCTAAAGAAAGCAACCAGCTCGCCCAGCGTCAGCGAACCGTTGATTACTTTCGTTCCGCCCATAGCAAGCAGCAGCACGATGCAGAAGCAAGCGAGCATTTCCATAATCGGAAAGTAGCGGCCCCACAACGTGGCAGCGAAAATCTGATTATCTTTGTATGCCTCGTTGCGCGAGGAGAACTTCTCCACCTCAAAGTTCTCGCGCGCAAACGATTTTACCGTACGCACCCCGGTAATATTCTCTTGTACCGCTGTCGTCAGCTGGCTGAAGGTAATTCGCATTTCGCGAAACGCGGGATGAATTTTCGATTCGAACCGCATCGCAACAAATACGAGAAGTGGAATTGATACGAGCGTAGTTAGCGTTAACTGCCAGTCTATGGAAAACATCATGGCAGCACCAAAGACTACCATCAGCACCATATTTAATATTTGCGCAAACCCAAATCCGACAAAATTGCGGATCGCTTCTAAATCCGCGGTCAAACGAGACATTAAATCGCCCGTCCTCGCTTTGTCGTAATAGCGGAACGACAAAAATTGCAGCTTACGGTAACACGCGTTGCGCATTTCGTACGCAACGTGGTTTCCAAGGCGCCCGCCGAAGAAACCGTGCAAAAATTGTAGGGTGCCTTTTACGCTGACAACGATAATAACCGTTAACGCCAGCCAAGGCACCCATTCGAACCGATTTTCTGCTATAACGTCGTCGATTAAGATGCGCAGCAGATTGGGATATACCAATCCAAGCGCGGTCGCGACCATTAAGCAGAACACCGATGCGAACAGCAGGCCTCTCTTCGGCCAATAAAACGAGCCGAGCTGCTTGAAGACGTTCATTGGACTTCTCCTCCCCATTATTCGTTCTTCGTGAGATGTAATGCAGTTTATCATCAGGCATATTCAACGGCAAAACGGCAATTTCGTCATAATATCGACTATCCCTCCTTAAATCGAGATTACTTGGAACGAATCCAATCGTTTCTTTTAAATCGTCGGTTTTCCTTTAATCCTAACCCCTATCCACAAAAGAAAGCTTACCCTGCTTAGTACAGGGCAAGCTTCTAAGGAACATTGATGCTGATTTGATATAGAAACTACAACAATTCATCTCATGATAATGTCCGTTCTATTGCCTTCATGACGGCGCGCAGCGGCTCCGGATCGTAATCGGTTCGGGAAGCATCCGCCAATCGGTCGGCATGCACGTGCACCGCATCAGCAAGCTCGGAATGGAGCACTCGGACAGTGTCCGTGAGATGGTACGCAATATGCTCTACGAACCGCTCCCGGTGTTCCTGAATAGCTGATGTTACGGCTTGCAGAGCACGTTCCTCAAGCGCTTGCCTCAGCCCATCGCGTCCCCCGCCTTCAAAGAATGATTTGCTGTTGCGGAAGAAGCTGCGGAGCCAACGTGTCGTCATGTCCTTCAGCCAGTCCCCTTCCGTTACATCCGGCGTTGGCCAAGACGGCAACGATTCGGCGGTCACAGCAAAGCCCGGCAAGTATTCCTCCACCTTGCCAGCCAGCTGCATACGATAGCTTACCGCAAGCCGCTTCGCGGATTGTTCCAGTCTTAACGTCGTCGCGTACAGCTCATTCGTCAGTTCCTTCATAAACGTACGGGACCATTCCAAGTAACACCGCTCCAAAGCCGTATCAATGTTCTGTTCATCCTTGCGCAAGGAGGCCGGGTTGAACGCATAAGCGAATCCGTCGTTGAAACGATATTGCAGCCGCTGTCTGACATGGTACAGCAGCTCATCCGCTTCCTGCTCGATGCGCTTTCGTTCATCCCGCCGCAGCCATTCATCGCACCGCCTGATCGATTCGGCTTCTGAAGACCGGATACGCTCCGTCTGCTTCGCCCTCTCGGATGCATTCGCATGCGCAGCATCCCACATAGCTTTGAGTTGAGAATCCACTCTTCGTATATCGTTCAGTGCCGCATCGACGCTGAGCGTTGCTAGCTCCTCGGAAGCAAATCGCATGAAGGCCTCCTCGAAGTCGGCAATTCCGGACTGAGCCAACGGACCGGTTAGCCCGCTCAGCTTCGCATCTAACGCCTGCAGGCTCGACACCGGGAACAAGCGCGGCTCCCGGATACCGAACTCAAGCAAACGCCCGCTCACATATTCCATGACGCTGTTCAATTCTTCATCAGAAGCAGCGAGGTCAGCCGCGTTCACGACAAAGAACATTTTATCCAGTTCAAACGCATCCTTCACCCGCCCGAGCTGAGTCAAAAATTGACGGTCCGCCTGCGAGAAAGCATGGTTGTAATAGGTGACGAACAAAATGACGTCCGCATTCTTCATATACTCAAAGGCTACTCCGGTATGGCGGGCGTTAATGGAATCCGCTCCTGGTGTATCGACGAACACGAAGCCTTGTTCCGTTAAGGGGCTGTCGATAAACAAATCAATCCGTTCCACGAAGGCGGACTTCCATTCCTCTCTGACGTACTCACGATATTCCTCCGCGCTAACGTGCAGGGATTCGCCGAAATGCTGCCGTGCGCCCTCGTAGCCTCTCTTCACCGCCTGAATGAAGCTGTAATGCGGGCGGCCTGACGGATGCAGTGTATCCGGGCGATAGCGGTCGATGGCTATGAGCGCCTTCTCCATGCTCATGGTAGACGTATTAGCCTCGCCCATGCTTTCCAGCGCGAAGCGAAGATCAGCCAGCATCTTCGCTTCGCTCTTCATTGTGACGCGCGCCGTGTCATGCGGGTGCGCGTCTGTCGGCGCCGCAATCGTATTGATGGCGGCGGTCGTTGGATTGGGCGAGACCGGCAAGGCGTCTCGGCCCATCAGGGCGTTCGCGAAGGAGGACTTGCCAGCGCTGAACGCCCCGAACAACGCGACGGTGAAGCGGTTCGTGCCGAGCCGCTCCGCCTTGTCGCGCAAGCCCTGCGCAAGCGGCTTCACGGCAGGAAGCCGTTCGAGCGCGTCCGCCGCCTGCTTGAGCCGCGTCGCGGCTTCCAGCAATCTGCGGCGGGCACGGCTTGCATCCGCTGCATGACGCGATGCGCAGTCTGATTCCGGCAAATGCGTCGGCGCGTTGGCGCCGCTCGCTGGCGCCAGGTTCATCGGTTCAGGAGAAGATATACCTGAACCAGTCACGCGCTCGTCAGACGTCGTGTCAGGCTGTCTAAGGAGCAGGTCGTCCCCTTCTGCCTCAACATGCTTGGGTACCGGCAGCAGAGCAGCCAATCCGCACGCGGACACATCGCTTGCTTGAACAGCTTCCCATGAGCGCAGCATTTGCTCTGCTCTGCCTCGAAGTTCACGCTCGCGAGCTGTGATGCGGCTATCCGTCTCTAACTCAGCGTCCAGCTTCGCTGTTCTCTTCCGCAGCTCGTCTGCTTGTGAGCCATACTGCATACCGAGCGCGTACAAGTATGGCTCCGCCTGCTTCATCACTACCCGGCGCAGGAGCGCCTTCGCTTCATCACTGATGGCGCGGCTATAGGTTAGCGTATACTCCGCCGTCCCCCACGCGCCAGGCTGAACCTCCTGTTGCAGCCATGCTTCATCCAGCTGCGGCAGGGCAGCTTCCATCTCCGCTTGCGCTGACAGCTCTTCCGCTCCCGCTTGACGAGCCAGCTCCCTTAACAGCTGGATAACGTGCACCTCCGCATTCGCGCGCAAGCCTTCCTTCCACAAGGCTCCAAAGGCTTGCAGCCGACGCTCCCGCTCGGCGGCGGTCTTGGCGGCTGTAAAAAACAGCCCGACCTTAAATCCAGGCTTCAGCGTCTCCAAGTATGTCTGCGCCATATCGCGCGTTACTGCCGGCGTAAGGTTCGCGTCGCGCAACAGCTTCTGCACAGCCGTCTGAAACGACGACTTTATTGCTTCTGCCTGCCGATCCGCTTCATCCAGCTGTGCTGTCAGACGAGCATGCTCTTCACGCAAGCCTGCAACTGCTTCTGAGCCGCCCGCCTGCTCCACCCATAATTGCCGCTCCTGTTCAAGCGGCTCCGCCAATTGCTTCGCATGCGCTTCGATTAATTCACGAGCAGCCTGCTCTACGCCATACCTGATAAGCCGCTCGCGGTCTTGAACGCTCTGCCGCAAATAACGCTCGAGCGCCTTCCATTCATTGTGCGGATGGTTCGGCTCCTTTAACGTTACAAAGAAGACGGCAGCCGGATGCAGCTGCCACGCTTCCAGAGCGCGGCTTACATCGTCTTGATACGCGACGAACGTAAGCTCCTGCTCCCGATGCTTATCGATTTGATTGACGATCCATACGAGCGGCTTGCCCGCATCCGCCACTTCCTTGGCGAAGGCGAAGTTATATTCAGATTGGACGTGATTGTAATCCGTCACATAAAATACGACATCAGCCAAGTGCATGGCAGCTTCCGTGGCCGCCCGGTGTGATTCGTCCGTGGAATCCACTCCAGGCGTATCCAGCAGGGCGACTCCGTTCTTCAGCCAATCCACGGCATCGTATATGATGACACGTTCTACCGTTTCGCCATCGCGGCATACTTCAGCCAACTGCTCAAGCGGAACCGTTTCGGCAGATTGAGCCTCGCCCGCTGCGTTCCGGCGGATAACCTCGGCGCGACTGTCACCGTAGCGTACGGTCACGACATTGGCGCTGGTCGGTATAGGACTCGACGGCAGTAAATCTCTGCCGCACAACCGATTGATAACGGTCGATTTCCCTGCGGAGAAATGCCCGCAAAAAGTCATCATTAACGTTTGTTCCTGCCATTTCGCAAGCAGTTCACGCATCTTGGCGCTCTGCAGCATATCGCCAGTCTGTTCCATGGAGCTTGCGTTTTCCTGCAACCAGACTGTAAGCGAATCTGCGCTGTCCACTGCAGCTGCGGCTGCTGTTCTCCATTGCTCGTGATTCGTTTTTACCATCATTGCATCCCCCGGTGACCATAAATATATATAGAAAAAACCGAGTCAATCGGCTTCCTCTTTTTGCCTTTGACTCGGTTTCTAGTGTACCATATTTTGCTGTTCGGGGAGAATGATTTCGAACTGTTCTCCGTGCTGCAATATCGTTATGTCTTGATCCTTGACGCGCATGACTACGACATCCCGCTTCTGCCGCATCCGTTCTACATATTGCTCGGGCACTTCACCTGCTCCATATATCGTTATGCCGTCAATTTCCCGCTCCTCGTCATCTTGAAGAGGAGTTTGAAGCACCTTTTCATAAATATCAGAGAACTGTTCAAAATCATTCGTATAAACCGAAATGCATTTCATCACGACCGACTCCCATCCGTATTCATTTATTTTCCAGTCTTTCTCGGTTTGGTCGCTTTCATACGTGCTTTCCCCACTCGACAGCAATCGATCAGCGGGCAAATTTCGCACCGCGGAGATTGCGCTTTGCAATGATAACGTCCAAAAAAGATTAACCGATGATGCGTAATTGTCCACTCTTCCCGTGGCACTTTACGCATCAACTTCTTCTCGACTTCCAACACGCTGTCAGTCTCATCTGCCAGCTTCAGCCGTTTCGAGACCCGCTCAACATGCGTGTCCACCGCCATCGCAGGTACGCCAAACGCGTTGGATACGACGACATTCGCCGTCTTCCGTCCGACCCCCGGCAGCTCTGTCAACAACTCATGCTCTTGCGGCACTTCGCCATTGTATTTGTCAATCAGCATCTGACAAAGCTTTTGAATATTTTTAGCTTTGTTCCGAAACAATCCGATGCGCCGTATATCCGATTCCAATTCTTCCAGTGGAACAGCTATATAATCTTCCGGCTTTTTATATTTCTCAAATAACGTTGCCGTCACTTTGTTCACAGTCTCATCCGTGCATTGAGCAGATAAGAGAACCGCAATCGTTAATTCGAACGGATTTGCATGATGTAACTCGCAATGCGCGTCAGGAAACATTTCCGCTATCGTATCCAATATTCGGCGTACGCGCGCGCTGGTTGCCACCCTTCCCCACTCCTTTCATCTAAAAACCGTCTCACCCTAAGGATGAGACGGCTCGTTCAACCCAATTGTATTTTAAGACAATTTCTCGATTTCAACAACCTGATTGTTAACAAAATAAAGCATAATATCTGTGCCCTCTTTCAGGGAAGAGAGGTTTATTTTGTCACCACTGGAGTGAATGTACGCATTTGGAGTTATTTTGAAAATGTAATTATTTTCCGAAAGCGAACGTTTTACATACAACTCACTATTTTGTGTATCATAGCGTGAATAGCTGCGCTTCGTGCCGCTAACCAGCTTCGCGACCGGCAAATCTTTCGCATCTTTGCGTACTTCAACCCGGTCTCCCGTTTTGAGTGCGCTCAGGTTCGAAGAAGACTGATCGACTTGAATTTGCGCATTTTTGCCGAGCTGATGCACCGACACATCGCCTGCATTGTCGCGAACCGTCAAGACGCCGGTGTTCGTATCGATCGAATCCACACGTCCGTAAGTAACTTGAACTTGACGCACTTCAACGATGGAACGTCCGTCCAATACGACATTTACGAAATCATTTGCTTTAATGTCTTCCAGCTTAATGCGATTGTCCTTCAAGTCATATACCGGTACGCCGCCGACATAGAACTCTTCAATAGTCGTGCCTGAAGAGCGCAACCGAATGCGGTTAGCGGAAGTGTCGCGGGACACGACTTCAAACTGCTCCGTTTGGCGAACAGCCAACGAGGAGATCGAAATCTGATCGTCCGTCAAGTAAGCGACAATCTTATCGCCATTGTTCAGATCAGTCAACGTCATATTGCTCTTGCCGTACTTCTCGACACTGAGCGTCGTGTTCTTAAATGGCAGCGTCACTGTCTGATCATTGGCAAGCTTCATCGTTACCGTCTTGGCGGTCGTGCTTGCAAATACGAACGTGCCCTCGAATTTGTTAACGAATTGGACGAGAATCGCATTTTTAGCCGTATATTGAATGTTCGCTTTGCGTTTGCCGTTTCTTAATTCGCTCGCAATATCATCCAGCGACACACGGTTCCCATTGTTTTCAAAACGAGTGCCATGGTTCAGGCTCAATACGTAAGGGTCTTTTTTCTCATCGACAACCGTCAACAGGTTGTTCGTCTTGTCATAGTTGAGAATCGTGACGCCGATAAGCATTTCGACTTTACGATTGACCGCCGTAATGCGCGATACGAGATCTTCGCTGTTCATCGTCAGCTCTACGCGATCCCCATACTCTCCGGCAATCAATTCATCGAAGGACGGGTTTTTCATACCTTCCATGACGATTTCGACATCACGCGCCAACATTTTTGCTTCCAGCTTGCCGTTGTCTTTCTTCACCGTCAGGCTAGTCTTTGCGGCGCCTTTTTCGTACAATGTGCCGGTAATCGTCATTTCCGCCAATTCAGTCAGCTCAATCGACTGAACAATGCTGTTTTTCACCACATATGTAATCGCGGCTTTTTCTTTCAAATCCTTAATGCCGTTCGTAAAAATCTGATCCTTGTATCTGACAATAGCGTCATCCGCTACCGTAAACGTCTCAGTGTCGCCGCTTTCCGGTTGAATCGTTATCGACTTGCTGGTGGCATCAACCGACACAATCGTGCCTTTGCCTGATTTGTTCACAGGACCGGACTTCACTTGAATTTCAATGATTTTGCGTTCGGTCGTGAACGTTTCGCGTTTCATTTCCAACACGCTGTCTGTCGTCATTTTGGAAGGCTCGATCGCATTGCCGCTTGCATCTTTAATTACGGTCGTGTTATCGAAGAA
This sequence comes from Paenibacillus sp. OSY-SE, assembly GCF_000283315.1. Classification (NCBI taxonomy): domain Bacteria; kingdom Bacillati; phylum Bacillota; class Bacilli; order Caryophanales; family Paenibacillaceae; genus Paenibacillus; species Paenibacillus sp. OSY-SE. The sequence continues at coordinate 98,144 of NZ_ALKF01000184.1, read as the reverse complement.
AACCTCCGTCAAATCTTCCGTTCCGTCGCTCTTCACATACATTTTATTGTCTCTGGCGACTACATATTTCAGTGTGGCGCTCGTCGTCTCTACTTTAGGCTGCGCATCGATTAATTCCACATAGGAAGCTACGCCCCCTTCTCCAACAACACGGATTTTCGTGTATAGAGCGATGTCGCTTGCCTTGATAGACTCTTCACTATCACCCTTGTAGTACGTCGTCTTGCTGTCGCGGCGGTACGTCTGTGACTTCCCGTCTTCGGTATAAAGACGAATCTCCTGATCGCTCAGGCTCATGGCATATCCGTATGTTTCCGTGGCATGCTGAATCGACGCAACCTTATCCCCACGGCTGAAGAACGTCGCGAGTTGATCACGCGTTACTTTTCCTTGCGGTTCAAAACGGTTGCCGGCCATGCCTGTCGTTATCTGCAAATCAACCGCCGTATTTACATAGCCGAGTGCAGACGAACTGATTTTGTTGTTGTCAGCGAATGAGGTTGGCTTATTTTGTGCCTTCGCTTCTGCTTCTTTGCCGACCGCGCGCACCAAAATCTTCGTGATCCATTCGCGCGTTACCTTCTCGTCGCCCCAAGGCTTCTTCGGATCCGGATTCGTCATCTCTTCCTTCTTATCCAGCAGACCCTTCTGGAACGCAAGCACGACGTAAGGCTTGAAGTAATTGCCTACCTTGAAATCTTCCGGCAGCGCAACCGTTTCCGTCGTATTCAGATCTCCTTCAAGTCCCATGAAGCGAATGGCCATCGTAATCGCTTCTTGCTGTGTAACATCGTCACCAGGACGGAACTTCCCGTTGTTTCCTTTCAGGATTCCTAATGCCGCAAGCTTATGTATATGCTTCTCTGCCCAGTGTCCAAGCTTGACATCGCTGAACATTGGGCTGACACCGGACGCGGTTGCAACCTGATTATTTGTTGGAGTTCCTGATTCCGCAGCCATTGCGATAGGCAATGATGTCATCGTTAAAGACAAGGCTAACAGCGCGCTCCCGATAGTTCTTGTCTTACGCATGCGGTTTTCGTGATTCAATTTCATTGTGCATCCCCTTCCACGGTTATTACGTTAAGATGTTCTTTTTCGACAAGAACAGGGGCAATTCCTGCCCCTGTTCTCCAATAAATATAGGTATTTTTAAGTGATTCATCATAATCGTTGTTCAATAGACACGTTTAGCCGATTAGCGCTTAATAGGATGCTCTAGCGTAACATGCCCCATGAGGCTCTCTACCGCTTCACCGTCTACTAGAACGTCAATCGCTTTTACTTCATTGAATTGGAACAGAGTCTTTGTTAGCGCCTCAAGCGCAAACTGCTCTCCGCCCGCTCCCAAATGGCCGTCTTCCGGAATATGAACGTCAATGACAAGCGTTTCGTTATCCATCTTGACTGACTTGAATTCGATTTTCTTCCACAATGGAATGTCGCTGTCGTTATCGGAAGATTGCAGCGCTTCGAGGACAGCTTTGTACTTCTCCTCGTCATTTGCGTACTGAATCTTCTTCTCATACGTCTTTAATCCCATCAATTCTTCGTCAGAGACATATACTTGTATGGATTGTTCTTGTTTATTATCTTTCTGCCCATCTGTCGGCGGCTGTTCCGTCGTCGGTTGTTCTGTCGTTGGCTGTTCCGGCTGCCCCGCATTCGTGGTGGGCTTAGAGCCGCACCCGGCAACGAGCGCAATGGACAATACGACAGCGGCAATTCCCCACCATTTACGTGTTGTCATCACTAATGACCTCCTTTACACCGTTCATAACGCAGCGCAGTGAAAAAAGTTGCATCTCCGCGGAATTAGAGCAAGCCCAAATAGTCTTGAATTCCTTTGACGATGTTCTCTGCGACGCGCGCTTGGAACTGCTCATCAAAAAGTTGGGATTCGTCATATTCATTCGTCAAATATCCAACTTCAAGCAGAATGGCCGGCATTTTGGTCTCGCGAGTGACATGGTGATCGGCCTTGCGCACCCCTCGGTCTTTGAGCTGCGTGCCTTCGACAAGATGCTCGTGCATCGTGTCGGCGAACGCTTTGCTTGCCGATCGCCAGTAATAGGTCTCGGTACCGGTTACCGAAGGTTTATCTTTAATGCTGTTGGCATGGATAGAAACAAATAAGTCCGCTGCCAAATCGTTGGCTATTTTAGCTCGATCGCTCAGCTCCACAAACGTATCGTCTTCGCGCGACAATACGACGTGGAACCGATCGTCTTGACGAAGCAACTCGCTCACTTTCAAGGAAAGCGCCAAATTGAAATCTTTCTCATACCGTTTCTTGATGCTTACGGCGCCTGAATCGTGATCGCCATGCCCTGCATCGATAACGACCGCGTATTTGCCGTCCGGCTTTGTCGGCTTCACAGGCTCTCCACCGCTGCCAGTGCCTGGAATCAGCGAAATGGTCGTCAATCCCTGGTCATTCGTCGCAACTTCTGCTTGAAGCGCATAATTCGCATCGATAACAAAACGAACGGTATTCGGATCGTTACTGAACATCGCAAAGCGAATTCGCTGCACATCTGGGTAGTCTGTAATTAACATTTCCCCTTGACCGCCATCACTGAAACCGAATCTTTCATAAAATGTGTCCGAGAATATGGTTCCCGGTAAATCAATAACGACACGATCAGGGTCTGTCATCGTCATAATTTTCGGTTTTACGTTGTAATCTGAAGCAATATGTAACTGGTTGTTCATAAATGAAAAATCGGTAATATGCGCATCTTCCGAATTCTCGTTGTGATTCGTTCCATCGGACGAAGTGTCTCCGCCGCCGCCATTCGCATCTTCACCGCTAGGTGTGCCCGCTGTCGGCGGAACGACGTCTGGAGATGACTCATCTGCTGTAAACAAGTACACCGACTTCGTATCCTTGTCCCACTCCACCGTCAACCCCATGTTCTGCCCGACGAAGCGGAGCGGAACGAGCGTTGAGCCTGCTTTGACGATTGGAGTTACGTCCAATTGGACTTCTTTATCGTTCACTTTGGCCGTCTTCTGATTAACGGTCAGGTTTAAGCGTTTGCTATCGTTATATATGGTTACCGTCTTCGCCTTCCCGTTCCACCCAACCTTATACCCCAACTCTTCGGAAACGACGCGAATCGGAATCATGACCGAATTATTACTCATCGTGATTTTCTCCGGCAATTTAATGGAATTGCCGTTCAGGTACAAGCTCGGTTCAGGAGCAGCTTGAGCTTGTCCCATGTCGGGAAACAGTACGCACAATAACATCATCAGTAGCAACCCTACACCTAATTTTTGTCCTCTCTGCATCTTCACCTCTACATCCTTTCATGTTGTTCCGCTCTATATGTCTGTTTATTAAGAACGGACGTATTATTAGACGTATAAAAAGGACAAAAGTTGCGTAATTTCAACATAATTTGGTTAAAAATATCGTCCTCTACTTAAATGTAATTCAACATCCGTCTGCCACGCAAGAGGGTTCTTTAAATAAACTTTGACTTTCTTTGCGCGCAAATGACAAAAACCCGCGCTTCGGCATCGACATTCCTCGCATGAGGAACTACGAGACGGGCGTGGGCTTTTATGAACATGACTGCCACCAATGGATATGATCTCATCAGTGGATGAGTATTTAGGCGCTGACGGGAGAGCCGTTGTTCAACGCCACGGTCTGATTCGGTTCCCACATTTCGGGCTCGTGGGAGGACACAATGACGGTCCTTGCACGCGCATACAAGGCCAGCAAGGCAATGATACGCCGCTGTTCCGGGCCATCCACGTGTGTGAGCGGTTCGTCGAGCACCAGCATATCGGGAGCCCCGAGCAGTGATTGGGCGAGCATAAGACGGCGTTGATACCCGAGAGAGAGCCGGTTCACCCGGGTTGCGCGCTCACCCTTCAATCCGAATAATTCCAATAACTTCAGGTGGGAGGCCGTGTCCGTCACGCCTTTCAATCCGCCCATATAAGAGAGAAATGCCAGTGCGGTCATATCCTCATACGGTATGGCTTCCCCGGGAACGAAGCCAATTCGCCCCCTCACGTAACTTAGCCGCTCCTGGTACGGGATGCCGTTGCAGCTAACCGTTCCCTTATCCGGCACGTCCGCAGAAGCAATGATTTGCAGCAGCGTTGATTTGCCCGCTCCATTCGGACCGGTAATGAGGTGCAGCCCCGTGTTGAATCGTAATTTCTCCACGTAGAGCCGGAACGCTCCCCGCGCTTTATACACTTGGTTAAGCTCTATCATGCCGGGCGCACCTCCTCACCCGCGGCATACGCACAAGCCAAGGAACGCCGCCACGCCGCCATCAACAACATGCCGCCCGCAGCCAACACCAGACAATCCGCTAGAGCTTGATAATCGAACCTGGGCTGTGAAGAGAGGTAGAGCATTGCTTCGCTTACTCCGTACCATACTGCCCAACCGATGACAGATGCCGCTACCCCCGCTTGCCACCCCAGTCTGAATGTAACGTAGGTCAGCAGCCCACAGACGAATACGGTAGGTGCCATCCACGAGAGTAGGAATGGGAAGAACAGCAGTTCATTCAGACTGGCGTAGACAATGATAGAGCCCGCGATACCGAGCAGCAGATTGCAAGCAAGCACGATAACTGTCCTTGTCATCCAAATGAGTGCCGGTGGATACGGGGTGACTGCTTCTACCAACCGCATCCCTTCATCCTGCGGGCGGACCGCATACAGCCATCCTGCCAGCATGAACAACGGTACCGCGTACGAAAATGCCCCTCTCACCAGATCTGTGCCCATCTGACTCATCGAGACCGCACTAATCAGCATGGCGAATAAAGCAAAACTGGCAATCCAGTACCAATGCGAATATAGATTCAACTGCAGCTTGACGAGCGCCGACATGCGCGGATCCTTGCGCGGCTCAGATGCTAACCAGGCAAATGCGTCTCGGTGCTGTTCAGCAGCGTGCTTCTTCTCGGCCAAGCTGTGGAACGACGGCCTTAAGCTGGACAGCAGCCGATCCGTATCATCCGGCAAGGGTGAGGATACGACGTAAGGCGGCATGGCAAGACGCACTTCGCGCTCAAGCTCCAACCATTCCTCTTCGTTTCCGGAAAACATCTCTGCCTGTTCAGGAGCCTCCCGTTTATCTTTTTCCATGCGCTATTTCCTCCTTCTCGTCTGGCGATGGCTCTCCCTCTTGGTTCAGCAGTGTTTTCAGCTTCCGCAGAGCGGAATACAGGCTTGCTTTCACCGCGCTTAATCCCATATCGAGCGCGTCGCTAATTTCTTGCAGCTTCAAATCGTGATAGAAGCGGAGCGTGACGATTTGGCGTTGCGTAGCGGACAGCTTGTTCATGACGCGCAGCAGTTCGCGCCTCGTCTCCTGACGCTCAACGAGTTGCAACACACCGGCATCGTTCCGAACCGCCTCTTCAACGAAATCGTCGACAAGACTCTCCTTGCGCACTTCCTGCTTGCGGAACTGATCTTTGCATAAATTGCCGGCTACACGGTATAGCCAAGGCCGGACCTGTTCTGGAACGGTTCCTTTCTCCATCTGACGGATTAGCCGAAGAAACGTTTCCTGCACGGTATCCTCCGCTTTACGCCGGTCATGCAGCATTCGTTCCGCATAGGCCTGAATCGGTGCGTGGTAGCGCCGGACAAGCGTCTCAAATGCCGCTTCATCGCCATCTGCCATCGCCTTGACCAACTGTTCATCGGATATCATCCTCCCCCTCCTGTCCGTTGGCGACATGCCGCTCATTTTTATTTTTGTCTAATCGGTGTCATGGCTGACAGCCCACCGTTCCCTCTGTTCCAAACCGATAATGCTCACTACAGCCAGGACGATTGCCGCCACCGCGAACCCGATCCGATTGACCGTGAATACTGTCGCATCCGGCAAATGAAACGTCATCGCACTCGCGCTTCCAGTCAGCGCCCCCTTCGTCATCGATTCGAGCATCCACCATCCGAATGCAGCCGAAATTCCAACGTACCAGCGGCGCGTCCATACCATGACCGCGAGCGTTAGCGCAGCAAAGAAAACGACGGCCGGCGCCACCATAGCCACCAGCTCCCACCAAGAAGCCGGGCGGAATACGGCTTCCGTGCCGCCGTACACATGCACGTTCACGGCCACCGTGCCGAAACGAAACTGATATACGGCATACCAGATCGCTTCATACAGCAGCACGGCCAGCACGGAAAGCGATAACTTGCGCATGACGAGACTAACGTGCGAGATTGGCCATGTGCTCACCAGCTCCATCATGCCAGCGGACCACTCCCGCTGCGTCAAGATCCCTGTCATCATTACGGTGAATGGAATCGCAGCCCATTCATGCATGTAATGGGCTGAAGGCGGATTCGCCTGGCTACACAGCAGGAGCGCCGCGAGAACGAGCGCCACGGCCCCTAGCGGGAGCGGTATCCAAGATACGCTTCCCCTCACATCCAGAACCCACAGCGCACGTTTATTCATCGTCACTTACCCGTTCCCATGCTTGTTCCAGCATGTCAATCGTTATTATCGGGTACTTCTCCGGCGGATAATCGGCGTTGCCGTAGTAATCGATATGCAGCCCATTAAAACGCTCGTACCATTCCGCCAACAGCTTTTTCAACCTGTTCGCGCCACCGTTGTCCAATGCTGCATGGAATTCGCCTTCAAGCTTGACAAGACGCTTTACATTCTCATTGTCCTCTTCTCCACGGAAAGACTTCGAAAATGATATATACGGCGATCGCTGCGACTCCTGCTCATCCAACCCAAGCTTGTCACGGGTGTGCATGACTGTGAATAACGACCGGAGTTCCATTACGAAGGTGGGCTTCTCATCGTACGTTAACGATATGTTGAGCGCATCGTCACCGAACAGCAGACTGTTTATGATGCGCACAAACTGATAATTGTCCAGATTATGGTGCTTCAGTTCCGAAATAAGCATCGTATTGCCAGACACCTCTGTACCATATATCGATTGTTCCAAATAGCGCATGGGCATGTACAGAATTTGATTGACGCGCGGGTGAACAGGAAGCCATTCTTCGAAATAAGACATCGCCTCATCTACCTGATCGGCCATGCGTTCGGCTTCCCTGCGATTGCTCGGTGTCGTGACGATACGTGTGCCGTCCCTGCCGATTGGTATTTCAATGAAATAGCCTGCATATAGATGCACGCTTTTGGCTTGCTTGCTGGAAAAGTGCCAGCTTCCGTCGTCTGCCTGTTCTCCAGCTAGCGTGGCATAAACCGGCCGCTCGACCCCTTTCACAATGACATCGAATTCCTGCGGCTGCATCGCGATTCGGGTCCGATTCACGCGAATTTCCCGATTCGCATAACCATACATCAGATGATTTCCCGGTATGGGATACCATGCCAGATTTCCGTTCAATAATACCGTGCCATCTTGCAAAGCATGCGTAATTGCCTCTCCTCCATTGGAATACAACCTTTGAACGCCGGATATGTCGTATCGGAACGCAATCGTTACGCGATCGTTCGCTTTCTTTCCGGTCTTCACCATAACAGCCGTACCCTGCCGATCATACTCCGCCGGTGCGCCGTCCACCGTTACTTCTTGAAGACGGAACGGAATATCGAGCGTAAACGGAACGGTTCCATCTGCATTCTTGTTCAGAGAGCCTGTCAGCAACGTCGTAATGACAGCACTGTCATCGCCGTCGGCTTGCACTTTAATTTCTGTCCTTTCCGCCTTAAACACCATTTCACTAGAACGTTCCAGCTCTTCGCCTGCGTTCTCCTCAACGTAACGTTCCGTCTCCTGCTTATACGTACCAAGTGACTCATATCGTTCGTTCCACAGCATCCCGTATGGCAGTGCGGCAAGAACCGCCAAGCCGATGCAGATCCAGCACGCCCGTCTCCACCAGAGCGGTTGCATGCCCGGCTGATTCCGCATATGTACGGCAACGGCGGACACGAACAGACAAATGACGAAGGCAAAGGCAAGGATGATAAATGCAAGCCATTCCTGACGCCGCCACACTTCGCCCCACGCCTCCAGCTGCCAACTGCTCGACAGATTAAATTGATTCAAGTGCAGCAGCCGCATAAACGGGAGCGTCAAAATGTCCAGCAGAACCAAATCGATGAAATACGTGCCGAACATCCATCCGCACAGTCCGATCAAATAGACGACGCGATGGCGGATGCAGGCTGCCAGCGCCATGCCCAGCACGAGCGTGATGAGGTAGGACATTTCATAATGGGATACAAATGTCCACACGTGTGTCATATAGATGCCAGTCTCGATTCCGTGCGAGACGGCAAAATAGACGTATACTACCGCCATGACGACGGTGAATAAGCTCATATAGACGAAGCCGGCGACCCACTTGGCCGACCAGATGACCATTGAAGACCCAGGCAGCGCGGCCATCCATTCATATGACACCTTCCCGATATCGCGACGGACGAACAGGATGCCGAGCACAATTGGAATCACCAGGCTTAACGAGTGCTTCACCTTGTGAAAATCGTGCACATAAAGGTGCAGATCCTGTGACTGCGGCAGCGCGGCCTTCATCAAATCCCCTGCAAGCCATGCGCCGAACAGCAAAGGCAACGCCATCCATATCGGACTCCGCCACAACCAGCGGCTCTCAATCCTCCATTGCGTTAACCACCTGAATCCGTTATTCACTGCGCTCACCGCCGATCAGAGCCAAGTAACCGTCCTCCAAGGTGGGCACAGCAGAAGCGGCGTGTGGAACGGGAGGACTCGAGCTGACGATCCGGCACCGCACCCCGGTCGCCGTCCGCCTGGCGCCAACGATCTGACTCGGCTCGAACTCCGTAAATTCGTTGTCGCTCAATTCAACTTCCCACACTTGCCCCTCCCCTATCTTCACAAGGCCTTGCGGGTGTCCCGCATACCGCACTTCTCCGTGGGACATGACGGCAAGCTGCGTGCAGCTCGTCTCGATGTCTCCCACAATATGCGTGGACAGAATGACCGTGCGCTCTCGGCTGAATCGGTTCAGCAAATTGCGGAACCGGACGCGTTCCTCTGGGTCCAGTCCTGCGGTAGGCTCGTCAACGATAAGCACCTGCGGACAGCCGATCAGCGCCTGCGCGATGCCGATACGCTGCCTCATGCCGCCGGAATACGTTTTGACCGCTAGAGATGCCTTGTCTGCCAAGTTCACCTGCTCGAGCAGTTCATCAACGTGGCGTTTCCGTTCTTTGCCGCTGCCGATTCCTTTCATGATCGCGACATAATCAAGGAATTGCCGTCCCGTCATTTGCGGGTGAGCTTGAAAGGATTGCGGCAAATAGCCTATCATGCGCCGTATGGTGTCCGCTTCCCGCGCCAAATCACACCCGTTGATCGTAATCGTGCCGCTCGTTGGCTTGAGCAGAGTTGCCAGCATTCTGAGTAAAGTGGACTTCCCCGCTCCGTTCGGACCCAAGAGACCGAACATGCCATGGCCGATCTTCAAATGGACCGACTTCAGGGCTTGTTTGTTTTTCCCGTAGCTCTTGCTCACGTTATGCATGTGTATCACAACCGTCATCCTTCACTATAATTACTCAATACCGGTATCTGAGAAGTATAACGTCGGAGTCAGCCCAAAAGTCACCATCGGTTTCATTTTTTTAACGAAATAATGAATTCATGCATCCGGCACAGACTTAGGGACACACGATTTGCGTGGAGAGAGCACGATGCAAATTGTATGGAGTAATTTATGACAGGGAAGGTGTCATGTGGAACGTCTAAATATTAGATTAATTACAATAGACCTAGGAGATGGCCCTACATAATACCTCAAGATACTGGAGAGGCGGTACTCTCTCCGTTCGGCGTTTCCGATCACTCTCCCCTTCGGTCAGCAACAACGATTCCCGTATGTCTCAGGCACTAGGCGATGTTATCGAACGGTATTGATCCTCCATCGTCTGAGTAGCAAGATTACTAGAGACTTATACACCAAAGTTATCCTCTCCCTACGGAGGATGCCCCTACTGAATGAGAGGGAGAGTGGAGAGAAGTACTTGGCAGCGTATCGTTATTAGCTGGAAATGCGATCTTCTTTTCATACAACTCATCTCGTTCATGAATATCGGCACGTCTCCTTTTTTATGCAAAAACAACCTCCGGTTCCGCCGAAGCGGCAAGCCGAAGGTTGCTCTGTTTATGAGGGCATGAATTATACAGGATAAGCGAGACGGTCAGCATGCTTTGCTTCATACGAAGCAATCGCGTCGCCATGCTTCAGCGTTAGGCCAATATCATCCAATCCTTGCAGAAGGAATTGACGGCGGTGCTCATCCAGATCGAAAGAGTACGACAATCCGTAATCATCCGTTATCGACTTGTTCTCCAAGTCGACATGAAGCTGATAACCTTCATACTGAGCCGTACGTTGGAACAATTCTTCCACCTGCTCTTCAGAAAGCTTCACTGGCAACACACTGTTTTTGAAGCAGTTGTTGTAGAAAATATCCGCAAAGGATGGCGCGATGACACAGCGGAAGCCGTAATCCAATATTGCCCACGGGGCATGTTCGCGTGAGGAGCCGCAGCCGAAGTTGGCGCGCGAGATAAGCACGCTTGCGCCTTGATAACGCGGCTTATTCAAATCAAATGACGGTATAACATCGCCTTGCTGGTCGAAGCGCCACTCGTAGAACAGAAACTGTCCGAAGCCGCTGCGTTCAATTCGTTTCAAAAATTGTTTTGGAATAATCGCATCCGTGTCTACGTTCACCCGATCGACAGGTGCGACGAGACCCGTTAATGTCGTAAATGATTGCATGAGTCCGTCCTCCTCCTAGTTCAGCACTTCCGCTTTGAATTCCCAATTGCGCACATCAACGAAATGACCTTTTACGGCAGCGGCGACTGCCATTGCCGGTGATACGAGATGCGTGCGTCCGCCGCGGCCTTGGCGACCTTCGAAGTTGCGGTTCGACGTTGAAGCGCAGCGTTGGCCTGGCTGAAGCACGTCAGGATTCATTGCCAAGCACATGCTGCAGCCCGCATCGCGCCATTCAAAGCCTGCATCCGTAAATATTTTGTCCAGCCCTTCCGCTTCGGCTTGCAGCTTGACTCGGCCAGAGCCAGGAACGACAATCGCCGTTACGCTGTCACTCACCTTATACCCTTTGGCCACCTCAGCCGCAGCGCGCAAATCTTCAATCCGTCCGTTCGTGCAGGAACCGATAAAGACATAGTCGACTGCAATATCCGTTATGCGTGTGCCTGGTGTCAAATCCATATATTCTAAAGCTTTCTCTGCAGCTTTTCGTTCATTTTCCGTCGCAAAGTCAGCCGGGTTCGGCACCGACGCCGTAATATTCGTTCCCATACCTGGGCTCGTTCCCCAAGTGACTTGCGGAATTAAGCTATCCATATCGATGTCAACAACACAGTCGTAAGACGCGCCTTCATCTGTAGCCAACTGGTTCCATTGCTCGACCGCAGCATCGTACGCCGCGTCTTGCGGCACATATTGACGTCCGCGCAAGTAGTTGAACGTCGTCTCGTCAGGAGCGATCAGCCCTGCACGAGCGCCGGCTTCAATTGACATGTTACATACCGTCATGCGCTCTTCCATCGACAGCTCGCGAATCGCTTCACCGGTATATTCAATCACATAACCTGTTGCAAAGTCAGTACCATACTTGGCAATAAAAGCCAAAATCATATCTTTCGCGGTTACGCCTGGTTTGCGCTTGCCTACGAAGCGCACTTCCATAGTCTTGGACTTGGCTTGCTGCAGGCATTGGGTCGCAAGCACATGCTCCACTTCACTCGTACCGATTCCAAATGCAAGCGCGCCGAACGCGCCATGCGTAGATGTATGGCTGTCGCCGCATACGATCGTCTTGCCCGGATGTGTCAATCCAAGCTCCGGTCCCATGACGTGAACAACCCCTTGGTCGATACTGTTCAGGTCGAACAAAGTAACTCCGAATTCCGCACAGTTCTGCGACAACGTATCGATCTGCTGCTTTGAGATCGGATCCGAAATGTTGAACCGGTCTTTCGTCGGAACATTATGGTCCATTGTTGCATAAGTCAAATCCGGGCGGCGAACTTTGCGGCCGCTCATGCGCAAACCTTCAAACGCTTGCGGTGATGTTACTTCGTGCACCAAGTGCAAATCAATATACAAAATGCTCGGTTTGCCTTCTTCTTGTACGATGACATGCTGATCCCAAATCTTCTCGTACATCGTTTTCTTTGTAGACATTTGCCTCACCTCATCGGTTGTTTCCTCTATCTCTTTGCAAACAATATAGCATTTCTTTCTTCATTGTTCCAAGATATAATAACTATAATGATAATAGGTTGAACCTATAACCTTATTAAGGAGGCTCATACAATCCGATGGAATTCCGCCAGCTCCAATATGCCGTCCAAATCGCCCAAGAGCGAAATTTCTCCCGAGCAGCAGAGAAGCTGCATATCGCCCAGCCTTCTTTGAGCCAGCAGTTGTCCAAGCTAGAGAAGGAAATCGGCGTGCTGTTGTTCCAACGTACGACGAACTCTGTGGAGCTGACGCATGCCGGAGAAGTGTTTGTTGATCGTGCGCAAAAAATAATGGATGCCATGGAACAGTTGAAAAGTGAAATGTCCGACATCAGCCAGACTAAAAAAGGAAAGGTCGTCATTGGCACGATGCCGATTACCGGTTCACATATTCTCCCGCACGTTCTGCCGCAATTTCATTTGCGCTACCCGGAAATCAATCTGATGCTCGTCGAAGATACCTCCACTTCGAATCTGGAACGAATGACGGCCCAAGGCAAGAACGACCTGTGCCTCTTGTCCCTTCCACTTACGGATGCATCATTAACGTATGAACCCATCGTTGAGGAAGAGATCGTGCTTGCTGTACCGAATCAGCATCCCTTAGCCCACCAGGCCACGCATGCGAGGCGGAAGCTGCAGGAAGTCGCGATGGAGGAGCTGCGGGAAGAGCCATTCATTCTATTGAAACGTGGACAAGGCTTCCGGCAAATTACACTCGATCTGTGCAAAAAAGCGGGCTTTACTCCTAACGTCGTCTTCGAGAGCAGCAATATCGAAACAGTACAGTCACTGGTGGCAGCAGGCATGGGTGTTGCCTTGGTGCCCTCATTTATCGCCACGGCGCCGCGAAGCGAGTTCGTGCCTGTCTATGTTCCGCTTGCAGGCCGCCCCGCACGGACACTTGTCATTGCCTATCGGGAAGGACGGTATATGTCCAATGCCGCGGAAGCATTTATGCAGACATTGAAAGACACCGTGGCGGCACGCTTCGGCAGTCGCGCACGCGTGAGTGAATAGGGAGCGCACCCTATTCACTCCCCCTTTCAGGCAGTTCCACCGGCAGCTTGCCCTGTGGCAGCCTGTCGTGAAACAAAGCACTCGCGCCTGCCCTTACGTTACTGTCTGCAGCACCATATATCGCGAATCCGAGAGGCGCATTGGACAGTGTCACGATATCATATGGCGTACCGGCCGCGATGACAGCAGCAGGCTTCTTGTTGTCTAGAGCTAGCTTTAGTGCCGCTTTCAACTTACTTGTTGCTTTCGGTTGCAAATAAATATCTCGCGTGACAAATAGGACGGCATCACTCGATTGCACTGCTGGCGCCAGCTTGTTATCCGACAGGAGCAGACCGTGGCATGCCAGCTTCCCCGTCCCTTTATACAGTGATGTTGCCGTATCTTCAATCGCACGACGGACTTGTCCAAGGCTGCGCTCGTCATGCCCGATCACGGTAATCACTTTCATATGTCGTTGGATGAAAGCTTGATTGCGGTACGTATCCAGCTTCGTCCCCCATGGAGTGAGCGCCTGTGAAGCAATGCGATCGGCAAGCTGATGGGATTGATCGGACGAGAGAAATTGTTCCGCTAGCTTAATTGCTTCCTCTGTTTCTATCGATTGCTTCCGCTGCTGACCTATGACACCATACTTCAGCTTGATGCGCAAAATCCGGCGCACACTCTCATCAATCCGCTCCGCTGATATTTTCCCTTCGTCCATAGCTTTGCGTATTCCTTCGACAGCTGCACTCGGCTGCGGCGGCATTAGCAGCACGTCCGCTCCCGCCTGCAGCGCCAGCACCGCCGCTTCAGCACTGCCGAAATGATCGGAGATCGCCTTCATATTGAGCGCATCCGTAACGATAGCCCCTTGAAAATTCATCTTGTCACGCAAAATGCCAGTCAAAATGCGCGGGGATAAAGTTGCGGGCAGCGTAATCTGACTTTCGTCTTTCTTCGAGCGGACGGCGGACGGCTCTAGCTGCGGCGCTTGAATGTGCGCGCTCATAACCATATCGGCTCCAGCTTCAATGGCAGCGCGAAACGGAACCCATTCCACTTGCTCGAACCGCTCTTCTGCAAAAGAAAGCTTAGGCAAGCCAACATGTGAGTCAGTTGCCGTATCCCCGTGGCCTGGAAAATGCTTGACGACCGCAGGCATTCCGCTCTGATGCATACCGGAAATAAACGACTGCACATACGCTGCCACTGCTGTCGGATCAGAGCCGAAGGAGCGGAGTCCGATGACCGGATTGTTCGTGTTGTTGTTCACATCCGCGACCGGAGCGAAATTGAGATTGAATTCCAGCTTCTCCAACGTCTCGCTAATCTGATTGGCCGTCTCAGCCGCCAAGGCGGTGTCACCGGATGCGGCAATCGCCATATTTCCATTACCATCATTGGCAAAAGACAGGCGAGTAACTGAGCCGCCTTCTTCATCAACGCCAATCCACAGCGGGATGCGCGCCGTATGCTGCAGCTCACGGTTCTGCGTTATCGTCTGCCGCACATCTGGCAGGTCCCTGCGGAATAAGACTACCCCTCCGGGCTGGAGCTCCTTTAGCCCAGCTATAGCGGATTCACCCGGTTTTTCTCCTTCTAGCGCATCCAAATCGACGATGAACAGTTGGCTGATGCGTTCATTCAATGACATCCGGGCTAGCCGTTCATTCACCTGTATCTCTATTTCTGACGGCTTGTTCTCGTAGTCTGACGATGTGGTTCCGTTAGATGCAGAGGAAGCCGCCTCATTATCGCTGCCCTTATGCGGCGATTCCGCCCCCCGCCAGTCCCTGAGCCACGCAGCTCCCAGCACGAACAGAACCAAGACAGCAAGCACACCCCATTTCTGCCGCCGCTTCCCATGCCTCCTGTGACGATCTGATCTAGACCTCATCATTAGCTCGGCAATACGGCAGTATTAGGTCCGACAGCGCCATATAGCGTTTCTCTGCGATCTTCAAACACCGGTATGCGTCCTCGAACCTCTTCTACTAAGGAGAGTTGGATGTGCGCTTGCACGAACGCTTCTTCCTCGCCGGCCCCGGCTAATATTTCTCCCCAAGGATCTAGTATGACCGAGCTGCCGAAGAAGGAAGTCTCTTTGCCGTCCGCTCCCTTGCTGCTTCCCACCCGATTGCATGCCACCATATACATCTGGTTCTCAATCGAGCGCGCTGTCAGCAACGTCTGCCAGTGATGCAGTCGTGGATGAGGCCATTGTGCCGGAACGAATAATACCTCGACGCCTTGTAGAGCAAGCGTGCGCGTCAGCTCTGGAAAGCGGAGATCGTAGCAAATAATAACGCCGCAGCTTACCCCATCAAGCGTAAATTGCCCAAGCGCTTCTCCCGCAGTCAAGTAATGATGCTCATCCATCAAGCGGAACAGATGGGTTTTGTCATACATCTTCACGATTTGACCTTGCCGATTCAGAACGTATACCCGATTGTATATCCGGTCCTGTTCGCGCACAGCTACCGAACCTCCGACGATATTGACTTGATATTGTGCGGCTAGGGCAGACAACATCTGTATCGTTTGTTCCCCTTGCTCGTCTGCCAATTCATGAATCCGTTCCAATGCGTATCCTGTATTCCACATTTCCGGAAGAACGATTACGTCTGGCTTATCCTCTTGCTCCATGACGGCCCGTATTTTGTTCAAGACTTGCATTCGGTTGCGGTCTGGTTCACCTATAGCGATATCCATTTGAATGGCACATATTTTCCATTGTTCAGGCTTCATCTCTTTCTCTCTCCTCTGTGATGCATTCTGTATGAATCGATACTTCATTCATAAATTCACCTTATATTTTGCTTAACACTTTCTTCCATCATACCTTTTCATGGAATGGAGTCAAGCTGGGCAAAGTAAGGAAGCAATCGAAATGACGGCTTCAGCTTAGAAAGGAGTATTTCTTATGCGCAATACACGAGACACATTGCGGTTATTTGTTCTCAGCCTCTTGATATTCTGTATGACAGTCCCCGGTATCGCATCCGTTGCTTCAGCTTGGGATCCGACCAGTGAAAAGGGTGACGCCGTTCCTCCACTTCAATTGTTTGATATGCAGCAAGAGCGGATCATTAAGACACTGCCGAACAGCGAAACGTATCAGACGGAAGCTAAAAAATGGCTTGGTTCCGTGAAAGGGTTAGCTCCGCAAATCACAATCGGGCACAAATGCGGTTATATTATCCGTGTCCCTTTGAAAGACCCGGCTCAAGTAAAGCTGCCGAAAGTCATTTTAGAGGTCAAGGACGTATTTTTAATCTATTGCCCAGATAAAGAACCGCTGCTCTTAATTTTCTCCACAGAGCGGAAGCCGTTTTTACTTCAATTCACCGCAGATGTAAAGCCGTTCATGCAGCAGTTGCTTACTCCGCAGTCTTCGGGCAACGTGAAAGAATCAAACGGTTGAAATGCGCATTCTGACCTGCAAATGGATGCCTAAGCAATAAAAAAGTGTACACTTCAGGTAAAACATGCTACGTTATCGTTAATATTTTAAATAACTACCTTTAACACGATAATGAGTTCTGGAGTAGATGACTATGAATGAAGCAATACACCGTTCGCACCCCATCATCCCCGCCGAACGGATGAAGCAATTGCCGAAGCAATTTTTCGCCGATTTAGTGCAGCGTACGAATGCCCGGATTGCCGAAGGTCACGATGTAATTAACCTCGGACAAGGCAATCCGGATTTGCCGACTGCCCCGCATATCGTTGAAGCTCTCCAACAAGCGGCCGCTAACCCAGTATACCACCGTTATCCTCCGTTCAGTGGATTTCGCTTTCTCAAAGAAGCGGTTGCCTCACGCTATAAAGCCGACTACGATGTCGATTTAGACCCTGATACGGAAGTAGCCGTTTTGTTCGGAGGCAAGACCGGTCTGGTAGAGATAAGTCAAATCTTATTGAACCCTGGTGACGCTTGTCTCGTGCCTGATCCAGGTTATCCTGATTATTGGTCCGGTGTCGCACTCGCTGGGGCGGAAATGGTCATGATGCCGCTTCTGAAGCAACATAACTTCCTGCCCGATTACGAATCGATCGGCGAGGAACAGTTACGTCGTGCGAAGCTGATGTTCCTGAACTACCCGAACAATCCAACATCCGCCATCGCGAGCTCTTCTTTTTATGATGAAACGGTGCGCTTTGCCCAACGTCACGGCATCATCGTTGCGAGTGATTTCGCATATGGTGCGATTGGTTTCGACGGTCACCGGCCGATTAGCTTTCTGGAGACACCGGGAGCCAAAGAAGTTGGAATCGAGTTCTATACGATGTCGAAGACCTATAATATGGCGGGCTGGAGAGTAGCCTTTGCCGTCGGCAACCGTGAAATTATACGCCTAATCAATCTTATGCAGGATCATATGTACGTCAGCTTGTTCGGCGCGGTACAAGCTGCAGCGGCAGCTGCTCTAACCGGGCCGCAAGATTCGGTGCGCGAACTATGCGCTATATATGAACGGAGGCGCAATACATTCTTCGAGGCGCTGCACCAGATCGGCTGGCAGGTGACTCCGCCTGCAGGTTCATTTTTCGCTTGGCTTCCCGTGCCGAAGCCATATACTTCCACGGCGTTTGCGGATCTGCTGCTGGAGGAAGCTAATGTAGTCGTCGCACCAGGCATTGGCTTCGGTGAACATGGAGAAGGTTATGTCCGTGTCGGGCTGCTAGCTCCTGAGACTCGTCTGCGTGAAGCGGCCGAACGCATCGGACAGCTTGCTCTATTTTGAACGATTCTGTAAGCTTGAAACTTAATAATACTGTTCTGTCTGAATACTACTGTCTAATTATTCGCAAACCGGGAATAGAGCTTCTTTACATCACTTGGAATCACATGGTATTCTATTCATAACATTTATCGCTTTGCGGCGATACCAGGAGTAAGAATATATTAACGTGATGACAGGACCAGTATGTAATGTTAGTCGCGCCCAGAGAGCGGATTGCCGTAGGCTGTGAGCACCGCCGTGTAGCCGTTACAGAACCTATCCTTGAGCGGTCAGTATAAGCGCATTGTCGCAAAGCTGAACGGACGCCTCCGTTACGGGCATTCAAGTGGGATGATTAGCTTGCTGAATAATTTGACTCGGCGTCTGATTCTATACATGATGCGATGCGGACAAAGCTTCGGCAGTTGATCTCAATGAAGGTGGTACCGCGGAAGAACGACTTTCGTCCTTTATAGGACGAGAGTCTTTTTTGTTACACTCCCTCTTCCACAGCAGCGCGTTCGGGCGGTAGAACGGAAAATAATCCTCCTGCCATGGCGCTCCAAAATATAGGCCAATGTAAATATTCAGGCGGAAAGTGATGGTTATGGTACAAAATCAGCGCATTGTAGTCAAAATTGGAAGCAGTTCACTTACCTCGGATCAAGGCGGTTTGAAACGAGAGCACATTTCATTCTATGTCCGGGAACTTTTTTCTCTTATCGAGCGAGGGGCGCAAGTCGTACTTGTCACGTCTGGTGCGGTTGCGGCAGGATTTCGGCATATCGGCTACCCCAGCAGGCCGAAGCTTCTGCACGAAGGGCAAGCGGCAGCTGCCGTCGGGCAGGCGCTTTTAATGCAAGCTTATCAGGAGCAATTTCAGCAGTTTGGTATCCCCGTTGCGCAAATCCTATTGACTCGTACCGACTTCGCGAGCCGGAAACGCGGACATAATGCTCACATGACGATGGAAGAGCTGTTGAAGCAACGGGTTGTTCCGATTATTAACGAAAACGATACCGTTGCGGTCGAAGAATTGAAGTTCGGTGATAACGACAGCTTGTCTGCACTCGTGGCCAATCTGGTGCATGCGGACCGTCTCGTCATCGTGACGGATACCGACGGCTTGTATACTGCTGACCCGCGGCACGATCCGAGCGCAACACGATTTGAGCGCGTTGAACAAATCAATGATGAAATATACGCTTTCGCAGGCGGGGCGGGATCATCCGTCGGAACTGGCGGAATGCGTTCAAAGCTAGATGCGGCCCGCATCGCAATGCGTGGCGGAGTGCCTGCATTCGTCGGCAAGGTCAGCGAAGCGGGCGACCTGCTTCAAGCCGTGCAAGGACACGGTAAAGGCACGTATTTCGATACGCATCTGCATGCGCTCCCAATGAAGAAGCAATGGCTTGGGTTCCATTCCACTCCCGATGGCCGCATCTTCGTCGACGCCGGTGCGGCGCATGCCTTGATTGACAACGGCTCCAGCCTGCTTCCTGCCGGCATCCGTGAGGTCGAAGGCGAGTTCCATCAGGGTGATGTGGTCGAAGTAATCGGACCAGATGATCGGCTCATCGGAAGAGGAATCGTCAATTATGATGCATCGCAGCTGCGGACTGCTGCAGGCTGGTCAAGCGAAGAAGTATTGAAACGAATTGAGGTGCCTCGCATCGAGGTCATACACCGAGATGAATGGGTAACTTTACGATCATAAAGGAGGAATACGGGATGAGTGAAGTACGTCAAAAGGCAGCTCTGGCCAAAGCAGCGGCTGCCGTGGTGAATCGGCTGACCAGTGACGCGAAGAACGAAGCGCTGCTTCGCATGGCTGATGCGTTGGTCGAACAGGACGCTTCCATTATCGAGGCCAATGCACGTGACTTAGCACGCGGACAGGAACAGGGCATTCCCCCTTCCCTGCTGGATCGGCTTGCATTGAACGAGCAGCGAATTCAGGATATGGCCGAAGGACTGAGACAAATCGTTAGTCTCTCGGATCCGGTCGGCGATGTGTTGGAGACGTTTGACCGCCCGAACGGCTTGCACATTGAGAAGACTCGCGTCCCGCTAGGCGTAATCGGCATCATCTACGAAGCTCGTCCGAACGTCACCGTGGATGCGGCGGGTCTGTGCTTAAAGACCGGAAATGCGGTCGTGTTGCGCGGAGGTTCTTCCGCGCTTGAATCGAACAAACGAATTGTTGAAGTGCTGCATGATGCGCTTGCCAATACAACTCTCCCTGCAGATGCGCTGCAGCTCATAGAGGATCCGAATCGCTCCTCTGTAGATGAGATGCTGAAGCTGAACGGACTGCTTGATGTTATCATTCCTCGCGGCGGGGCATCACTCATTCAAAATGTCGTGCAAAATGCAACCGTACCGGTCATCGAGACGGGTGCCGGTATCTGCCACACGTACATTGATGAAGATGCCGATCCGGAAATGGCGGAAGCGATCGCTTTGAATGCGAAGGTACAACGTCCTTCGGTATGCAACGCGATGGAGACACTGCTTGTGCATCAGCAGTTTGCAGAACGTCATTTAACCGGGCTGCTCGAAGGTTTTCAGGTTCACAACGTTGAATTGCGCGGCTGCGAACGCACACTGCCTTATGCTCCGTGGGCCAAAGCTTCAGCGGAACAAGATTACGCGACTGAATATAACGATTATGTTCTGAACGTGCGCATCGTCGATTCATTGGATGAGGCGCTCCAGCATATTGCACGCTACGGCACGATGCACTCCGAATGCATCGTAACCGATAATAAAGAACGTGCCACTCGCTTCTTGCAAGAGGTGGATGCAGCGGCTGTGTATCACAATGCATCAACGCGGTTCACGGACGGATTCGAATTCGGCTTTGGAGCGGAAATCGGCATCAGCACCCAGAAGCTGCATGCTCGGGGCCCGATGGGATTGCCTGCCCTTACCTCTGAGAAATATCGAATTTATGGCAAAGGTCAAATTAGAGAGTAAGAATGGAATATTAGATGCGTGTACTTCGCGATTAAGAGGGGCTTTTTGAACCATAGAAGATAAAGCATGAAGCAAAAGAAGGAAGAGAGATGAACAGCATGGACCTAAAACAGACACAAGTGAATGACACCTTCCGCTCGCTTCACTTCTGTATCTTCGGAGCCGGCTCCATGGCGGAAGCCATCGTGCGCGGTATGACAGAACAACAATTGACCGCACCAGACCGCATCGCGGTCATCAATCGCAGCAATGCAGAACGTTTGCACGAGTTGCAGGACCGATATGGAGTTACGATCGAGCTAACGGCAGAAGCCAAGCAGAAACGGCTTGCTGCTGCAGATATTATCGTACTCGCCATAAAGCCAAAAGATGCGGCTGCCGCCCTGCACGATCTTAAGCCGCTGCTGCGCGCGGACACGCTCCTCGTATCCGTCGTTGCCGGCTTGAGCATCGCGACGATGCAGCACATTATCGGTTCAGCGCCGATAGTGCGCACGATGCCGAACACGTCCAGCAACATTGGCCTCGGAGCTACCGCGCTCTGCTGCTCGCAAGAAGTGACTGCCGAGCAAAAATTTGCTGCTATGACGATGCTGAATGCAATGGGTATTGTAACTGAGGTGGAAGAACCGTATTTGAACATCGTCACCGGCTTGTCCGGCAGCGGCCCCGCTTACGTCTATTACTTAATGGAAGCTATGATACAGGCGGGAATGGAAGGCGGTCTATCACAGGAGCAATCTCACGATTTAACCGTTCAAACCGTATTCGGCGCTGCAGAAATGGTCAGACGGACTGGAGAAGAGCCTGCCACGCTTCGCCGTAAAGTTACCTCTCCCGGCGGCACGACACAAGCGGCATTGGAGGTGTTGGAACAATATCAATTTGCGAACGCGATGAAGACTGCCATTCATCGGGCTGAAGCAAGAGCGCAGGAGATGGGAGAACAAATTGGGAGGAACATGGAATGAATGATCACTGTGTTGCCACGTACCGTCTGTACGACGACCGTGCCGATTTTCACAAAAAAGCCGAAGGTATCGCTGTCGGCTTGACCGTCGGAAGCTGGACCGATCTTCCCGAGGCGAAGAAAGCTGACATGAAGAAGCATCTGGGGCGGGTCGTGTCCGTGCAAGATCATCCTTCGGACATTCCCGGAGAGCGCTGTGCGGATATATCCATCGCCTATCCGGACATCAACTTCAGCCATGATATTCCGGCCTTGCTCGTTACGATCTTCGGCAAGCTGTCCATGGACGGACGGATTAAACTCATCGATGTGACATGGTCCGACGATTTCAAGCAGGCCTTTCCCGGGCCGAAGTTTGGAATGGAGGGCGTCCGCAAGCTCGTCGATGTCCACGACCGCCCGCTCTTGATGAGCATCTTCAAATCCGTCATCGGACACGACTTGAATACGCTGCGGGAACAGTTCTATCAGCAAGCGCTTGGTGGCGTCAATCTCATCAAGGACGACGAGATTTTGTTCGAGAATCCGCTGACACCAATCGATAAAAGGGTTCAAGTCTGCATGGAGGCAGCGCAAGAAGCGGAGCAGCACACCGGCAAGAAGCTGCTCTACGCCGTCAACCTGACCGGACCGACATTCAGCCTGCGCGATCAGGCGCTCCGGGCCATTGAAGCTGGAGCCAATTCCCTGCTCTTCAACGTGTTGAGCTATGGGTATGACGTGCTCCATGCATTAAGCCAAGATCGCGACATTACGGTTCCGATCGCGGCTCATCCCGCCTTGGCCGGCGCGTACTGCTCTTCACCGCATCACGGAATTTCCGCTGCGCTCGCGCTCGGCAAATTCATGCGGCTCGCCGGTGCTGATCTTGTGCTCTTCCCTTCTCCCTATGGCTCGGTTACGATGCCGAAGGAAGAGACGCAAGCGATCCGCGAGGCACTTACGACTGCAGAAATCGGCGTGGCATCGAGTTTCCCTGTGCCATCCGCTGGCATTCATCCGGGCATCGTTCCGCTCATTATCCGCGATTTCGGCACCGATGTCGTCGTCAATGCAGGCGGTGGCGTGCATGGACATCCACTCGGGACTGCGGCCGGCGGCCGCGCTTTTGTTCAAGCCATCGAAGCCGTCATGCAGGGTTCATCACTGGACAGCTATGCCGCGGATCATGAAGAGCTCAGAGCCGCAATTCAAGCATGGGGGGTAAAGCAATGACTGCGTCCAAGAAGCGTGTCGTCTTCTGTGACTTTGACGGCACGATTACTGTAAATGATAATATCATCGCAATTATACGTCATTTTAATCCAGCAGGTTGGGAACCAATCGCTCAGGACGTCATTGCGGAGCGGAAGACTATACGTCAAGGTGTCGGGGAATTGTTTTCCTTACTCCCTTCATCCATGCGTGATGAAGTGATTCGTTTTGCTACTTCCCAAGCGATTATTCGGCCAGGGTTCGAGCAGTTCGTACAATTTTGCCATGAAGAGAGCATCGATCTGTACGTAACAAGCGGTGGCATCGATTTCTTTGTCTATCCGCTGCTGGAGCCATTCGGCATTCCATCTAATCGTATTTATTGCAATGGCAGCGACTTCAGCGGTGAAACGGTCCGCATCACATGGCCGCATGACTGCCAGGAGCCTTGTAATAATGATTGCGGCATGTGCAAGCCGACGATCGTGAGAAAGTTCCCTCCCGAACAATACGAGCGGATTGTCATCGGCGATAGCGTCACCGACTTCGCCGCTGCCAAGCAGGTCGAATTCGTCTATGCCCGCTCGCACCTGATCGAGAAATGTGAGCAATTACATATTTCATATGCTCCGTTCGATACGTTTTATGACATTATCGAACATATGAAACATAACGAATAGCACAAAGAAGATCGAAAGTGTCAGCGAACGAATTTATAATTCAGTGAATGGAGGCAGCAAAATGATATCTATCGGGAATCTCACATTAGAAGAGAAGCAGCGCGCCCTTGCCGAGCTTCGTTCCATCAAGGAACAATTTGCTGCACGTGACTGGTTCCCGGGAACAAGCGGCAATTTGTCCGTACGTGCCAGTGACATCGAAGAGGGCCGCTTTCAATTTGCTATTACGGCAAGCGGTAAAGATAAATCGATTCATACCCCCGAGGACTTTTTGTTTGTCAATGAGCATGGGAAGCCCACAGAGTGCACACAGCTCAGACCGAGCGCAGAGACACTCATTCATTGTGAAATTTATCGAATGACGGGCTGTGGCGCCATTTTCCACGTGCACACGGTATGGAATAACGTCATATCGGAGCTATTCTGGGATCAGGAAGCTGTTCCTGTGGAAGGTGTCGAGCTCATTAAAGCATTCAATATATGGGAGGAAGACGCCCGCATTGCAATTCCGATCGTGCCTAACTATGCGGACATCCCTCGCATCGTACCGTGCATCACGGAGAAGCTTGACCCCCGTATACCGGGAATTCTGCTGCGCAAGCACGGAATTTATGCATGGGGCGCCAATTCGTTTGAGGCAAAACGCCATCTGGAAGCGTTCGAGTTCCTGTTCGAATACGTATACCGTATGCAGGCGCTGCGTTAGCGCTCATTCCATTTTTATTTCGGCATAATATGCCCGTCCATTTGGACGGGTTTTTTGATGTCATGCCAACCGTTGTCTACTATGTCTGTATCCAATGTCTAGCCTGTCGTTGTGTATGCTTTCCAAGTCCTTATGTTCATTCTCCCGTCCGTTCAGAAACAGAGCCAGCAAAGAGTTCATCCCGCAGTTTGATAAGGCAGAGCTTATGCATACTTCATACTTCATACTTCCTCTTATGCTCGTTAAGTGCTGCATTAGTGACAGCATCAATCGGTTGCTCAGAATCGTTTCTTAGTCTTCTCCTCCAGAATACGTCTCCAAAAACCTCATGACGGCCCATCAAAATTCAGTTGTATGCTCGCTTGTGTAGCGTCAAGTGTGACAGGTTACGTGTCCGCTTTTTTCTGAACGTGTACAGGTTACGTGTACACGTTTTCTGATTGTGGGGGAGAGTGAACAAAGCATGGCGATTAGAGATATTATTACGGTACGCCTAACGCGTTATCAACATCAGCATAACCGTGCCAGATGCAGCACACATGCTCCGCGTCACTCATCCCGAATATGTCTGCGAGGTGGTGTTGAAGCTCCATTGCAAAATCGGTTCAGCACAAGGTTGAGCAGCAGCACATCCGTTCAGTTGTATAAAAAAAACCGCGCTGCATCTCACATGCAGTGCGGTTCATTATCTTCCGCCGGAGCGGAACTTCTGCGTATACGCCTTGGCATCTTCAATGGAGTGGACGCGGTTGCGATTCCATTCCAGTAAAATACGGTCGATGTAGCGGAAATGTACTTTCCCCGCAAAGACCGCTTCCTTCAATGCCAACAGTATCAATTCTTCCGGATAACGATCCTGATCAATCCATCCAGCTATCGTCTCGCATTCCATTGGTGACAACGGACGGCCAAATTCTTTTTCAAAAATATTGAACAGATTAGGCGGTTCGGCTTCGGAGAATGAAGTTACAGTACGCAGCTTCTGGCGTTCGGCGCGAAACTCTTCCGCCATGACGACGGCAAGCTTCTCCCATAGGCCGGTTAAGTTATACCGTTCGTATTGCACGTCCGTCTCTGGATCTATTTCCTCATCAATATTTAAGAAGCCGTCTTTCATTAGCTTCTGCAGCGATTTAATGACCGCATCCGGGGAAGATCCCATTCGCTCCTGAAGCTCATCAATAGTAGGAAAGTCTTTCATTTCCTGCTGCTTGAAGCCGATGAGATGAATGAACAGCATCACATCTGTATCACTCAACTTTAACTGCCGACAATAGCGCAGCAAATGATATGGCACGCTTACGCTGCCGGATTGCAATCCGAGCGCCATTCCTTTGGCGAAGGTTCGAAAAGCGTCCCCACTCATACGTTAATCCCCTCTCCGCTTTATACTTATCCTATTGTCGCACAAAACGAAATTTTTAGTAAGTCACATTTGGTAACGTTTTCAATCTTTTTATGTGCCGCTAATAATAATCCCGTACCGCTGTATGCGATACGGGATAGCAAGCTTGCTTCACATGCATTATGGATATAAACGATACAGCATGCGCGGGAATGGAATCGTCTCACGCACATGATCCAGACCGCAAATCCACGCTACGGTACGTTCAAGTCCGAGCCCGAAGCCGGAATGTGGAACAGAGCCGTATTTGCGTAAATCCAAGTACCATTGATACGCTTCTGAAGAGAGCTCATGGTCGCGGAATCGTTCTTCTAGAAGCTCAGGATCATCGATCCGCTGCGAACCTCCGATGATTTCACCATAGCCTTCCGGCGCAATCATATCAGCACAAAGCACGACGTCCGCACGATTCGGATCTGGCTTCATATAGAAAGCTTTAATGTTCGTCGGATAGTGCGTAATGAAGACCGGTGTCTCATATTTCTCCGCAATTGCCGTCTCATGCGGCGCACCAAAGTCTTCTCCCCATGGAATATCAAAGCCTTGCTCTTGCAAAAACTTGATCGCTTCATCATAGGTAATGCGCGGGAATGGCGCAACCACTTTTTCAAGCTTGGAAGTATCGCGTCCCAATGTTTCCAGCTCCGCACGACAGTTCTTCAAGACGGATTGCACGATATGGGATACGAACTGTTCCTGCACCCGCAGGTTCTCGTCATGATCTACGAACGCCATTTCTGGCTCTATCATCCAGAACTCAATTAAATGACGACGAGTTTTGGATTTCTCGGCACGGAATGTCGGTCCGAAGGAATACACTTTGCCGAGAGCCATCGCTGCTGCTTCCATATACAGCTGTCCGCTCTGCGTCAAAAAGGCGTCTTCTTCAAAATATTTCGTATGGAACAACTCGGTTGTTCCTTCGCAGGAAGAAGGCGTCAAAATTGGCGGATCTACTAATGTAAAGCCGCGCTCATCGAAGAACTGCTGAACCGCACGGATAATTTCTCCGCGGATCGTCAAAATGGCATGTTGCTTTGGCGCACGCAGCCACAAATGACGGTGATCCATCAAGAAATCGACGCCATGCTCTTTCGGCGTAATCGGATAATCTTCAGTTAATTGGATGATATCTACGTTCGTCACTGTCATTTCATAACCGGATTTCGAACGTGGTTCCTCACGCACAACCCCAGTTACATATAATGAACTTTCCTGAGTTAAGCTCTTTGCAGCTTCCCATACTTCTTCAGGCACTTCGCTCTTTACTACAACACCTTGAATGAAGCCGGTGCCGTCACGCAGCTGCAAAAATTGAATCTTGCCGCTGGAACGTTTGTTGTGGAGCCAGCAGCCCATGCGGACTTCTTCGCCTACATGGCGGCTCACTTCGCGAATGACACAAGTTGTCGCCATCGGTTCGCTCTCTCCCTTATACGTTTTTTGCTTCTTTCACGAGGCGATACGTATCGCGTGCAATCACTAGCTCTTCATTCGTCGGAATGACAAGCACTTCCACTTTCGAATTCGGCGTAGAGATGCGGCGCGGTTCTTTAGAGCGAATCTTGTTCAGTTCCCGATCGATTTCAACGCCAAGGAATGTCAACTGCTCGCACACATGTTGGCGAATCACGATAGAGTTCTCCCCTACACCGGCTGTGAACACGATTGCATCTACTCCGTCCATCGCAGCCGCATAAGCACCGATATACTTCCGAACACGATAAGTGTACATTTCAAAAGCCAATGTTGCATTTGGTTCGCCTGCTTCCATACCGTCCGTAATTTCGCGCATATCGCTGGATATGCCAGAAATCGCCAACAAGCCGCTGTGCTTGTTCAGCATGGAGTTCACTTCGTTCACAGTCAAATCTTCCTTCATCATCGTGAATGGCACAACAGCAGGATCCAAATCACCGCTGCGTGTTCCCATCATCAAGCCTTCGAGTGGTGTCATCCCCATCGAAGTGTCAACGGATTGTCCACCTTGCACGGCCGTCAAGCTTGCACCGTTACCGATATGACATGTGATGATTTTCAAATCTTCGATCGGGCGTCCGAGCGTTTCTGCCGTACGTTTGCTTACATAATCGTGAGATGTGCCATGGAAGCCGTAGCGACGGATTTTGTGCTTCTTGTAGAGCACCTTCGGAATGGCATACATGTAAGCTTTCGCAGGCATCGTCTGATGGAAAGCCGTATCGAATACGACCGCTTGCGGTACGTTACCCATGTTCGCTTCGACCGCCTTGATCCCCATCATGTGAGCCGGATTGTGAAGCGGCGCCAACTCGAACAAACGGCGAATTTCCGCTTTTACATTCGAGTCTACAAGCACGGAGTTATTGAATGATTCACCGCCGTGAACGACCCGATGGCCAACGGCTTCAATTTCGCTTGTAGATTTCACGACACCGACTTCTGGATCCGTCAACTTGTCCAATACTTTGCGAATCGCGATTGTATGGTCCAAAATTTCGCTGACTTCGGTAATCTCATCCGTATGGTGAGGCTCATGTACGAGAATGGAAGAATCCATTCCAATTCTTTCCACCCGGCCTGCTGCTAATACTGACTCATCCGTCATGTCATACAACTGATATTTAAGCGAGGAGCTTCCCGCATTAATGACTAGTACTTTCATAATCTATCCCCATCCTTGTCATAGTTGAAAAATCCGACGCCCGTCTTCACGCCGAGGTGACCGGCGCGGACCATTTTTTTCAACAATACGGACGGACGATATTTAATGTCGCCGAATTCACGGAACATGCGCTCCATCGCTGCCAGTACGGAATCGAGACCAAAGCGGTCAGCCATCTCTAATGGACCATATTGGAAATTGTATCCGATTCGCATCGCATTGTCGATATCTTCTGCAGATGCGACTCCTTCTTGCAGCACATGTAATGCTTCGTTAATTAAGTTACAAATAATCCGTGTCGTGACGAAGCCCGGCGATTCATACACCATAACGCCTTTCTTCTGCACAACTTCTTCAACAAACCGCTTCGTCTCATCAAATGTAGCATCTGATGTTTTTAACCCGCGGATAATTTCGACAAGATCCACTTTCGAAACTGGATGAATGAAATGCATACCGATAACTCGCTCCGGATATTTCGTAGAGCTCGCCAATTCGGTCAAAGACAATGTCGATGTGTTGCTTGCCAGAATGATATTGCTAGGGCAGACGCGATCCAGCTCCGCAAATACGCTTTTCTTCGCTTCGATATCTTCGGAGATGGTTTCTATAACCATATCGCATGCACTAAGTTCAGCCAGATGCGTCACCTTATGTATGCGCGAAAGAATTAATTTTTTTTCCGCTTGAGTGATAGCCCATTTCTCCAGCTGTTTGTCCAAGCTCGTTTCAATCATTTCGTATGCATGGTCCAGCTTTTCCGGCGTTTGCTCCACTAGCAGCACGTCCAGGCCTTTCACAGCAAGCATTTCTGCAATGCCTTGGCCCATTGTACCGCCGCCAATGACGCCGATTTTTTTGAAAAACATGGTCTCTTCCACCTTTCATGTTGCTATGCTCTGCATAGTGTACCCGAGATATAGCTCGCGTTATCAGTGCATAGGTACCTAATATTATCTTAACATGATTGTTGAAAATAAAAAGAAATAACCAGCGCATTTTCACGCTGGTAATTGTTTCTTGTCACATAATAGACACCGGAATTTCTCACCGCTTACGTACTCTTCTTCAATCAAATGCTTCAGACAGCGCTCGAATGCTTCCTGGTGCTCTTTCAACAGCTCATGCGTGCGATTCGTCAAATCTAACATAATCGCCTGTGTCTCTTTTGTCAAGACATCGGGAGACAGATGCTTCAGGCGTACAATTCCCAAGCTGGTCAAGCCTGAATTAATCATCGTCTCGACAATATTAAGCGCTTGATCGAAGTCTCCCTGGGAGCCTGTACTGCGGTTCCCATAGAACATTTCTTCAGCAGCAGCTCCACCCAGCGCGATCATAATCTGTTCTTCTAAGAACGGCTTCGTATACAAATAACGTTCTTCCTGCGGCTGGTGTCGGACGTAGCCAAGCGCTTGACCTCTCGGACTTAATGAAACTTGAGATACGCTTCCCGGACGGACTAGCTCCGCCATAATTGCATGACCCAATTCATGAATTGCGACCCGGCGCCGTTCTTCCTGATTCGTCTCGCGGTCGCTCTTCTCTCCCATCAGCACCTTATCAATCGCCTGCGATAAATGTGCTGTCGAAATCAAGTCAGCCTGTTCACGCATCGCATAGATCGCGCCTTCATTCAGTACACTTTCAAGCTGTGCACCGGAAAATCCGAACGTCTCTTCCGCAATCCGGTCCAGATTGACATCATCGGCCAGCGGTTTGTTATCCGCATGCAAATCCAAAATGTGACGACGGCCTTTCTTGTCCGGCATATCCACTTGAATATGACGGTCGAACCGACCCGGACGCAGCAGGGCGCTGTCGAGCATCTCTTTACGGTTTGTCGCTGCCATCACGAGAATTCTTGGCGTCTGATCCGCATATAAACCGTCCATTTCCGTCAACAATTGGTTCAATGTCTGATCGTATTCCCGCTGTTGCCCGCCTTCACGTTTACCGCCGATAACGTCAATCTCATCGATAAAAATAACTGCGTTCTCTTTTTTCTCCTTCACAGCACGCTGTCTCGCGTCCTTAAACAGCTCTCGCACCCGGCCAGCACCGACCCCAACGAACATCTCTACGAACTCACTGCCGGATACTCCAATGAACACCGCGTCTGCGTAATGGGCCGACGCCTTGGCCATCAACGTCTTCCCTGTCCCCGGAGGACCAGTTAGAAGAATGCCCTTTAGAGGACGTATTCCGAATTTACTGATAGCGTCAGGGTGAACCAGGAAGTCCAAAGCTTCTACCAGCTCATTTTTGGCACGTTCTTGACCCCCGATGTTATCGAAGCTCATTGCAGTGACTTTAAGACTTCGTGAATCTTTGCGGCCAGAGGTTGCTGCCATACCCGCACCACGACGCTGCGCTACGAACGCCAATACACCTATTGCGGCGGCAGCCAGTACGATCGGCCACACATTCACTCCAAGGAAAATAATGAACAACAGGAGTGGAATGGATACGCCGATGACCCACTCAGGCCATCGCATCGATTGTCGATTTCTCATACGGCCACACCCCCATCCGTGTACCTTCTAACGGCAGCAGCAACGTCTTGCTGCCTTGTCCATCCTTCACCGTAATATATACATACTGGTTGTCCATTTCCGTCTGAACTTCTATCCCCGGCTGCTGCAGCTGCTGCAGACGTGATGGAATTTGACTATATTTTTGATGTACCATCGCTTCAGCGACATCAAACAATGCCTGGGACCACCATTTATCGATTTTCGGCGTGCTATGGTCATTCATATATTCAATAACTACCTTTTTCCCTTTTGCTTGCTTTTCCAAGTCGCCATTCAGCTGCTGAACCAATTCACGGACATCGACACCCGGCTTCGTCTGAATTTGAACCTTCATCGCGTCGGTCTGCCAGTCAACATGATATTGTGTAATCTCAGCATGCTTTTGCACGATCTGTTCCACTGGCTGCTTCACAAAATTAGTCTGATACAACGCCCATCCACCGAACAGTACGGCGCCCGTCACAATCATAATCAGGATGGTAGGCGCGATACGAACTTTTTTCGTCATGCTGAAATACCTCCTCACACTCTAATCTATCTACATGAAAACGGCGCTTGTTGAATACATGAAATATATCATTCAGTACATGTTAGAGTATATCATAGTATATACACTGAAGTTGAATGTAAAGTGTACCATAGCTGCCAATCCCCTTGGCAACAAAAAAAACACCGTATTCTCGCTGCAACGCTTCAATCGCGTCACTTGCAAGAATACGGTGTAATGAGCACTTGACAGGTGGTTCATCGTTATTTATTAGGCAGCCCGTAGATTTCTCCGATCGGTGAACCGTCGGCGAACAGATAAAATTGATAATAATAGCGGTTGGCGCCCTGTTCGTCCGCTCGCTCCAGCATCGCCTGCCATACATATTGCCCGTCTTTATATCCGGGAATAAGCCGTACGATGTGAACCTTGTTATATTGCTCTTTTATTTTTGCTTTCATCGCATCTTTTTTTATTCCTTCAAAGGCGTACATAGATACGACTTTCTTCGGAAACACCCACACCAGTCGTTCTTGGTCTTGTTCATCTTTACCTTCAACAACATAGACAATGTCGTCCCATACGCTCTTCTCGACACCGGATATTTCTGCGAGCTTTACACTATCATTCGCTTGGCGAATGATATCAGCTTCTTTCACTCGCTCATCAGCATTTATATATTGCACATACATATATACGGCAGCAATGAGAAGAATCAGAATAAGAACCGCCAGCGGGATATACCATTTCCATTTGGAACGCCGACGTGTGCGGCTTCTTACCATGAATAAATCCCCCCGCTTATCGCTGCAGCAGCTGCTCGAAGCATTGCTGCGTCTCATGACGGATACGTTCTTCATCTAACGTCAGGCATTCGCCATTCTTCACGACCTGTTCTCCATCAATCCACACATGCTTCACATCTTTAGCCGAAGCGGAGTAAATCATGTGAGATACGAGATCCGTATGTGGAATGAAGTGAGCTTGATCGATATCTACCGCAACCATATCTGCCTTCATACCGACCTCAAGCAATC
This sequence comes from Paenibacillus sp. OSY-SE, assembly GCF_000283315.1. NCBI lineage: Bacteria > Bacillati > Bacillota > Bacilli > Caryophanales > Paenibacillaceae > Paenibacillus > Paenibacillus sp. OSY-SE. The sequence goes on along the minus strand of NZ_ALKF01000184.1, from coordinate 65,507 downwards.
CTACATCAGGAAGCGAAATCGTCTTCGCCCCGTATACGGTACCCATGCGCAGCGCTTCTGCAGCCGGAATCGCGGTTGGATCTCCCGATACTCCTTTGTGTATAAGCGCAGCAAGCCGCATTTCTTCGAACATGTCTAAGTTATTGTTGCTGGCCGGACCATCCGTTCCGAGAGAGACGACAACTCCTGCGCGCAACAATTCAGGAACCCGAGCTACACCGCTCGCCAACTTGAGGTTGCTGCCTGGATTATGAGACACAGCTACATGGTAGTGAGCCAGAGTCGCAATTTCTTCATCTGTCAAATGTACCCCGTGTGCAATGAACGACGGCCGGGAGAAGAAGCCTAATTTCTCTAAATGAGCAACCGGACGGAGCCCATAATCCTTCACGTTCTGTTCCACTTCCGCCTTCGTCTCCGACATATGTGTATGAAGAGGTAAATCCATATCATGTGCCGCTTGCACGAACTTCTCAATGAATGCCGGCGGACACGTATATGGCGCATGTGGCGCCAGCACGGTTGTAATCCGTCCATTCGCCTTGCCGTTCCAGTCTTTTGCGAATTGAACCGCTTCTTTAAGCTTCGCATCCTGGACGTCTTCAGGACACAGCCCGATTGCGCCGCGCATTAGACAGCCCCGAATGCCAGACTGTTCGCAGACTTTAGCGACTTCATCCATATGATCATACATGTCGACGAACGTTGTGGTTCCGCCCTTAAGCATCTCAACGACGGATAATGCGGTTCCCCAATACACATCCTGTGACGTAAATTTCGCTTCCATTGGCCACATTTTCTCCTGCAGCCACGATTGCAGCACCATGTCGTCACCATACCCGCGCAGGAGCGACATCGCAGCATGACCATGCGTATTGATTAAACCAGGCAGGAAGAACAGACCTTTGCCGTTTATTCTCTCTGCATCACTCGTATCGAACTGCGCGGGAAGTGAATCTCCCAAGTGGACAATTCGATCATTTTCAATAACCATCGTTCCCTTGGTTGAGGTTTGCCCGGATTGAGCATTAAGTACCGCAAAGGCGCCATTTTCAATAATGATTCGCTTTGTCATTGGACTGGAACTTCCTTTCCCTGATCCGTTAAATAATAAGCCAGGCTAAACAAATCCGTTGTGAAATCGGCAGTATGCACGCGCACATGAGACGGAACCTTCAAAATAACAGGCGCAAAGTTCAAAATGGCTTCTACACCGGCTTCGACGAATTGCTCCGCTACATATTGCGCTTCCGCGGCCGGAACCGTAATAATTCCGATACGGATGTGCTGATTTCGAACCGTTGTGATCATTTCGCTCATAGGTTGAACTTTCAGATTATTAATATCCGTGCCAATCTTGGACTCCATGGCGTCGAACACAGCTACGATTTTCATGTTGTCTTTCAAATAGACCGTGTAATTGCACAACGCATGCCCCAGTTTACCGGCACCGACCAGGCCAACGTTAATAATTTGGTCCAGCTTCAATATATGACGGATTTGCTGTATTAAATAAGATACGTCATAACCAATGCCTTTGCGTCCAAAATCTCCAAAATAAGCCAAGTCCTTGCGGATTTGCGCTGGATTTAAATCCAGCTTCTGGCCCAAATCCTGAGAAGAAACTGTCAATACTTCACGCTGCTTCAGTTCTATCAAATGACGCAAATAGACCGGCAGACGTCGAACAACAGCTTCAGATATTTTTAATGTTTTCATATCTTAAATCAAGTCCCCTCATCGCTCTTCAACGTCTTTTGATTATCGTCCAACCACGTTTCAATGCGCGGAACCAACTGCTCTGCAGCCATGTGCTCCATCTTTGGTCCCGGCAAGGAATATAAAAAGTGCTTGCCATAGCTTGTTTCGATCACGCGCGTATCATAGATGATGACAATTCCCTTATCCTGCGAGGTCCGCACCAATCGGCCGAATCCCTGCTTAAAGCGGATAACGGCTTGCGGCACGGAATACTTCCGGAATGGATTCTGATTTTGCCGTTTCAGCCGCTCTGATTTTGCCTCGACCAACGGGTGGTTCGGCGGCTGGAACGGAAGTCGAACAATCGCCAAGCACGTGAGTGCATCTCCAGGAATGTCCACCCCTTCCCAGAAGCTGCTCGTCCCCAGCAAGACGGAAGCGGATTGCTCCCTGAACCTGCGGGTCAGCTTGCTGCGGTTACCGCTGTCAATGCCTTGTCCAAGCACGTGAATCCCGTGAACGCTCAGCGCTTCCTTCAAAGGCGCATATACATCCCGCAGCATGCGATACGAGGTGAAGAGCACAAGCATTCGTCCTCTCGTTACTTGCGCGACATCCGCTATCGATTGCGTCAACATCTGGTTGAACTTTGCATCTGATGCGCCCTTTACGCTCGGGAAATCACGTGGGATAACGACTAATGCCTGTTCCCGGTAATTAAACGGTGACGGTAATATGACCGTGTGCAGCCGTCCATCCCGCTCCGCATCCTTCAGCCCGATTTGTTCTGCCACGAACTGGAATGATTTATCGACCGACAGCGTAGCCGATGTCAGAATTACACTTTTCTTCGGTTCAAAAAAATACCGTTTCAGTGCATCACTCACATCGACCGGGACTGCGTACATATGCATCGATTTATGCTTGAACTGGGAATTCCCTTCCATCCAGTAGACCGTTTCCGGGTCTTTCCCCTGCATAAAGTTGCGGAATTCATCCCGAACTAGGCCCAATTCTTTGAACAATCCCGTCACGTCCACGACAACGCCCTGAATTTCATCGTCATCGTAATCCTTCCATTCGTTGGCCAGCTTCTCTCCTGACCGAACAATATCGCTAAGCCGGACATGGATGTCGCTTTCCAGCTCGGTGATGCCGGCCCAAGCTTCTGGACGTTCGCCCGACGGCAACCGGAATACCGTCTGCCCGGCGGCTTCGGCTTGTCCGTTCTCAGTCGGAGGAAGCAATTGGAACAAGACTTCATTCAAACGGTCCCATTGTTCCTTCACGTCGACGATTTGCGTGAGCAGCTTGTCGATTCCTTCTGCCCAGATAAGCGCTTTCTCGTGACCGGATAGGCGGAGCCGCATCTGAAGCAAGATCAATGCTCCATTCTTGCTGTCTTTGAATAGCCGCGTTAACGGATGAATGAGTGAAAAATATTGCAAATGGATGCCTAGATGTTTGCCTGCCGTCTCTTCAAAATGATGAGCCTCATCTATGACCAAGTGTTCATAGGTAGGCAACAGACGATGTTCGGCAATGACATCGGTGAACAGCAGAGAATGGTTCGTTATAATAATGTCCGACAAATTCGCTTCATTCTTCGCCCGATGATAGAAGCAGCGCCGGAACCACGGGCAAGCCCGGTTCAGACAAGAGTCGCTATCACTGGACACCGTATCCCAGAAATCTGGACCTTTGTGGACCAAATGCAGCTCCTCATCATCGCCATGCTCCGTCTGGCTTAGCCAGACGAGAAACTGAGCAGCGGTTATGCTGTCGTCACGCGCATGAACGAACTCTCTATGATTTATTTTATGTTCAAATTTTCTCAAACACAAATAGTGACTGCGTCCTTTTAACACCGAAGCTTTGAAAGGAAACGGAACAATCTTCTCCAGAAGCGGTAAATCACGCTGTCTCAACTGTTCTTGCAAATTGATAGTGTGCGTGCTAACAATCACTTTCTTCTCTTGAGATACGCTGTAATATAAGGAAGGGAGCAAGTATCCAAGTGATTTCCCAGTGCCTGTTCCAGCTTCAATCAAGAGATGAAGGTCCTGCTCCTGGCATTCCATCACTTCGTTAAACATTTGTTCCTGAGCTTCACGCGGCTCGTAATTCGGCAACAGACTCGCCAAATTGTTCCTCACTTCATCCATAAAGCCACGGAACGTCACATTGTTGAGCGGACTGCTCTCTGAACCTTCACGCGGAGGAAGGGTATCCGTCCAATCCCCTTGCTTCAACGTTAGCTGACGGAATGGAAAGTTACCTTCCTTCTCGTCCCAATCGGACACGTCCCGCTCACGTTCATTTAGCTTCTCCACCAGCATCCACTTTAAATCGCGCTCTTCTTGATCGCCAAATACATCCACAATACGTTGCAGAGTCAGAAGCGGCAAGTCATCGATCGCTTGCAGGCAGCGGATAAATACATCGGCTGTCGCTCTCGCGTCGCTGTCGGCTTGATGCGGTCGGTCATGGATGATTCCGAATTCATGCGCAACCGATCCCAACTGATAAGACGGCAGTGAAGGGAACAGTATCCGCAGCAGCTCAATGGTGTCCAGAATACGTCCGGTAAACGGTAAATAACCGGTCTGCTCTAGAGCTTGGCGCAGAAATTGATAATCGAACGCAACATTATGTCCGACGAGCACGACGTCACTTAACAATGGAACAAGCCCTGTCATCGCTTCATCCAAGTCTGGCGCATCCTGCACATCCTCATTGCCAATTCCGGTTAATTGCGTAATGAATTCAGGAATTGTGATGGTCGGCCGAACGAGCGTATGATACTCGCGTTCCATCTGTAAATCGTGACCGAGAATGACGAGTCCGATTTGTATAATTTCATCGTTAGGCTGATTGCCTGTCGTTTCAAAGTCCAATACAGCAAATCTCATCTTAATATAATTCCTCTCGCAATTACTGTTATTAGCATAACAGATGTTCGGTCATTTGGAAATGACTAGAGGGAAACATCTGTGCGTACTTCGCACAAATGTTCCCCTCTAAATAATCTTATTGCATGTGGTTCATATTTCCGGCACCGTACTGCAGATGACCGCAATTCGACAGACACACCTTCAAATTAAAGACCGGTTCTGGCAATGAAGGATCCATCTGGTGGGCTTTCGCAAAATACTCTTGCGCCAGAGACAAGTTGCGCTGCTCCGCTTGAATACAACCGAGCGCATTATACGCGATGGCCTTCAAGCACTTGCTTTCCGTTAAAGGAATGATGAATTCGAAATGATGTCCGGCTTCCTGGCTTCGCCCCATGTTCAAATACGCCATGGCCAGATAAGCCCGCACTTCAATATTGTCCGGCTGATGAAGCGCCGCTTGCTCCAAATGCTTGACTGCTTCCTTATACATCATCAACAAATAATATCCTTGGCCCCGTTGAAAAGGATCGCCGTAATCGGGTGCCGAGATCTCTTGTTCCTTCTTCATCTTACCGCCAGCAGCATCCTTGCCGCGAGGACGCAGCTGCGCAAGCTTTTCTTCAAACTGCAGCCATTCCTCCACAATGAGATCGCTCATGGAGCGAAGCAATGACATTTGGTGATCCAATTCCTTTTTTTCTTTGCCTTGTGCATGAGGATACTGCCGAATAATATCATCCAACAATTCGTTCATCGTTGCGAATACATGTTGCAGCACGATTCATCCCACCTTTACAAGTGATGCGTATCGTCATCTTGCGGCTCACGTTCATTTTGTGTTAAGGGGATGCATTTCATTCGATGCTCCAACGTTTCCCGAGCAGTGCCTTCGCTTGTCAATTCCGATTCCTGATGATGCCGTTAACGATTAACGAACAGTCGCATACGTTTCGGTCTGCGTCGCGAGCTCGACCGGTTTATTGTCCGCGTCCACGAAGACGATTTTTGGATCATATTGCTTCGCTTCTTCATTCGTCATGGAAGCATAAGAAATGATGATGACATTATCTCCAGGCTGTACAAGGCGCGCAGCCGCTCCATTCAGACAGATTACGCCCGAATGTTTTGGCCCTGGAATGACGTAAGTCTCCAAACGGGCACCATTATAATTGTTTACTATTTGCACTTTTTCATTCGGCCAAATATCGGCACATTCCATAAGATGCTCGTCAATCGTAATGCTGCCAACGTAGTTCAAATTGGCTTCGGTAACGGTTGCCCGGTGAATTTTTGACTTCATCATTTCACGTAACATGGCACATTCCCCCTATTTGTTCTCCAGTAAACGGTTATCAATCAATCGAGTTCGACCGAACCGTACGGCCAGTGCAATCAATACGCGATGATCCGTATTCGCCAGCGTTTGTTCTGGCGATAGCGCTTCAAGCGACGGAAATCGCAATATTTCCACATAATCGATATCAGACAGCGGAGCTTCCTGAATCGACTTGATGATGTTGTCCCTCAGTTGAGGCGCCGTCATGTCTGGACGCTGTTCCAGCCAAGCTTCGACTTGACGCAACGTACGGGACAGCACCAATGCCTGCTCACGCTCTTCTGCAGACAAATAGATGTTGCGGGAGCTGAGCGCAAGACCGTCCCCTTCACGCACAATCGGGCACGGCACAATCTCGACGTCAAAGTTCAAATCCTTTACCATTTGCTGTATGACAGCCACTTGCTGGGCATCCTTCATCCCGAAGAACGCTTTATCCGGCTTCACCAGATTGAACAGCTTCGCGACAACCGTCGTGACACCGTCGAAATGTCCTGGACGGGAGGCTCCACAGAGCGGAGCCGTTACTCCCTGGACTTGAACCATCGTCTTCGTCGGTTCCGGGTACATCAATTCGGCGGTAGGAAGAAATACGATATCCACTCCGTTCTGTTCCGCCATTGCTAAATCATGTGCCTCATCTCTTGGGTATTGCTCTAAATCCTCATTCGGACCAAATTGAATCGGATTGACAAATATGCTTAATACGACGATGCCGCATTGTTTTTTTGCTTCCTTCATCAGACTGGCATGACCTTCGTGCAAAAACCCCATTGTCGGCACGAAGCCTATGGAAGGGCATTCGGCTCGATGTATCTTCTGTTGTGTGCACTGACGAACCGCATCGCGCAGTTCTGCCATCGTTCTTGCTGCAATCATGGAGCTTCCACCTTTCCATTCCCGTACAGCTCTCCAGCAACCTCGTCGTCAGCCGTGAAGGCGTGCGCTTCCTGCGGAAACGCCTGCTGCTTCACGTCCTCCACATAAGACGCGATGCTGTCTCGAATCGTCGTTCCGATGTCGGCATAAGTCTTGACGAAGCGCTTCTCGCGATAATCCGAGGTATAGCGCAAAATATCGTGAAAGACGAGCACTTGTCCGTCACAGCGCGCTCCCGCGCCAATTCCTATAGTTGGAATTGACAGCCGCTCCGTAATATAGGCCGCCACTTGTTCTGTTACGAGTTCAAGCACAATGCCAAAAGCTCCGGCACGCTCTATTGCGAGAGCATCTTCAAGCAAGCGCTTGGCGTCTTCCAGCGTCTTGCCTTGAATACGGTACCCTCCCAATTGATGAACGGATTGCGGCGTCAGTCCTATATGTCCGAGCACTGGCACGCCTGCTTTCACACAAGCATCCACCATCATTGCAATCTCCGCGCCACCCTCCATCTTCACGGCGTTGGCATGCCCTTCCTGCATAATCCGGCGCACGCCGGACATGGACTCGGCCACTGAACTGTGGTAGGTCATAAACGGCATATCGGTTACGACAAACGTGTTGGGCGCTCCACGACGCACGGCGCGGGAGTGATATACCATATCATCCAATGTGACTGGCAGCGTGGAATCATAGCCGAGGACGACGTTGCCCAAAGAATCACCGACCAGAATCAAATCGACACCGGCTTCCTCAGCCAACTGTGCGGATGGGTAATCATACGCGGTAACCATGGCCAGCTTCTCACCTTGTTCTTTCATCGTCTTCATTTTCACAATACTTAGCGGTAGTTTTCGCTTGATCATATCGTGCTGTTCATCTCCTTTACGTCTCTTTTTAGAGGTTGGCACGCACTTTTTAGTGTGCGCAAAACAAAAAAACCTTTTAGCGTTTCCACTAAAAAGGTCCCAAAAGATAAAAAGAGGTCGCAAGCGGACGTCCTTCTGTCTCGGTCCCTTCGGCTCAGAGCAGAAACGTGCACCACGTTAATCAAGGAATATGTACTTGTCAGCACGAGTTCCTTGCTTAGTTGGGGGCGAGTGCGGTTCTATACAGATACCGCCTTGCCGCCATTAGTATAACAGAAAGCAGAGCATGTTTCACCCTGTAAAATGTACATCTCCCGAAAAAACTTTGCGGCAGCTGCCGTCTTCGCCTACTAATACAAGCGCCCCCGATTCATCCAGGCCTTGCGCGACGCCGTGAACGGCACCGTATGGGGTCTCGACAGACAAGCTGCGTCCAATCGTGACGCTCTGCGCTTCCCATAGCGTGCGAATTGGTCCGAAGCCTTGTTCTTCATAGAGCTGATACAACTGCTCCAATTCTAACAGACACTCCGCCACCAAGGTAGCACGGTCTACTTCCTGTCCTGATGCCGCCTTCAAGGAGGTGACAATCGGTTGCAGCTCAGGCGGATAATCAGCTTGATCAAGATTGACGCTTATCCCCATGCCGGCGATGACATGCACGAGCCGTTCGTCCTCTGCGTACGATTCCAGCAAAATCCCGCATACCTTTTTACCGTCAATCAAAATATCATTAGGCCATTTGATGCCCAAATCGGCATGCGTTAGGCGCTTCATCGCCCGGCACAGCGCCACCGCGGACAGGAGCGTCAAATGCGGCGTAAATTGGAGCGGAATGCGCGGCTTCAAGACCATGCTCATCCAAATGCCTTTGCCTGGCGGCGAATACCAGCCCCGCCCGTGGCGGCCGCGGCCGCCGAGTTGTTCCTCGGCGATGACGATCGCTCCTTCTTCCGCTCCTTGCTTCGCCCACTCGGCGGCAACATTTTGCGTCGATTCCGTCTTCTCCAGAATTCGGATTTGCCGTCCAAGCGTCTTCGTCTTCAGCTTCGTCAATAGAGCGATCTCATCAAGACGGGTCGGTATTTGAATAAGGCGGTAGCCGAGCTTGGGCGCGGCTTCAAATTCGTATCCTTTTGCCCGAAGCCGATTAATCTGCTTCCATACCGCCGTGCGCGTAATTTGCAGATGGCGGCTAATCTCTTCCCCAGATATGTATTGTCCGGGGTGTTCTTGAAACCATTCCAACAGTTGGTCGCTCATCGTACCTTCCACTCTTTCACAGCATATTTCAATAACGCTTCGCGTTCATTCGGCACTTCTTGCAGGGCGACGGCGAGCCAAGCTGCTTCGAGGCTGTGGCCCAGCCAAGGCCCTGCCACCCGATCCGCCGCCTGCAGCAGATCCGAGCCCGTCAGGGCAATATCCTGCAGGCGGCGGACGGGAATGTCCTCCAACCAAGCCTGACCATGTTGGAGGAACGGCTGCACAGCAGCCGCCGGCTCGCCAGCCGCTCCCACGCCCGCCAGGGCGCTGCGGCAAGCGAGCCAACCGCGCAGCGCGTCTTCGCCATAGGCGAAGAGCGCTTGCGCGAAGGGGCGGCGCCACGCTTGGGCGCCGCCTGGCACGTCGGCAGCGGCTAAGGCGGCAATGCCGCCAGCCGCCAGCCGCGCCTCCGCGCGCAGGACGCCAAGCACCGCGTCCTGCTGCGCCCCGGAGAGGCGAAGCGCCAGCGCAATGCGCTTCGCCTCTCCTTCGTCGACCTCGTGCCCGAGGAGCAGCAGCGCCAGGCGCAGCTCGGGCGATGTCACTCGCCCGAGCGCGCACAGCAGCGGCTGCCACCGGGTCGACTCGGTCGACGCCAATGCGCCTAGCGGCTCCTTCGTATGCTGAAGGAGCCCGCTGCGCAAGAGCAGGGCCCAGCCGCGCGCTGGGTCGGCCCCTGCCGTCAACTTCCACAGCTCGTCACGCACGCGTTCCATCGCGACGAAAACGAGCGTCGACTTCTCATGGCATAGCGCCCTCCACGTCGACTTCGCAATCCGGCCGCTCAAGATAGCCGCAAAGCGAACGCATCGCAGCATGCGCAGCGCATCTTCGCGGAACCGCTGCTCCGCGTCTCCCACACATCGGATAAGTCGCTGCTCCAGATCGGCCTCGCCGCCGAACGGGTCATGCAGCTCCCCATCCGCATCAATCGCCATCGCATTAATCGTAAAGTCCCGCCGCATCAAGTCTTCGTCCAGATCGCCGATGAACTCCACCTCTTCCGGACGACGGTGGCCCTCGTACGCGCTTTCCTTACGAAATGTAGTCACTTCATAAGTGTTGGTCGGCATGACCACGGTCACAGTACCGTGCTGAAGCCCGGTAGGCACGACGCGGGGGAACAGCGACAGCACCTGCTCTGGAAGCGCCGAGGTAGCGATATCGACATCGTTGATAGGACTCCCTAGGAGCGAATCTCGTACGCAACCGCCGACCATATATGCTTGGTAGCCCTCCGCCATGAGCCGCTTCATGACATCATGCGCTTCTGTGAACAATTCGCTTTTTCCAATCATACCCATTAAACAACACACCTCATTTACACACAAGTGCGCGCAATGATGGGAACCATTGCGCGCATCAGCTCAACATTGCTATCTATATCGCCGCCGATTAGCATACAGGCTTCGGCACTTCAACCTCTTTGCCCAACACCCGATAATATATTTTCTCGTATTCCCTTGCAATCAGATCATTGCAGAACACGTGACGGGCACGGTGCAGGCATGCTTCCCGCATTTTCTGCGCTAGCATCGGCTGCGACAACAGCTGAATCGCGTACTCTGCCATCGTCTCCGTTTCGCCAATCGGAGCCAAAAAACCCGTTTCTCCGTGCGTAACCAATTCAGGGATACCGCCTGCTTCCGAACCGATGGTCGGAACACCGCACGCCATCGCTTCTAACGCAACGAGTCCGAAGCTTTCTTTCTCCGATGGAAGCAGCAGGCAATCGGCAAGTGAAATAACTTGTGCGATTTCATCCTGCTTCCCGAGAAAATGGACGCGGTCCTCTAGCCCCATTTCGCGAATCTTGCATTGAACCTTTGGCATATCCGGTCCTTCCCCCACGAATACAAGACGCGAAGCGACCTTCTCTTGCACACGCGCGAACACATCAACCACATCACTCACCCTCTTCACAGGGCGGAAGTTCGAGATATGCATCATTATCTTCTCGAATGGATACGCAAATTCCGATCGCAGCTGAGAGCAATCACGCGGATAGTACACTCGTTTATCTACGAAATTATACGTTAAATCGATCGGTCGCTCGATATCCAGCAGTTCACGCGTTTCTCGGATCAAATCTTTCGACACGGCTGTCACCGCGTCGCTTTTATTAATAGCAAATCGTATCATATCTTTAAGCGACTCGTCTTGCGCCAGCACGGTTATGTCGGTGCCATGAAGCGTCGTCACTACCTTCAGATCGGGATGAGCCATTTGCTTGGCCAAATAAGCGCATACTGCATGCGGAACCGCATAATGCACATGCAGCAAGTCAAGCTGCTGCAAATTGGCGACCTGCGCCATTTTGCTCGCTAACGATAAATCATAGGGCGGATAACGAAAGACATAATAATCGTTCACTTCCACCTCATGATAATGGATGTTTTTCTGAAAGCTCGAGCCTAAGCGAAACGGTATATTGTGCGTAATAAAGTGAACTTGATGTCCTCGCTCAGCCAATAGCTTGCCAAGCTCCGTTGCAACGACCCCGGAACCGCCGAGAGACGGATAACACGTTATGCCGATTTTGAGTCCTTCGTTCATGCCCTTCCCTCCTCTTATCGTGCCATGGTATCCACCTGTTACGACAGCAGAATGATTTATCTCTAATTTAGAAGCCCAATGTTCGTGATCAAAAGTGGCTTTTCGAACAAACTCTATAAGAACGATGAGACCGCGTAAGGACCTTTTACGACGAAGCCCTCAGCAAACGCAAACCCACGTGTCTGGCCCAAGAGAGTATCCCGCGCCTCCACCCGTTCCACGTATCCCTGATTCAAAGGTGTCGCAACGAAAGTACCGCTGCCGTCCGGCTTCGTAAATTGCGAAGCATACGCATGCAGCGCTGCGCGCTTCATGTCGTAAACCGCTGTCACATCTACAAGCAGTTGCGCCGATGCGACATCATTAATAAAATAAAAATAAACCTGCTCCACCAGATGTGCATCCAGCTCAGGCAGGTAGCGCCGCAATTTCGCGTTAAACACTGCTTCCTGCACGATCCGGCTGCATTGTATATGATCTGGATGGCGGTCTTCCCAATAAGGCATGAACACGATGCGCGGACGATGACGACGAATCACCTCGACGACCGCATCAATATGCTCGGAGCATACCTGCAGCCCCCGGTCTGGCAGACGCAGATTTTCCCGAACAGAGAGCCGCAGCGCAACGCTCGCCTGCTTCGCTTCCTCACGTCGCAAATCAACCGTACCGTTCGAAGACATTTCCGCCTCCGTCAGATCACAAATGCCGACCTTGAAGCCTTGGGCCGTATGCTTTGCAATAGTCCCAGCCATCCCTATCTCTACATCATCGGGATGAGCGCCAAAGGCCAATATATCGAGACCGTTCATTACTCCTCGACTCCCGGTTTATATTTATGAGCCAACTCACGCCAAGCGAAATCACCGCGTTCCAGCGCCTTCACCAAAATCTCCGCTGTTGCAATGTTCGTCGCAACCGGAATGCCCTGAACATCGCATAGACGAAGCAATGCGATAATATCCGGCTCGTGCGGCTGTGCCATCAGCGGGTCGCGCAGGAAAATAATCAAGTCCATTTCATTTTCCGCCACAAGGGCGCCGATTTGCTGGTCTCCGCCCAATGGACCGGATTGAAAGCGGTGGATGCGCAGATCGGTCTGCTCCATAATCCGCAGGCCCGTCGTGCCCGTAGAGTATAATTGATGATCCTCAAATACCTTTTCATAGGCGGTAACGAAATTAACGATCTCGTCTTTTTTTCGGTCATGTGCGATAAATGCGATATTTAACATGTCGTAACCCTCCGTTGTCTATCCCCTAGTCAAATAGTGCGGCAATCAATCATCAAGCAAATGCTCAAATCCGTAGACTAACTCCTGAAGTTGAACGACTTTCTTCACTGCCATATTAACGCCCGGCATATAACCCGCGCGATCATACGAATCATGGCGGATTTTCAGAGTTTGTCCATACCCTCCAAAAATCACTTCCTGCTGTGCAAATATACCAGGCAATCTCACGCTGTGAATGCGAAATCCGTCATAATAGCCTCCGCGTGAGCCCTCGATTTTCTCTTCTTCACGCGGATTGCCTTGACGGTGCTCCTCACGTACTTTCGATACTATTTCCGCTGTCTTCACCGCCGTACCGGAAGGTGCGTCCAGCTTCTGATCGCCATGGTACTCGATAATTTCCAGATCGGGTAAATACTTTGCGGCTTGCGCGGCAAAGCGCATCATCAAGATTGCGCCGATCGAGAAATTAGGCGCAATCAAGCCGCCAAGCTGTTGCTCGCGGCACATCTGCTGCAGTTGCTCGATCTCGTCGGGGCTGAATCCCGTCGTGCCGATGACTGGTCTCACGCCACTGCGAATTGCGAGCAGCGTGTTGCTCATGACAGTGTTAGGCGTCGTAAAATCGACCATAACGTCTGGTTGCGTGTGCTGCAAGGCGCTTTCCAGATCCGAAGTCACCTTTATGCCGCATGGCGGAAGTCCAACGAGCGAAGCGGCATCTACCGACCCTGCCGACGTAGCAATGGCGGCAACCAACTGCAACGCTTCATCTTCCAATACCATCTTCACGACTTCTCTGCCCATACGCCCGCTAGCTCCCGTGACAGCTACACGAATTCGTTCCATCTCGCCCTCATCCTTTCTGCGACTATTCCTCTGTCTGCTCCTCTATTCGAGTCCAACGATTCGCATCACGGGTATTGAACTTGTGCATACATGCATCATGTGCCTTCGTCAGGTCAATACCAAGCGAATTGGAAAAGCAAAGCAGGATAAATAATATATCCCCTAGCTCCATATCAATTGAGTTATCCGCCTCAGAAGACTTCTTCGGCTTCTCACCATAATAATGGTTCACTTCGCGAGCTAATTCTCCCACTTCTTCAGACAATCTGGCCAACATGGCAAGCGGGCTGAAGTATCCTTCTTGAAACTGAGATATGTACTCATCGACCTCTCGCTGCATCTGTGACAGCGGCTTGTCGCGCAGCGAAGACAAGAGTGATTTTACGTCTGTATTTGTCATGCAATCCCCTTCTTTACGCAGTACATTTTTAAAGTACATTCTGCTACTATGTTAACGTATACCCGTATGGAAAACAAATGCTTTTTATCTAATAATGAATTCGATATACTAATGAAGATGTAAGTTATAACCCACTAAAAGGAGCCCTGAATTACGTGAATTCATCCCTGTTTCAGCGCGTATGGCATACCTTTCTTCCGATAACGGTCGGCACGGCAATTTATGCATTCGGTTTAATTTACTTTATTATTCCGAATCAGCTTATGGAGGGCGGAGTCACGGGAGTTACGGTACTGCTTAATTACGCGGCAGGCATAAAACCCTCCTTATCCACGTTAGTGCTAAACATTCCTTTGTTCGCTATTGGCTGGCGCGCTCTGGGCAGCAAACAGATGGTGTACAGCGTTTACGGCGTTCTCTCGCTCACTTTGTTCCTATGGCTGTTTGAGCAGGCGGTTGCCCGCGAGTGGATCATTCCCTTCCAGACGGAGCATGATTTCATTTTGGCTACCCTATACGCCGGCGTTACCTTAGGAACGGGGCTCGGTATCGTCTTCCGCTTCGGCGGCACGACCGGCGGCGTCGATATTCTTGCACGCATGGCGAATCGCCGCCTCGGCATCAGCATGGGGCAGTTCATTCTTTTCCTCGATATTTTCATTATCGGCGCAGCGCTGTTCTACATACCGAAGGAAAAGATATTGTATACATTGGTGGCCGTTTTTATTTCCTCGAAAATGATCGATTTCATTCAAGAAGGCGCTTATGCGGCCAAAGCCTTTACGGTCATTACCAATCATTCGGACCAAATCGCAAATACCATTACGAAGGAAATGGAGCGTGGCGTAACACTCGTCCCAGTCATTGGTGCTTATTCGCGCGAACCGAAGCAAATGGTATACTGCGTAGTCAGCCGCACGGAGATTCGCCGCTTTAAAACTTTGGTGAAAGAGATTGATCCGCGCGCCTTCATTGTCGTCAACGATGTTCATGATGTGTTGGGCGAAGGCTTCCGCGAAGAGTAACGAGAATTGGGATTCCACATTCAAGCCGCAAGCTGAAGATGAATAAATGGTACAGACTGGCCGTAGGCAATAGATATGCTCGTGCCATCGCTAGCTTCACTCTCCCTTGCCGTCAGGAGTGAGGCTCTGCGTGAAAAGCTGAGTAAAAGGGAGAGTGGGCATATACGCATCGTGACAGCTACTTATCGCCACAGCATGTTCTCCACAGGGCGGAATGACGAAATCGAGTTATACAATAGAAGCAATTCTGCTCGGTGGCCAATTAATACTGCGAACACGAGCAGTAGTGCGTCTTCTGGATCAACGAGAAGAGCTGGAATATACCAACACGGTACATCCCAGCTCTTTTTGTATTTTATCTCGTCCCTTATATGGCCGCTTCGGCAGCCGAATCGGACTCGGCATCTGGTTGATGGCGATGCACCACTTCATATATTGTCACCTTAAAGTCGATGATGTTGCCATCGGCCTGCTCGCGGCGCGAATGACCACGCTTGAATTCCTCGCTCTGGACCCAGTTGTCGAACGCGGCACGGTCCTGCCAGACCGTGCGGACTACGAATTCGTCGTACTCCTCCTCCTGTCCGTTCTTTAATAGCTCCATGCTCACGAATCCCGGCATCCGATGCACGTGCTTCGGTCGTTCAAATCTTGTCTCCAAATGGCCTCCCATCCCTTTATGCACGCGAATGCAATTCGTTACAGCAATCATGGGGATTCCTCCTTATAGTGCGTGTTCAAAAAGACCGCTTTTCAGCACCGAGAAGTACATGTTTTTGCAAGAAAACTATATCGAAATCATTCTCGACTTCGACTTCTTGAACAACCTCTCATAGGGTGCCGGCCGCAACAGCCAGCGGAAATATATAGGGATATGCTTCTTCTTGATGAATGCGAACCCGGATGCGGAACACGCTCTCGAACATGTCCGGTGTCATCACGTCACGGGGTGGTCCATGATGAACGACGCTTCCGTCATGCATCACAATCATGCGATCGCTGTATTGAGCCGCCTGATTGATATCGTGCAGCACCATCACAATCGTCATGTTCATCTGTCCATTCAGCTGGTTCATCAGCTCCAGAACCTCAAGCTGGTTAGCAATATCCAAATAGGTCGTCGGTTCATCCAACAGCAGGACCTTCGGCTGTTGGGCTAAAGCCATCGCAATCCATGCGCGTTGGCGCTCTCCTCCAGATAACGATTCCAGCGGCCGATCAGCCAATGTCTCCATGCGCGTGGCGCTGATGGCCCATTCCGTCACGGCGCGGTCTTCTCGGGATGTGCCTGACAGCATGCTGCTGTGGGGATGTCGACCATACTGCACCAGATCGCGGACGGTCATGTCGGTCAGCTGCGGCTGAATTTGGGTCAGCATCGACAGCGCTTTCGCCGTCTCTCTCCCTTTCATAACCGCGATATCCTTGCCATCCAGCATAACCAGACCCTGATGCGGCTTGAGCAGTCTGGCCATAAGCTTCAGCAGCGTAGACTTGCCTGAGCCGTTAGGTCCAATAATGCTAATCCGCTCACCCTGCTCAGCATAAAGGGACACATCCTTAATTCCAAAATGCTGTGACATGTCGAAGCACAGCTGTTCCGCACTAAGCACGGCCACTGAACACACCTCCGCGTCTTAATAAATAGAGGAAGAATGGTGCCCCCACCACGGCCAGCAAAATTCCTACTGGCAATTCCAACGGGTCGAACCAGCTCCGTGCGGCTGTATCGGCGAACACGACCAGCGCCGCACCGCCCAGGGCGGATACCGGCAGCAAGTACGCATAGTTGTTGCCGACAATTAGCCGTACCATATGCGGGACGACAAGGCCAACGAAGCCTATCAATCCTGACACGCTCACGGCGATGCCGGCCAGCAGGGTGCTGATCGAAATAAGGAACAGACGACTCTTTTCCGTCGGATGCCCGAGCAGCTTCGCTGCCTCATCGCCAAGCAGCAGAACATTCGCATGCCTAATGCCGAACACCGACAGGAGGAGAGCAACGGCAAAGTAAGGCAGCACCATCTGGAGATGGTACCAGCTCACACCGGCAAGACCTCCAGACAGCCAAGGCAGCACGGCTTGCACTCTGTCGCTGTATAGCTGCATAATGCCTGATGTGACAGCCCCTGCCAAAGCGTTGACGGCTACCCCTGCCAAGATGATGCGCAGCGGCGAGGCCCCTTTCTTCCAGGCGAGGCTGTAAGTAATCATAACGGCGACCCATGCACCAACAAAAGCGGCTGCCGGAACCAAATAAATCATTTCCGGAAAAATGAGCATGATGATGACGGCCATCAGGCCCGCTCCTGCCGATACGCCGATAATGCCCGGATCGGCAAGCGGGTTGCGCATGACTCCTTGCATAAATGCGCCGGAGATGGCTAAGGAGCTCCCTACCACCATAGCCAACAAGGTGCGCGGCAGCCGGAAGTTCCAAATAATCTGATCATCGGTCGAAGGCTCGCGGTGAATAAGCACCTCCCATATCGTCTTAACGGGAATGGATACCGCCCCTGTCGACAGTCCGTATAGAAATGCTGCCACCAGAAGCACTACCGTTGCAATGATGGTCACCGTCCGCTTCCACTTACGCGGGTCTTGACTCTGTACCCCCTCGCTGAACGCTTCGGGAGCCTTCAGCTTGGCATCGATAGTCATCCGTTATCACTCCGCCTGTTTCAGATGAGTCGCAAGAACATTTAAGGCGTCTGCGATTTTCGTACCTGGATTGGTGCCGAACAGATGCGAAGGAAGCACGACGATATTTTCGTTCTTCACGGCTGTCATACTGCTCCAGGCTGCATTTTTACTAATCTCTTCGTTAAATGCTTTCTGTACTGCTTCCGGGTCTCCGTGCGTAATGAGCAAAATAATATCTGGATCCGCTGCAATGACACGCTCCGCACTCAGCTGCGCATAACCAGACATTTTATCCAGCTTTGGAAATTGTGCAGCTACATTTTTGCCCCCGGCTCTCGTTAACAGATCGCCTGGAAGCGAAGATGGGAGTGCAGCCAGCAATGTGCCGGGAGCGCCGTACACAATTAAGGCCTTCTTCGGATTGTCTTTATTGACCTTACCGGCAATTTGCAGCTTGATGTCCATTGCGTTAACGGTCGCCTTGGCTTTCTCCGTCTTGCCGAGCAATTGTCCGATCTTCAGCACATTCTCCTTAATTTCATTAACGGATTCAGAGCTGGCCACGTACACTAGCGCACCAGTTGCTTCCAACGCTTTAATATCCTTTATGTTCAAGCTTTTGCTTGCAATGACCAGCTCTGGCTTCAATGAAGTAATCTTCTCGTAATTCGGCGCATGACCCGATCCGATAACCGGTGCGTCCAACACCTCTTTTGGCAATGTCTTATTGCTCGTGTTCGGACGACCAACGACTTTTCCGCCCAATGCCGCCACAATCTGTGCATCTCCAGCAGCTAGCGTGACCACCTTCTCGACTGGCTTGCTTAATGTCAGCTCCCGGTCGGCGAAATCCTTCACGACAATGTTGGCCTGCGCGCTCGCTACCGGCGCATTGAATGCGGCATGTACAAGCGACGAGCATACTAATGCGGCAGCTAGCATAAGCTTACCGGAATGGCGGACAACAGAACGTAACATGAAAAATACCTCCTATGGATATGTAGTGAGTAGCGATGAGTGATCATGATGGATGATAAAATTGAATCCTCATATCTTTACTATGTCGATAATGAGAATCATTATCATATTCTCTAGCTATAATAATTGATATTGATTATCATTGTCAACAAAGAAATGCGTATCCCCTTTTCTATCACGCCTCACTGCCACATACTGGTTGTCCTGCCGATCAAAAAGACCGTGCAGCTTGGTGCCAGCTCACGGTCTTACATGCATTATCGGACATAATTCATTACTGCGCGCTGCAAAGTTCCCAATGGCTGTACGCCGACAAAGCCTTCCACTTCCTTGCCTTCATAAAACAGCTTCAAGTTCGGGATCCCCTGCACCTGATACTTGATGGCTGCATATGGATTGCTATCCACATTGACCTTAGCTATAATCGCCCGTTCTCCCATTTCCTCGGCCAATCTCTCGAGCGTCGGCGCAATCATGCGGCAAGGTCCGCACCACGGCGCCCAGAAGTCGACCAATACCAGCTTATTGTCCTGGATAAAAGCTTCAATCGTGCTGTCTGTTAATTCCACCGTTGTCATGTCTATATTCCTCCTAACTACTTGTCACTATATACCCATATGGGTATAATATAGTTTTTTCTGCTCCATTCGTCAACTATCTCAGCAATCTAGCTTTCTTATTATCCGGACGATACAGCTTGATGCGACAAAGAGGCGCTGCTCAGAATCATGCGCCTCTTGCAGGTCAACTGTATTGGTGGAATCAGACTATATCAGACAATATGGACGGGTCAGATAACTGAATATCCACTCGACCTTCAATCGGTACTCGTGCGGGGATATTCCCTCCAGTTCCTTGAACATACGCGAGAACTGCTTCGTATTCTCAAAGCCAACCGCGTTCCCTGCTTCAGCCAGTCGCATGGAGCTATGAGCAAGCAGTTCCATCGCTTTTCGAATTCTAACCTTTTTCAGATACGATACGAAGTATCTCCGGTGAATGCCTTGAATGCTTCGCTGAAAAAAGTGTAGCTGGACGATACATGATTGCTCACCAGCGCCATATTCAGCGGCCGAAAATAATTTTCTTCCATTGCAGATGCCGCTGAGCCAGCAGCCTTTTCCACCATTTCCACCGTGATGACGGTGACGGCTTGCGCGGCACTAGCTCGAGTTATGGTTCAGAACGCGCAGCTATGTCAGGTATACATCAATGGATGCCGCTTCACCACTGCGTATGGCTTCCGCTACAGAACCGTGAAGGGTGCCAGCGTCCACCTCGATGACTTGACCATTGTTCAGCGTGACGGTAAGACTGCGTACGACCGCCGCCGCTTCACCGAACGTATCCGCTCGCCGCGGGTTGTGGTAAGTCACTTGCACACTGCCGAGAAACTTGAATGACACTTGGCCGGAATCATCGAACAGCCAGCCTGGAAGGATCGGACAGAAAGTAAGCTCCAGTTCGCCGTTATGCATGCGGAACAATCTCTTGCCAACCATCATATATCTCCACATGCTGATGAATTCCGCCGTCGATCCGCTTAACCTGGCGACGAAGCCGCGGCCATGCACATGCGGATCCGGATTGACGCCGGTCGCGATGAATGACGAGTTCTCCAAGGTGCTTCGACCGTATACGGCCGGGTCGAGGAACGGGACGAGCGACGTCTTCAATTCATTCGTATACTCCTCGTACAGCCCAGCTTTAAGCAGCGCAAGCAAATATTTGTATGACATGTGCAGGAAGTTCGATTCCCGCTCCAGCCATCCTGGCGTAAAGGCGCGCATCCGGCCGATCTCATGCGATTCCTGTTCCAGACTGACCGAGGTTTTGTACATGTGCGTCGTCGGATCGAACAGATCTGTCGATCTGATTCGATCATAGATATGTTTCGCCTGTGTCGGATCATCGATCGTATTCAACCAACGTGTCGGACCTTCCAAGAAATAAGGCAGGGCGTACGCCTTGAAGCCGTTTACCTTCGCCTTCGGCAGGCCGTATCCGCTCATAACCGCGTGTCCCTGCTCATCGGTAATGGCTTCGTACGCTTCCGCTTCAAAGCGGAAGTACGTCGGTGTGAGTCCAGTGCCGAACTCTATCGCTTGCTCGATGCCTTCGTCAATCTTGGCTATAAATTTCCGATATGCGGCTTGGACAACGTCCAGAGACACTTCAGCTTCTATTCCGCTAATGCCGAAGCGGATGCGTTCGCGATAGCTTTCTCTTAGGGATGCCACGCGATCCCAATAGACGAACTGCTCCATTCGGCCTTCCGCGTACTCCTTAATAGCTTGATGGACTTCGTGCAGCAGTTCGGCCATTTCCTCGGGCACGCGTATCGTGCGACTGCTGTATTCATCCAGAGCATTCAGCATGAACTGGACGAGACGCTTCAGCTCGAATGTCTCGCTCATGCCCGAGCCGAATAAGCCTGGGAGCCCATTCATCGCATCGTTCCAGCCCGGCTTGTTCGCTTCCATCTCCACGCCCATTCCGTACGGATCCAAGCAGGTGAACTTGTTCAAGGATAACGACAGCATTTTCACGAACAGATTCGTCCGATAGATTTCCCCGCGACCGTTACGTGTACGCAGCCAATGGGTCTCCTTCACTTTGCGACCGAGTTGCTCCATCTTCTCTTCGTCCCGGATAAGAGCTCCGTATTGGCGGACTTTATCGCCGCTCAGCACATACTTCTCGCTGCGCGGCAGCACATACACCGGACTGTCGTAGAAAGCGTATGTATCCTCTCCGAATAGCAGCTCTTCCTTTTTGTCCGGGAAGATTTCAAGATAGCCGTCTACGAGGTCCATGTTGTAAGTCCAATGGTCTGTCCAGAACCCTTCGCCAAATTCAGCCTCGATCTGCTGCTCAGCCAAGGCGAACAGACCAGTCAGGAACTGCTCTTCGCTCATCTGAAGCGGCACCGCGTGGTCGGCAACGTAATTTATAATTTGGCCTGGCGTGAACTTGCCGCTGCATATAGCCAGCAACGGCTCATGCTTGTCTGCCGCCGCGGTCTTGATCCACTCCGCCAGCTTACCTGCGTTCACCTTCGGCACCTGAAACGTACAGCCCGCAACGCCAAGCGGATTGTATCCGTCCGCTTGCATGAGACTAAAGAACATCCAAATATTGAAGGTCCCTACCTGCGGATTGAAGAACACATCGTTGCGCCGGTTCTGGTTCATGTCGCGGAAGTTGCCATTGCCTTGGGAGTAATATTCAGGCGCTAGCGAGAAGAAATTATAGTCCCGCTCCAAGTCGCCATGCTTGCGCGAATACAAATGAATGACGAAGCCATCCTTGCCATTGTCGAACAGGAACGGATACCCTCCGCGCAGGAAATTATCCATGTACGATTGGCGGCTATAGGCGTCGAACATCGGCGAAGACGTATGTGTAGCGATGTCTTCGGTCAGCTGCTCGGTCAAGTCGTTGGCTTCTTGGCGTTTGCGTAACACATATTGATCGCTGCAGATGCTCGCAGCCCGCCGGTTTATCTTTTCAATGTCGTTCACATGTCCGATCAAGGTATAGATGTGGAGGCTCTGTCCCGGCTGCAGTGTCCGGGCCGTGCCGGTAAATCCGCACGGCACTTTATTGTATGGGTATTGCGGCTGTTGAACCAGGTCGGATAGCGTTGTATCGGCGAAGCGCTCTGGATAAGCGAGCGACGTATTGCTGCCGAAAATGATTTCAAAGTCGACAATGGGCGTGATCGGCTGACCATCCTCGCTGAACGACAAATAGAAATGTCCGTTCGCGACTTCGGTTACCTCTGCTTCATCATGCGTGCTCGATCGCACCTTGTAGAACGGAATTCCTTGCTCCAGATTATATACTTCCATCCAGCTGCGCAGCAGGTTGCCCACTTCCTTAAAACCGCCGTTCTCCACACCGTATGGAAGAATTTCCGGCATGCCGTCCAGAATCTCGAGCTCCAACGCTTGCTGCGAGACGTTCTTCACCTCTACTTGCCGCACCAATGCCGCATAATCTTCATGCGGCAGATTGAAATAAGTGACACGGGTCTCCAATCCCTGGATCGCATTCTGTTCCTCAATCGTAAGTTCGTTCGGACGTATGCGCATGACACGCTTCGCGGCAGAATCGGGACAGCTCGTCTGAAAAGGCTCATAGACGGTCTCTACCCCGCGAATCTTAATAAAGGTGCGGAAGCCATTCGTCGCAATGCTCTTATAGGTGATGCTCGCAGGCGAGAATTCCATGATGGACGAATTCTTATCCCGAATGCCGAAGCTGCATACCGCTTGGCCGCGATTCACATAGAACGTCCACATCGGAATCCCTTTCAGGCCGGCCATGCCAGGCAAAAAGCTGGAGAATGGCTTCGCTTGATCAAAGCCTTCGATAACGAATGATTGCTGTTCATATGAATAGTTAACCAACGTAATAACCTCCTCGTGAGTGCAGCGAAGCCGGATGCCCACTTGAGCGAACGGCTTCGCCGGTTATGGCACGGCTTAACTGTGGATCAGGATGGTAGCGATGGAATGCGGCGGCAGCACAGCTTCCGTAATCTGTTCACCTAGACCGATCGCAGCTTGGCGGGCTTCGTCGCTCTCGTTCATCAGCACGGCGGCAATGCTGCCGTCCGGGTTGCGGAACGCCGTCGCCAGCACCCCGTCTACCGCAGACGTCAAACCTATGCGCACGGCGCCTGGCACAATGTATTTGCTAAAATGACCGATGTAATAATAAGAGCTGTTATAGTGCAGCGTATCTGTCGTCGTATCCGCAATGATCGGGGCATCGCATAGATTGTTCACATGGTTAGGTCCGCCGGTCTCGTCCAATACGATGTTCCAGTCCAAATAACCTTCGGTCCAATTGTTCAGATCGCCGATGATGTTACGCCCGTATCGCTCGCCTGTAAACCATTCGCCGAGCTTAACGCCGCCCTCTTGGCATCCTTCCGTGAAGAGGAGATGCTTGTCTGGGAACATGTCATGCACCTTTCCCACATTTTCGAACTCCTCGCTAACATACCAGTGGAAGCCAGTGCCCCATACATATTTCGCCGCTTCCGGATCGGACAGGACAACCGAGGCGCGATCTACTATAATGTCGCGGTTGTGATCCCAGATGAGGATGTTCACATCCTGCATACCTGCTTCATGCATAACCGGACCGAGGTGGTTTTTAATAAAATCGCATTCTTCTTCCGCGCTATAAATGCAGGAATCCCATGTCTGCACCGCGTCCGGCTCATTCTGTATCGTGATGCCCCAGATCGGCACACCCGCATTGCGGTACGCCTCAATAAATTTCGTATAGTAACGGGCCCAGACGTCGCGGTATTCCGCCTTCAGCTGACCGCCGTGATTCATCTCTCCATTCGTCTTCATCCATGCGGGCGGGCTCCAAGGAGACGCCAGCATCGTAATGTCTCCGCCTTTCACTTTGACTGCATCTTTAATTAACGGCAGCACCCAGCGGTGATCACGGGAAATATCGAAGGTGCTCAGCTCGGAATCAAAGTCCTCCACGTACGTATAGTTCTCCAGCGCAAAGTCGCAGCTATGAATATGAACGCGTCCAATCGTGTATCCCAGTCCCTCGCTAGCATCGAAATAGCTGCGGATAGCTTCAGCCCGCTTCTCTTGACTCATGCGGGAAAGCGTATACGCCGAAGCCTCGGTAAATGCTCCGCCGAAACCGAGTATCGTCTGATATGTAACGTTAGGATCCAACTCGATATCCGCCGTTCGACCCTCTACTCTTGCCGTGAAGGAAACAACCCCCTTGTCACTAAGCCGATCTGACGTTTCCTTGCTTGTAAGTATCCATTTTCCTTGTGCCATTTCATCCAACTCCTTTGATATATATGAATCGAAACCGGTTTCGAAAAACCACAAAAAAAAGATTTCGGTTCCGGCGGCTTGCCTTCCCCGTGAATAAGAACGAAACGCCCTGCCTGCGTTCCCGCACACAAAGCATATTCATTCTTATTGTTCAACGCGGATGCACGACTCCCGCACTACTAACTCCACTGGCAGCACGATCGCTTCTAACGAGGTCGTGTCGTTATCGATGGATTGGATAAGAATCTCAGCCGCCCGGCTCCCCATACGAACACTGTCTTGACGAATCGTCGTCAGTGCCGGCGTCAAATACTGGGCTAGATCGATATCGTCGTATCCTATAATCGACATATCGCGAGGGAGCGATAATCCGTGCTCCTTAGCCGCTATCATAGCTCCCAAGGCCAGATGATCTCCTGCCGCAAACATGGCGGTCGGCCGCTCTTCAAGCTCAAGCAGCTTCATCATGGCAGCGTATCCGCTTTCAATGGAAAAATAAGCGCCCGCTACGATGTACGCTTCCTGCGGCTGCAGCTTCAAGCGCTTCAACGCAGTTGTGTAGCCCGTCTCCCGCTTGGCGCCCGCAAACGTATTCATGCCGCCGGTAATGTGAGCGATACGCCGATGCCCCAATGAATGCAAGTATTCGACGGCCCGGTAGCTGCCCTCGATATTGTCCGAGTAGACCGCATGGGCTTGCGTCGTATCGTAATCGATGACTACGCACGGGATGTTGCTGTCAAGCAGCTCCTGCAGGTCGGGATCATCATAATCCGACAAAATGACGACCACGCCGTCAACACCGCGAAGCTTGCAGTTCTCCAAGTACCCGCTGCGCCTGCCGCCCACGTCTTTCGAGATGAACATCAGCACATAGCCTTTCGAAGCTGCGACCTGCTTGAAGCTCTCAATCACAGCACTGAAGTAGGGATGACGAATTCCGATTCCCGATGATTCTACGAACAGCACGCCAATCGTCCACGATTTCTTCGTCGTAAGCGTGCGAGCATGGGCATTGGGCACATAGCCGAGCTCTTCTGCTGCCTGCAAAATCTCCTGCCTCGTTCTCGCTCTCACGTCGGAGTAATTGTTGAATACCTTGGATACCGTTGTAGGTGAGTAGCCGGTTTTTTTGGCAATGTCATAGATGGTGATCAATCTGGAGCTCACTCCTGTGCTAAATTCCACCAAAGTGGTTCCTTAATAATTTGCATTCTATACGCTTCACCCGCATTCGTCAAATCACAACTATATAAGTGGTGGACAACTGACGTGCTGAACGTAGAGTTGAACTACATTATTTTCGTGATCGAAGTAAGCCCAATGAAAAATATACAGCAAAATGTATGGCATAGACAGGTAAACGGCGTGTGGACTTATATTTCGTCCAGTGGATCCGGCTGCTTTTCAGCGATTTCTGAAATAAGAGGTTCAAAGCACTGTAGATTTCCGACAGTTATGCCACAACCGCCACCTCTGCTCATTACGCGCAAAGGTGGCGGTCAGTTCCTACAAAGCTGTAAATCGGTACATAATGCTGCAGAAATCGTGCTCCATCTGCGGTATAAAAATTCCCGCATACATGAGCTCATCCCCGCCATAGATGCGTCCAGTCTGCTCTAAATGATACATCGTATCCGGGCACAGACCTCTCAGCTTAATGCGGCAGCTAGCTGGATTGGGTTCTGCAAGCACGCGGAAGTGACCGAGCAGCGCATCCGATCGATCCGCGGAGACGAACATCCACGCCGTGTCATTGCCTTCGAACGGACTGCGCAGCCGGTACATGTCCCCATTCTGAACCAAGGCGCGCACTGACTTATAGAATGCTACTTGCTCCTTAACCGCCGTCTTCTCGGCGTCCGTGAACTTGGTCAGATCGAGCTCATAGCCGAAGTTCCCCGACATCGCGACATGCCCCCTCATCTCTAAGGAGGTGACTCTGCCAATCTGATGGTTCGGCACCGCTGACACATGCGCACCCATCGTGCTAATCGGATAGACGAGGCTTGTGCCGTATTGAATCTTCAACCGCTCTACCGCATCGGTATCATCGCTCGTCCACGTCTGCGGCATATAGTACAGCATGCCGGGATCGAAGCGCCCGCCGCCGCCAGAGCAGCTCTCGAACAACACGTGTGGGAAGGCGGTTGTCACCTGCTCCATTACGCTGTATACACCCAGCATATAGCGATGAGCAGTTTCCCGCTGCCGCTGCGGCGGCAAGCTGGCCGAACCGATCTCCGTCATATTGCGGTTCATGTCCCACTTCACATAAGAAATGGGGGCCTTCGCCAAAATGTTGGACAGTGATTCTACGACCGCATCGCACACCTCTTGGCGCGAGAAGTCCAGAATAAGCTGGGATCTCGCCTGCGTCCGTCTGCGATCGGGCACATGCAGGCACCAATCCGGGTGGGCTCGGTACAACTCGCTGTCTGGCGAGATCATTTCCGGCTCGAACCAGAGGCCGAATTGCACACCTTGCGCATTTACCCGGCGCGCCACATCATCCAGACCGCCCGGCAGTTTCTCGGTATTGACGAACCAATCGCCAAGCGAGCTGCGGTCATCGTTCCGCTTGCCGAACCAGCCGTCGTCCAGTACGAGCAGTTCGATGCCTAGCTCTCCAGCCGAGCCCGCCAATGCCTCAATCTTGTCTGCCGTAAAATCAAAATACGTCGCTTCCCAATTGTTCACGAGCACCGGGCGCTCGCGATCGCGGAAATGTCCGCGGCATAGCCGGGTACGATATAGATGGTGATACGTTCGTGACATTTCGCCCAGCCCTGCGCCAGAATAGACCATGACCACTTCCGGCGTCTGGAACGATTGGTCTGGTTCAAGCAGCCATTCGAAGTCGAACGGATTCATCCCCATCGAGACGCGCGTCGAGCGGAATTGATCGACTTCCGCCTGCGCCAGGAAGCTTCCGCTATAGACGAGGCTGAAGCCATAGACATCACCGTGCTCCTCATCCGCCCCGCGCGACAACAGCGCAATGAACGGATTTTGCTGATGGCTGCTCGACCCGCGGCGGCTCTCCACCGATTGCGTGCCCGTGGCTAGCGGATGCCGGTCGATGTGGCGTTCGCGCGCCCAAGCGCCCGGCAAGCGCAGCAAGTCGAACTCCGCATGCGGGAAGTCGACGCTCATGCTAAGCGCCCGCTGCAGCTTCATCTCTGAGGTGCTCGCATTCCTATAGCGGACAGAGCGGATGATGGCATCATGCTCTGCGTACACGGTATACTGCATAACCGCTCGCAGCTCTGTGACCGCATCTTCCATCTCGATCTCGAGCGTCATCGCTTCTCCCTCAGACTCGACATATGTCGCAGGCAGTCCCTCTAATCGAGGCTTCCCACTTATAATTGTGTGACTTTTATAGATAAGCTCAGAAGCAGTCGCTCCTTGCTCGAACTGCACTTCATAGGCCGGATGGCGAAAATCCCCGCACCCATAGCCTGGCAGCTCCTGCGGGAGCGTGTCGGTCGAGAACGAGCGGTCCCGCGGGTCTGGATTCGGGTGGAACGAACAGCGATCCACATAGCTGATCCGCTCCATCTCATGAATTCCTCTCAGCTTGCGGCCCCAATACACATGGACCAAGTAACCGCCCTTCACCACTTGCATCATGTAGCTAGTCCCTTTGGTCTGCAGGTGAAAAAGCTGCTCCGCCTCGTTGTAGACTATATTCATCATTACCCCTCCCAAGTATTTTCTTCATCTATTTGTTGCAAGCATGAATACCTTAATGCAAATCTTGCAGCTTCCGCTTCTTCTTATATTCGGACGGCGAGCATCCCTCGAATTCGAAGAAGCATTTCGTAAAATGTCTGGTACTGTAATAACCGACTTTTTCGGCAACCTGCTGCACCTGCAGAGCTTGGTCCGCAAGCAGCTGCTTCGCCTGCATCATCCGCAGCCGGGTTACATATTTCACAAAGGTCGTGCCTGTCGTTTGATGAAATAACGTGCTTAAATAGTTCGGCGTCACACGGAAGTCCCGGGCCAGCTCCGCCAATGTGATTTCACATGCATAATGCTGTTCCAAATAGGAAATGACCTGTTCGATCATCCGTGAACCGCTATCCTTCGAAGCATGGTGCTGGAGCAGCGATTCCCCGATCTCATATAGTGTCCGAACCCATTCATCTCCCTGTAAACTGATTCGGCGGTTCAAAGCTACACAAGCATACTCTTCAATCGGTTGAGCCACAGGCTGAGGCAAACTGTGCAATCCTTCTGTAATGAAATGCTGGCGGAGACGATCAACCGTCTTCATATAGGCCAAATAATGGTGTGCCTTATAGGCTTCACTCAGATCGAGCCATAGTTGGCCGAGTTCCATAAGCCATTCGGGGTGCTGGCCGACGAGCTGCTCCTTGCTCCAATGTCTGCCAATCCCTTTCGTCACGCGCAGCGGAGCTGCGCGCGAACATTCGTTCAGCTCCAGCCGCAGCTCCTGCAACGAGAGGCATACCCCCGTCGAGAATAACGTCACGGCAGCCTGCTTGCCGCTTCGTGCCTGCACATCTGCTTCCAGCTTGCGCAGGAGCCTGCGCAGCACCCGGCTTCCCTCCTCCTCCCGCTCCGGCAGCCAAGCGCCGATAAAGGCCATCTCTCCATTGGGAAGCATGAATAGAGCGGGATAGAATGACTCTGATACGGCAGCTTCCATCTCAAGGCGCAGCTGCGAAAAAAATTGCTGGTGGAACGCTTCCGCCCGTTCTTCCATACCACTGTCGATCGCGAACGAGACGCCGGTATAATGCGCCCGCTCCATAAATGTATCTTTGCGCGCCAATGCAGGGTCAATCCAACCCGAGAAGGCCGCGTTTAAATTGCTCTCGAACTGCTTCTGAAGCAGGTTGCGCTGTTCTTGCACCATCTTGGCGACTCTATGCAGCGCCTGCTCCAATTCCTTGGCGCTCGATGGCTTCAGCAGGTAATCGGAGGCCCCCAGCTTGACGGATTCCCGCGCACTGTCAAAGTCGGAGAAGCCGGTAAGAATGATCCAATGCGTCAACGGAGATTGATCTTTCCCGATGCGCATCGCCTCCAACCCGCCCATCTCCGGCATCCGCAGATCGAGCAGCACAATATCGGGTCTGCAATCCGGCAGCAGGTCAAGCAGTTCCTCTCCGCTCTCCGCTTGGCCGCATATTTCAAACGGATGCGGCATCTCTTGAATCATGCTCACCAGAGTCATGCGCACCAGATATTCATCATCGGCAATGATAATTCTCATGCACTCACTTCTTCCTTCCGGATTTGAATCGTAATCTTCGTCCCCTCATGCACTGCGCTTTGCACGGCAAAGACCGGCGACTGGTACAGCAGGTTCAAGCGTTCCTTCGTATTGACCAGCCCGACCGCATTCGGCCGGACCGCTGCGGCATCGAAGCCTTTTCCGGTATCTTCGATTACAATCGAGAGCCATTGCTCGCCATCCACCAGCTCCATCGCAGCATTCACCTGCAAGGCGGCTGGACGCCTGAGCGGTTCGATGCCATGAATGATCGCGTTCTCGACGAGCGGCTGAAGCAGCAGCTTCGGAATCGTATACTCGCCGACTTCCTCCTCATGCGCGATTCGGAATGTAAACTTGTCGCCGAATCGCATCTGCTGCAGCTCGCAATATCGCTGCAAAAAATCGAATTCCTCACGAATGGTGCTCTTCGTCCGATCTTCTAATGTATAGCGCAGCATTCGGCTGAGCGACACGATGGCTTCCTCCAACACATCCCGCTTGTTCATGCGGTTCAAACCGATAAATCCATTCAACGTATTATAGAGAAAATGCGGCTGAATCTGCGACTGCAGCGCACGGTACTCTGCCTCTTTCAGCTGCAGCTTGCCGATATATTCTCGTTTGACCATATCGCTAATCTGATCCGCCATCATGTTATAGGCAAGCGATAACTCATGTATCTCGCCTGAACCACTCTTCACTTCAATGCGCGATTGCCAATCTCCGCGCCGGAAGCGATTCATAGCGGCCAGCAGCTTGTTATATGGATTGATAATCCAACGCGATAACAGGTTGAACAGCAGGAATGTCGCCACCACTCCGGCAATGGCGAACAATGCGCCGACGATATAGAACCAACGGATATTATTCATTAATTCCGTCTCGGACAGCAGCACGACGATGCTCCATCCTGAACTGCTCATCTTCTTCGCGATTTTGACATACGAATCGTGCTCGCCTTTAACCACTTCACCAGCTTGGACAACTTGCAGTTGCATCTCTTCTGTCAGATCGTGATTGGAGAAGATCAACTTATCGTCCTGATCATAGATGCTCACCACCGAAGAGACATCGAATTCGATATCCTTGACCAAATGATTAATGATCGACAGATCCGCATCAGCCATCAGAACAGCGAGCGGTTGCCTTGAATCTGGATCCTGAATGAGCCGGGCTACCGAGAAGGCGTGCGACACGGCCGGATTCGTAACATAATCACGCGGATGCGGGCTAATGAATACCGTTTTGCCATCGGCATCGTACGCTTTCTTATACCAAGCTTGATCCCGGAATGGGTAATTCTCTGTAATCTGTCCCCCTTGTGAGGAAGGGATCATATAAGTAGAACCGTCCAGCGGCAGCAGCACAATTCCAAGAATGTCGCTCCGCAGATTGCGCATCAAATTTGGCAAGCTGTTGCGCAGCGCGCGCTCCGACAGCAGCTTCGTATAATCGTCTACCTCGCTATAGCGTGAACTCGCTTTCAATTTCAGCGCAGTCATAACTTCATCGCTCAAATAAGGCGTAATCGTAAGCCGTACCAAGTCGTCTAAATACGTCTCCATATTTTTCGACAGCGATTCCAAAATTGTCTCCGTCTGCATCGACGTCTTGTCCGTAATGACGTTATAAAAATAGGAGGGCATCACGTACACGATGACAATCATCGGAATCATCAAAACGATGAAGTACAGAACGAGCAGTTTAGAGCGCAGCGAGTGCAATTTCTGTAATGTCATGATGCCCTCCTACCGTTTAGTACGTAGTCAAAAGGCCGCTTTCTACCCTTTGACCGCGCCAGAAGACAAGCCGTGAATGAACTGCTTCTGCAGTGCCAAATAAACCAATGTTATCGGCAGCGCCCCCATAAGCGAGCCTGCGGCAACCCAACCGATATTGCTGTTATATTGTCCGAAAAATTTCGCCAATGATACAGTGATCGTCCGCACTTCGGTCTTTTCCAAGAAAAATACCGAGAATTGATAGTCATTCCAAATCGCAACCCCCGCCAAAATAATAACGGTCGCCGTCACTGGCTTCAGCAGCGGCATAATGAGCCGGAAAAATAGTCCGATACGGCTGGATCCGTCGATCATGCCCGCTTCATCCAAATCTTTCGGTATCGTTCCGATGAACCCGGTATACAAAAATATCGTAATCGGCAAGTTGAACGTCACATGGATGAGAATAATTCCCCAGTACGTATTGAGCGCTTGGATATCAACGTAGAAACGGTACAATGGCACCAGAATCGCCAACGGCGGCACGATGAGCACCGAGATGAACAACATATACATGAATTTGTTCCACTTCGTCTGATGACGCGCTAATGGATAGGCAGCCAACGAGCCGATGACGACGACGAGAACCATCGCAACTCCTGTAATAATGGTATTATTAATGAACGCTCTGCCGAGATTCGCTTCATTCCAAGCATTCACGAAGTTATCGAGATACAAATACCCCGGAAATGCCCATTTGGAAGAAAGATCGTCCGTCGCCTTGAAAGAGCTGGTCAACAAAATATAAAACGGAATCGTATGAATCGCAACTAGCAAAATCGAACCGATTGCAATGAGCCATTTTTTGTACGCTTTCATCATTGCTGCATCTCCTTTCTCCGCAAGAAGTACAGCGCAGACATACTAATGACGGATATAATGATGAACATCAGGTTGCCGAGCGAAGCCGCATAACCCGCATCTTGTCTAGAGAAATACAGATGATACATCAACGTAGATAGCGACGAGGACGCATACCCCGGTCCGCCGTTGGTCATGGCAATAATAACGTCGAACAGCTTCAACCCGCCGATCAGATTGAGCACCACGTTAATCGTGATGGATGGCGCGAGCAGCGGCAGTGTAATGTTGCGGAATTGCTTGAGTGACGATGCTCCGTCAATTTGCGCAGCTTCATAATACTCTTTTGAAATCGATTGCAAACCGGCCAAATAAATAACCATCGCAATCCCCATGTATTGGAACGTATTGACAAAAGTGATGATCCATACGTTTATATCCGCATTTGCTAATAAGTTAATCGGCTCGTCCTGGAACAATAGAACAATATCGTTCAGAGCGCCCCCGTTGTATTGGAAGAAGAAATACCAGATGTAGCCCATAATGAGCGGACTAATAATAACCGGTAAATATACGATAGTTCGGATAAGTCCTTTGGCCCGAATCGAGCGGTTCAAGTATAAAGCGTACAACAGACCGAGCATATTTTGCAAAAAAGTGCTGCCCATACCGTAAATAAGCGTGTTTTTCATGACGTTAACAATCTGCGGATCAGAGAACATCCGGCTGTAGTTGTCAAAGCCAATCCATCTGAAATCTTGAGAATACCCGTCCCAGTTCGTAAACGAAATCTGGATTCCCTTTATAAAGGGATAGAACACAAACACAGCAAACAGCGCTAGGGCGGGAATATAAAATAAATTCAAAACGCTGCCCGATGATAGCTTTCTCTTCGTATCCATCGCTACCTCACTCCTGACCTCTAATGGAGAGAGGGCTTGCTCGGATGAACAACGCCCTCTTCACATAAGCTTGTCGTCTATCTATTTCTCAGACGTTCTACTTCTTGCTTCATTACTTCGGAATATTTCTCCGGCGTGGTACGTCCCGCCAAGAGCTCTGTACCTTGCTTGCACAATACATCCCACATTCCACTCGGCAAAAAGACGCGGTCGAAGTAAGGGAATACACGAACATCTTTGTATTGCTCATAGAAAGGAGAGAATTCGTGCTGCGCTTCAACGCCGTTGAGTCCCGGAGGAAGCATCGTGACGTTGGCGATTTTGCTCATGTTCTCTGGCTTGGCAAAGAATGCGAGGAACTTTTTCGCTTGCTCCATTTTTTCGGAGTCTTTCCATATCCCCATCGTAAAGCGCTCGCCGCCTGAGAAGCTTGGCTCGTCGCCAGCAATCAGCGCAGGCACAGGCATGTAGCCGATTTTCATGTCTTTATTGATTTTGCGCACTTCTTCCGCAAAACTTGGGTTAACCATAACAAATGCTACTTTTCCCTCTGCAAACTGACGGGAAGCATCGCTGTATTTTGCAGTGATGACATCTTTGTTGATGTAGCCTTTTTCGTGCATCTCTTGAAACTTCTCAGGCAGTGGCGTCCACTTCGTCCAATCGAACGTTCCGTCCAGAAGCGCATCTTTCTCATTGTTCTCCGGGCTGATGAGCAGCGGTGTCGCCATCAGATCGAAGTATTGGCCGATCGTCCAATCGTCGATGCCGGAGAAGTGGAACGGAACCGTCTCGCCGTTCGTTTCTTTCACAATCTTATCGGCTGCCGCCATCAATTCGTCAAATGTCTTTGGAACCGGGATATTCAATTTTTCAAGCAGATCGGCATTGTAGGTGAACCCGTCTTTCGCTTCGCTCAACACGAGTGCGTATACTTTGCCATCTTTGTCAGTGACAACATCTTTGATGGTGTCCGTTAATTGAGGAACCCACGCTTCATCACGCAAATCCGCCAAGTAATTGCCATAGCGCACCTGCGCCCAGCCATGTGTATCGAAGACGTCCGGCATTTCATTCGCTGCCATCTTTACTTTCAAGATGTTATCATGCTCAGAGCCCGGGAACTGCAGGTCGACGTCAATATCTGGATTTTCTTGCTTGAACGCCTCCACGATATCTTTGTACACTCTTTGAACAACCGGATCATTCACACTGCTGTCGACAGTTATTCTTGACGCGGCCGAACTACTTTTCTTCGTTTGATCGGTATCTATCTTCGTATCTCCCGATCTACTGGAACATCCAGCTAGCAGCAGGATTGCTGCCAATGCTACGGTTACCCCTTTAATGAATCGCGTTTTCATTGGTTTGGACCTCCTAGTTGTAAGCGTTGTCACCATTTTATCAAGCTATTCACATGCAAGATACGACCTAATCTACGATGAAAGCGCTCTTTTTTAATCTGCGCGGCAATTGAGTCTCTCTCATGGCTGACTTCTGCCAAGTTATTCACCCCAGTGACACGCTAACAAATGACGGATTATCGACGTGTCAGCAGACATGCCAGAGCCGAAGCCGATGCCTCAGCAGTTCTCTGGTCGTCGTGCCGACCTTTGAAAAATATGACTTCGCCTTCCGATTCAGTCGTTCCTTCAAGTCGTTACCATCACGAATGTATTCAGTTAAAACATCAAAAACGCATTCGTCAGGGACGAATGCGTTTTGGCCTTCTTTTATCCTGCTCATTTTCTGAAACGACCAGGACGAATCACATCCTGCTCATAGCGATACTTCTGAAAGGCAACGTAGGTTAATGTCAAGCAGACGATAAATGCGAGCATGAACGTCCACTGCATGGGCAGCGAATCATTCTGCAATGGTCCTAACGCAGGTTCTTCCTTCGACTTGCCGAACAATTGGCTTAACAGCACATCTCCATACTTATTCAGCGCTTGATTCACTTCTGCCGTTCGAATCTCACCTTGCACGCCCCGCTGAACGAGCTGAACGATGGACTCCATTATTTCTATCGACTGTGGATTGCGTTGAATGATGGCGGCCGCTCTTATCCGGTCTATATGCTCCAGCCATTGGTTTGCCCTGATCTGCCAATCTTCTTTTCGTTCCGCTTGCATAAGACGACTCATATCATCACGCAGCACCTGCTCATACTGCAGCCACATTGCTTGCTTCGGATGGGTTAACGCATCCGTAGCCAAGCGCAGGCGCGCCGTTACGTGCATTAGCTTCGGTTCATTGATTTCAACGGCGGGCAGGGCTCGCTTCACCTGCACAATCGCATCGCTCAAAGCTCGTACACCCTCAACACCCGTCACACCCGTGAACGAAGTCTCTGTCATCAACTTACCCATCTCTGTCACTTTGTGCTGTGCCTTTTCCCACTCTCCGGCGACGACAAAACGGTATAGTTCCTCCGCTTGTTTGTCCAACATACGCCAATTCGCGCCAGGCCCTGTATCCAGCTTTTCGCCGGTCAACGCCACAGCTGCAGGTGCATAAGCAAACAAGCATAATCCGAAAATTCCGAACATGACGATGAGCGCACGCATGTACATCCCTCCCTCATCATCGTATGGGGAGATGTCCACATTTAGAACAAGCATCTATCGTTCTACTTCATATGTAAGCTAGCACTTCTTCCTCTCGCTTGACGCATCGTTACCCAAGCGAGCAAGACGCTCATTCCGGTCAATATGAACGTGAACAGGCAGACGGCAAGTATATCATCCTGTAAAGTGCTCGGCAGCCAAGGGTAAATTCCCGCGCTATAATCCACCGTGTCATTGAGCCATGTCCAACAAGCCGCAATCGTCAGACTTGCACTGCCGTAGCTAAATAAGCGCACATACAACAGCGCTTCAACGGCCATGGCCAAATGAGAGCCGATAAGCATCCAATCCTGCCATATCATCGGCGACCCTTTATAGGCTCCCGCGACAATC
Source organism: Paenibacillus sp. OSY-SE (assembly GCF_000283315.1). Classification (NCBI taxonomy): domain Bacteria; kingdom Bacillati; phylum Bacillota; class Bacilli; order Caryophanales; family Paenibacillaceae; genus Paenibacillus; species Paenibacillus sp. OSY-SE. The sequence continues at coordinate 29,339 of NZ_ALKF01000184.1, read as the reverse complement.
ATCGCACATGCCCATACCCCATATTTTATCGAGGTGACAACGGCAAGCGCTTCGATTATATTTTTCACGACCGTTCCCCATGTGGAACGCGGACGCGGACAGATCAGCAACATCCCGATGCTGATGGTAAAAAACAAGCTTGCTGTCGGGCTATCCGGCACGAAGACGATTTGCCAGAACGGATGATGCTCCCACGTATAGATGAGCTGACTTTTGTACCAATAGTACCCGTAAATCGTTCCCAGCAGGTTGCACCAGAACAGCAATCCCAGCACCCAGCGGCGCGATAAAAAGCTGCGGCTTATTAACGAAAGCGGCTTCATGCATTCCCTTCTTTCCCACATGCAATCGTATAGCGGCAATGTTCACCCGCCTTTTCATGTACTGCATGTAATTTTTCAACACGATCAGAAATGGTTCACGATCAGAAACAAAACCTGACCGCTCATGCAGTCAGGTTTCTCTTTCATCCTTATTTTACTGTGCTGCTTTCTGTTTCGCAAGCCAATCCGCGATATGCTCGATATCTTCGTCATTAAGACCTTGTGCCTTGGCGCTATCCACCATTGGCGGCATGTTTCCTTTGCCGTTCTTAATGACGTCCAAGACTTGGTCTTTATTCATCGTATCCCCGATACCTAGCAAGGCAGGACCAGAAGCACCTTTCATATCAGTGGCGTGACATGCAAGACAACCGGCCTTTTTCATGTTGGCGAAAGCAGGATCGTCTTTATCGACGATCGCAATTGATTTGTTCGGCTTCGGCTGACCGGCTGGCTTGCCAGCCAGTGCCGCTTCACGAGCTTTCTCTTCCCGTTCGATATGCTCTGGTGTAATGTTCAGTTCTGCAATCTCATGCTTGTAGCCATCCCACGCGGTCTTGGTCAGATAGACGCAAGAGAGCAAAGAAAGAATCATTAACGATGATGCGATCGGTCGGCGGTAGAAGCGGCGCTCCTTGCCCGTATCCAAGAATGGAGCGAGCAGCAATCCCCCGAATGCTAAGCCTGGAATCAAAACCGTACCAATGACGACGTAGCTTCCCGCTGCGTACGGATACTTCAGAAATTGATACAGGAACAAGAAATACCAGTCCGGAATCGGTACGAATCCGGTATTGTTAGGGTTCGCCGGATAGCCGAGCGGTGCCGGTTCGGATATAGTCAGTACGAAGATCGCGACCAACGCGACGCAGCCGACCATCCATTCTTTTAACAGAAAGTTCGGAATGAACGCCTCTGACTTGCCCGGATAGGATGTATAATCCAACGGCGTAATATCATTCACTTTCTGCTTGACACGAGAGTCTCCGACATATACAACTTTTTCATCTTTTGATTTTCCGTGTGCCATCTCGATTCCTCCTCTCTTATAGCGGTCCCGAAATGCCTTGGCGGCGAATCATAAAGAAGTGAGCGCCCAACAAGGCCAGCAGAGCCCCCGGCAAGAAGAAGACGTGAATCGCAAAGAAACGAGTCAACGTTTGCGCGCCGACAACCGTACCGCCCTGCAGCAGTTCTTTCAAATACGGTCCGATGTAAGGAACAGTATCCGCAATCTCCATACTGACTTTCGTAGCAAAGTAACCTTTGTTGTCCCAAGGCAACAAATACCCTGTGAACCCAAGACCAAGCATGACGAAGAAAATCAACATGCCTACAACCCAGTTCATTTCACGAGGAGCCTTATATGAACCGGTGAAAAATACCCGTAGCGTATGTAAGAGCATCATAACGATAACTAGACTGGCTCCCCAATGGTGCATGCCGCGAACAATCTGGCCGAAGGCCACTTTCGTTTGCAAATATTCGACGCTGTAATACGCATTCACGATGTCCGGCACATAGTACATTGTCAAGAACATTCCAGACAAAATCTGAATAACGGTAATAAAGAACGTCAAACCGCCGAAACAGTACACGAATGCGGAAAAATGATGCGCGGGGTTTACGTGCTCCGGCACTTCATGATCCGCCACGTCGCGCCACATCGGCGTGATATCCAGACGTTCGTCAATCCAGCTGTACACTCCTTTAAACATCTGTTATTACGCCTCCTTGTTACTGCACATGTTGGTTCGGTATGATGTCACCTAAGTATACAAAGCCGTTTTCCACTTTGACTTTGTATTCGTCGAGCGGTGCACGAGCAACAGCGAGTTGTTTGCCTTCTCTCGTATAGTGCGCGCCGTGGCACGGGCAGAAGTACTGGTCCTTGAACTTTGCATTGTTGTTCCAGTCTACCGTACAGCCCAAGTGCTTGCATATCGGAGATAGCGCAAAGATATTGCCTTGCTGATCTTTGCTGACCCAGGCGACAAGCGTCGGCTTGCTCTCATACCAGCCGTCAATCTGTGTAATTTCGAAACTAAATTCTTGCGGTTCATTCGTAACTTTGTTCGCTTCCACTACTTTGATGTATTTACCTTCTGTCTTTTTCTGTAGAAGTGGATCGACGGCAAACCGAACCATCGGAATCGCAGGACCGACGAACATGAATGCGCTTGCGCCACCCAATGTGTAAGTAAGAAATTGTCGACGCGACATTTCTTTGCCCGGCTTTTGAGGTGTTTGCTCATTATTGTGCGGTTTACTCATATACTGTCTTACCCCCTTTACCCAACCGTTCTGGCAAGTTGCTATGACGATAATCACATTCTAACTAGGACATCACTATAATATCCCAGCCCCATGAAAGCGTCAAGAATTTACCAGTCGAATTGCCTTGACATACACATTTTACCTTATGAATTGTTTATATTTTGTCACAATTATACAACGGTTTGTGATTGAAACCACATCTTTTGTATGCGTTTATTCATTTCCTGTTTGACTAAAGTTAATTCCTGCCATGGCAATTCCATCGGAGTGAACACCTCATCCGCTGTCTCCAGCATGTCCTTCGTTATACGTACGTCAGCCGAAATTATGACAATATACGCAAATCCACGCCCACGCAGCCGGGAGCAAACGCCATTTATTAATGAAATATCTTGCTGCTCCAGCTGCTTGTCCATTACGAAGTGATACGCAGGATAGGTCACCATACGACCGTGAAACGGAATCTCCACCCCGTCCAGCCAGTCCCGCAATCTTTCTAGACGTTCGGCTGCTTCTACAGGCGACTCCTCTCCTGTAAGCCCGGTAATCGGCAATACACACGTATCGAGATATGGCTCCCATTCCTTCCACTGCTCCAATGTCAATTCACTAAACTTCATGCTGTCCCCCCGTTTTCCTGTATCTTCCTCTCCATTATACAATGTTATACAAAAAAATGAAGAATCGCGGTGAGCGTTTCTTCATCGGGGTATTACCTCAACGTCTTCAATTCATCCGTTAACGTCCGGAACGTCGTTTCATCTCCAGAAGCCAGCGCTTTGTCAATTTCCTCATATATGCGTTCCGTACGATGTTTACGTATAGCTTCGTCCCAGATCATCTCAGCGGTCAAGCTGAGCATTGCTTCATACGTTACTTTCATTTTATCCATAGGATTCAACCTCCAACCTGCACGATTAAGAGATCCTATATTCCTTTCCTTTCACCACATAGCTTTCCGTTGTTCTCTTCATGCGTTGCAAATCTTCTTCTGTCAGCTCGCGTATGACTCTAGCTGGTGAACCGAGAGAAAGAGTATAGGCCGGTATCTTTTTATTTTCAGTGACGACAGAACCTGCTCCTACTAAAGCATATTCACCGATCTCGGCACCGTTCAATACAATCGCCCCCATGCCGATCAATGTGCCATTGCCTACCGTACAGCCATGAATGATTGCCCCATGTCCGACGGAGACCCCGTCTTGAACGATTAAAGGTTGATTCGTATTGACGTGACCAATGACGCCGTCTTGTATGTTGACGCGATTTCCAATTACAATCGGAGCCAAGTCCCCACGCAGTACAGCATTGTACCACACAGTCGATTCCGACCCAACCGACACGTCACCGATAATTTTAGCGCCTTCCGCCACGAAGACTGTCTGTTCGATGCTTGGCAAGATGCCCTTATAAGGTATGTACACCATTATCCCCTCCGAATTGACCTTATTTCCATCGTTAAATGGGCGTTTAATCCCACTTTCAACCGGAAAATTTTGGTCTCATCGTATCAACGGGCACGTGGCTTGTCAACGCTTAGCTGAATTTTATCCTCGTATGCAATATACACGCCGTCAATAATATGCTGGCCTTTCTTCGTAATTTGCACCACTTGTCCTTGCACGACATCTTCACCTAGCCGAATCAACCCCAGATGCAGCATCATCATAATGATCCGTTGCCTGAAGATTGCCGTTGGCGTATCGTAGTAAAAAGGCCTGACATACGGCAGCAATGTTGCTTCCAAAGACTCAATCGTAGTCCATCGCATCGTGCACAGCTGAATCCAATGAACGAGCGACAATAAATTCGGTATTGCATTTTTGTAAAGCTTAAGCCAGAACCGATACAGTGACGCAGATGGTTCAGTGCCGGCCTGCGCCAATCGCTCTTCTCCCGACTGTGAACAACGCAGTCGGCCATCCCATTCCTCAAGCCAGCCTTGAAAGAAGGCGTAGTCATAGATTAAGGATAACCGATTCGGATAATCATGAAACCTCCGACCGTAGCCGAATCTCCATTCTCCTTTGGGCACGGTTGATTCATGAATGGCGAATGTCTCAAGAAGCTGCTGCTGCATCTTTTTGTACATGACGCCTTCGGCATTCAACTGGATGTTCTCATTGCGGACGAATGTGAGCAATTGTACGATGTCATCGCCCATTCGCCCATCCTCATCCCTATAGGCTTGAGGCTCGGCAGTAACGGTCAATCTGGTGGCGAATGACTGCTGCAGCACGTCTTTGAATCTTCGCTTCAAGTCAGTAGGAACTTGAAACAGATACTTTGTCTGCTGACTGCATCCGTTAAACAACCAACCGCTATGCTTAAATTTCGAGATCGTATCACGCGGGTGCGTCTCCTTCTGCAGAAGAGGAGCTTCTTCATTTCGCTCCGTCTCAAATTTGGTCTGCTGTACGCGCGCAACGAGCTCCTCCAAGCTGAATGAGGAACGCTTATCGAATAAAATCGAATTGAGAAAGCGCAGCTCCTCGAGCGTCATATCCATGACATGCTGCTCGAATACGTCCTTCCTTCCTAAGACGGTCAGAATGGATTGGATGAGCTCATGCTTGGAATTTTCATTACATACGCAGCCGTAACGCTTAGCAATCCGAGTTAACTGAGTAATGTCCGCGTAACTGAGCATATCCGCCAAATTCATGCAATTCCTCCGTTCCCATCAGACTTTGCGCTTGGCCGTATCCTCGATGTACATTAACCATTATTGGAAAAAGTTCAGCATTTATTCAGTTTTTGAAAATAAAATAAGTCCGGTTCATCGTGAACCGGACTTAACTTGCCGAGAAACCAACATCAAGTGAAAAGGAAACAAGGATGGTATGGATATCCGCTTTCGTCGCTGTTGAATCCAATTCATTGGGACGACACCTGCGTGCCTTTCCCATTGAATTGTACATCATCCACATAGAATGTTCCGGTAACGTCACGCTCCCCTGGCGCTGCAAACACGAGCATTCTTTTCGTATCCACGAGTTTCCCTTTCTCTTCAGGAGAGAACACCCATTCGAGCTTGCTCCACTCATCACCACTTGTGTGAAACGATTTCTCGATCATTCCCGCAGCCGTTTCGAATTTGATTAGCAAATCCGTCGTTCCGCTCACAAAAGCTGACCATGAATCCGCTTGTAAAAAATGGTTCTCCTGTTTGAAATCAGCCGCAAAATAAGCCCATTCCGTTGTTTTGTTATACCCCACCTTCAGCGCTCCCAACCCGGTATGGGTTGTATCAAACACCGGGGATAACGTGTAGGCGCCTTCGCCCGCATCGAACCAGTTCGAATGTATACGGTTGCCTTCAAAATCGTCGATGACGGTCGTGCCGTTCTCAGTGAGCCCGACTCGTTTCAGGCCAGCTTGCACATATTTATTTTTGTTCATCAAATCCCATACCAAGCCTGTGCGATAATTCTCAATCATCAATAAAGTAATTCCTTTGTCTATACCGATGACATCATCAGCGAACCAGCCTTCCTCGCGGATATCGAGATTGAAGGAATCCTTCAACCCGTAGGGGCCGATTAATTCGGGAAAAGAATAATAATGCCGTAAAGCGTCCATGACGTCATCTGGGGCAAATACGATCGATCCGAGCGCTCCGGCGGTAGGAATCGTTCCGTCGATGCGGTGCTGATCATTGTCGTAGCCCGAAGGGGCAGAGCCATACCGTCCCACATACCCATCCGGTCCGTCCGCTGCCGTCATCCCCCATGCGTTCGGTCCGAACGTTTTGTATTGATCCGAATTGAGGATGCTGAATTGCCGTGCTGTCTTCGTCGCAATGACCGAATTATGCCACCAATCCACGCCTTCCCGATCGGCTTTGTTTCTTACATCAAACCAAGCGTAAGAAAACTGATGTGTAAAAATGGAACCGAACCACGAGTGAATAAATTCCGGGTATCCTCCGTACGACCCATATTGCCGCACAAAATCATAGAACATATCGGAATTGACGCGATGCTCTGGATTCGGAGCAGCTACGCCCAAAAAGTAAAGCATGAATTGTTCGGCATAGAAATCCCAATGTCCGCTAAATCCGTCACCCGCATCTTCTGGCGAATATCCCATATAGAATTGGTTCGTGTCAGAATCCCGGTACCATCCCCAATTGACCTTGTCATACAACTGTTCCGCCATGACTTTAATTTCCCCGCCGAAATATTCTCCAGCGGAGAGCGCTCCGCTGACGGCGATAGCGGTATCGATTACAGATGCTTCAACATTACCGTATCGTTTGGCCGTATTCATATCAAGAAAGTGATAGAAAAAGCCTTCGATCTGCTCGGCTTTATGTAATAGCGTGTTCAGCGTGCCCTTAACTCTCTCTTTCCCTTCTTCTTCCGTAATCCAGCCTCTCTCCACCCCGATCACAATCGCGCTCAGACCAAAGCCTACCGAAGCGACACTGCTCATCTTGTCATCGTTCGGCGCCCGATCGCGAATGAGCCCATAGCCTGGACTGTCCGGATTCGTGTTCACCATTTCCCAGAAAAAATCGAATGATTTGCGGCTTTCATAATCCAAGAGCTCTTCATCGGGCATTTTTGCAAAATCCGTCTCTGCAGCAAATGCGGCAGGCGGCGGAACTGACGTAAACAGCATCGTAGCGAGCACTAATAAAATGAATACCGCCTTCTTCGACTTGCTTCTTCTCTGATGAACCATCTTCTTCACAACAAACTCTCCTTTCGACCGTTGATTGTTCTCTACCCTGCGGATTTCACCTGGATGTTCCCCACCCCAGCTATAATCGATATGAATTCTATCCCGAAGCGGTTATTTCATCCTATTCATATCTGCTCACATAAGTCCTGCCCATCATCAAGGAGTGCTCTCTCCCCCCAATCGCAATCGCTTTCGATCTTGGTCAGCAATTGCCTTGCTCACCTCCCCCACCGATTCAACGATGCGACCCTTTTTGCCTGTATAGGATCAGAGGGGTCTCAGTCATGTAGGATTACACGTACAACTTCATTCGAAACGTTTCAATTTTGTGCAAAATAAAAGCAGCCCGCATCACGATAGTGAAAACGAACTGCCTGAGGTTAGAGCTTCCGCTGTAAAGTGAATGCATCCGATAACTGCATATGCTTCGTGCAGTTATATAATAGCGGATGCCATCCTTCACCCGTACGCTCAAGTATGGAATAAGATAAATTAGCGATATGACCTTGCAGCTTATCTCCGAATATCGCAATAAAGAGTTGAGCCAACCAACTGCCGTGGGTAACAAGCAATATGTTCTTGCCTTCATGCTGCTTCGCAATCGATTCAAGCGCTTGTGCGGCACGCAGTCTCAACGGCTCGTCAAGTTCCTGACCAAGGTCCATTTGACGCCAGTCCGCCCCCCACCGACTCTCCCGTTCCTCAGGCGTCGTTCCTTCGACTAGCCCGTAAGCCCGTTCCCGCAAGCCTGTCTCAGGCTTGAGCAATGGGATATGCAACGCGTCAGCGATAATGCGAGCCGTCTCTTCCGCACGCCCGAGACCGCTTGAGATAATGACGTCAAACGCGTACGTCTCCGCGATTAATCGTTCTGACAGCAGCCTGGCTTGCTCGCGTCCAGTTTCATTGAGCGGAATATCCGTCTGCCCTTGTATTTTCCCTTGTGCATTCCAATCGGTTAATCCGTGACGCACTAATCCGATGATTTGACTCATATCTTCTCCTCTATATTCCGTTCTACGTTATTGGCGCACACGCGTCAACCAATTTAACAATAATAACGCAAACGTGACCCCGAACAAAGACAACGCGATCCAATAGTTAGGTATCGTAGGCACGACATGCAATATCATAGGATCGCTGACACTGGCCACAGGCAGTTCTATACTCATTGTCGACCAGGAGGACTGCTCACTACCGGCAAGCACCGTCGGAATCAGTCCGCTCATTTCTTCCATATTCGACTGTCCATTACGAATCAAAAGAACAACGAGGGCGCATAGGAAGATAGCCATACAAAAAGAAATTATCCCTGCCAGCATATTACGCGAACGCAGGGATAAAATTTGCGAGCGGCGATGAACCGGCATTAGCCAATCCTGCTCCTTATAGATGCGGTCCATTACACTGCTCATCTGGAATCCAGCCGCGGGATTAGCCGAGTATTCCATGTCCGCTTCTTCTTCCACCCAATGTTCGCTTGCAGCCCACACTGCAAATTGTTCCGCACATGCCTCGCATTCGCTCAAATGCTTGTCGATAGCTTGACGTTGCGGATCGTCTGCAGGCATATCGGAGTAAACCGATAACCACTCGAGCGCTTCCGCACATTTCATTTTTAGTTCATCCCTTCAACACCCGGCTCTGCTATGTAAGCCTCCAGCTGCGTCTTTACGCTGGCTCGAGCACGGAATAGCAACGATTTAACTGAACTTACCGTCTGCCCCAGCACTTGGGCAATTTCCTGATAGTCCAATTGGTCGTACTCACGAAGAATAAGGGCTGAACGCTGTTTCTCCGGCAAGCGGTTAATCGCTTCACGCACCAAGGTTACCTTCTCATTGCGAAGCAGCGCATATTCCGGCGCTACCTCCTTCGGTGCTTCCGGAACGATGCTATGGTCTTCATCCAATGATACTTGAATGCTTCGCTGCTTACGGAGCTCACTCAGCACCGTATTGCGTGCAATCGTATATAACCAAGTCGAAAAGGATGCATCCGCCTCACGGAACGTATGCAGACTTCGATACGCTTTATAGAACGTCTCAGCACATAAATCTTCAGCGAGCAATTCCAACTGGGAACTTTTCAACATATGAAAAATGAATGATAGCAATTTGCGCTGATAACGATTCATCAATTCCGCGAATTGTTCGACATCTCCGTCTTTAATGTCGCGGATGATTTGGGAATCGGTCATGGACTCAAGTTCCTCCTTGCTTTCCATATCCTTCCCGATGCGCTACTGAAAGGTTATACTCTTGAAGTCTTAAAAAGTTGCGGATCGGAGTTCAATAATCGGAGTCATACGAAGACCCCCGTTCACCTTACTATGGGTATGTAATATGTAAAACAAACATGTTACACAACCTTATCAGATATAGTCGTATTTTATCATAATAAAGTCGAAATATGATTAAAAATTTTTAAGAAATGCATATTAACAAAAAAAAGACCACTCCCAGAGGGAGTGGTTGCACATAGTGCAATTCTATTGGATAGGAGTGGAGAGAAACCATACTGTACTGTTATTATATTGTATCCGTTTTCATTTAGTCAATAGGTTTCGTAAAATATTTTCTTAATTTCACAAATTTTTCCGCTAGACGTAAATTGTGAATCCTTTGGAAGTTAGAAGCTCATTGGCACGATCTGCGTCGCTCTGATGGCGAAAAGACAATCGGAGCACACCGGGAACGTCTTCACGGCTCTCAATAATTTGTAAATTGCTCAAGTTGATGAGGTGATTACCAAGCTCCGACGCTATCTTTCCTATAATCCCCGGATGGTCCGGTACGTCCATATAGAGATCGTACAGCGCGTGAATAACCCCTTTGCGGCGCTCCGGCATCCGGCTTCTGAATTCCCCCGCTTCCGCGAATTGCTGCATAATCCCTTCTCCGTCACGACGCTGTAATAAATCAATAAAGCGCTCCGTGCCCGCTTTCCAGTCCTGAAGCAAATGGAGAAGAATATCCCTGTTATTTAACAAAATGTCCCGCCAAATGACCGGATCGCTTGATGCGATACGGGTGATGTCTCGGAATCCTCCGGCTGCCAATAGCTCGTGCAGCTCATTCGATTCGTTATAGCGTCTGACTTGATTGACTAGGGCAACGGCGACGAGATGCGGCAAGTGGCTAATCGCCCCCACCACTTCGTCGTGCTCATCCGGATTCATGCGGATGATGTGCGCTTTCGTGTAGCGAAGCAGCGACACAAGACGGCTGTATGCATCCTCATCGACGTCCTGATCCGGTGTCAGCACGTAGAATGCATTCTCGAACAGCAAGGTCGAGGCCGCTTCCACCCCAGAACGTTCTGAACCAGCCATCGGATGCCCTCCGATAAAGTGGATATCATGCCAGCCAAGCGAACGCGCGCAGCGTGCGACCGAATCTTTCGTGCTGCCGACGTCGGTCACGATGCAACCCGGCTTCAAATCCAGTTCACGCAATTGGCTGAGCATTGACTCCAACATCCCAACCGGTGAGCAGACAAATATATAGTCCGCTTCATGGACGGCTTCCTTCAGGGACGTCGTAGCTTCATCGACCACGCCCCGCTTTATATATTTCTCTGTAGAGGCGGGATTGGGCGAGTAGCCGACGACATGCAGTCCCGGCTTGTTCTTAAAACAAAGGGCGAGGGAGCCACCAATAAGCCCCACGCCCAAAATCGTTATCTTGGTTCTCATGATGTCACCTTATATTCTGCTAACGCTGATTCTAATGCTTGTATCATTGCTTCGTTCTGCTCTTGGCTTCCGACTGTAATGCGCAAGTGATTCGGGTATTTCTTATGTCCTGCGCGCGTTATAATGCCGCGACGAAGGAGTGCGTCGAACATGTCAACGGCAGGTCTGCCGACATCGACCATGATGAAGTTGCCGTGAGCCGGAAAGCTTGTAAGCTGAAGCCGCTCAAGTTGCTGCTCGATATATTTGATGCCAGCTGCATTCTTCTCCCGGCAATCTGCGATAAAGGCTTGATCCTGTACCGCCGCAAGGGCTGCCGCTTGAGCATAGCGCGTCGTGTTGAATGGCTCGCGTACTTGATTAATCAAGTGGATAACGTCCGGATGACCAATCCCATAGCCGATTCGAAGAGAAGCCAACCCATAAATTTTGGAGAACGTGCGCAATGAAATGACGTTGTTGTATTGCGAAATCAGCTTCAAGCTGTCCGGAAAGGAGTCATCCATAACGTATTCGCAATATGCCTCGTCTAACACGACAAGCACATGGCCAGGCACTCGTTCCATGAAGCGATCCAGCTCTGCTTGCGATATGATCGTGCCCGTCGGATTGTTCGGATTGCAAATCCAGACAATCTTCGTCCGTTCATTGACGGCGGCGAGCATCGCTTCCAGATCGTGCGTTCCGTCACGCAGCGGGATTTCAACCGTAACCGCGCCTTCAATATCTGCATTGTGCTTATATTGCGGGAAGGTCTGATCCGCTATAATATGCTCGTCCCCCGGAACGAGGAACGCCCGGCAGATCATAAGAATGATCTCGTCTGAACCCGCACCGAATATAACTTGATTTGGCTGAACATCCAAATACTTCGCTACAGCTTCCGTTACAGCTACCGCCGCGCCGTCCGGATAGAGGCTCGTATTCTCGATTTCTTGCTGAATCGCTTGCTTAGCCTTGTCAGAGCACCCGAATGGATTCTCATTAGACGCGAGCTTAATAATGCGTTCCAAGCCCAGCTCGCGCTTGACTGCTTCAATTGATTTCCCCGGCTGGTACACAGGGAGATGAACAATACTGCTTTTCGGTTGCATCCGGTAACCACCTTTCTAACCTATGGAAATTGTTGCACAAGTGAGTCTTGCATCCACCCTTGAAGAACATCTGCTTCCGATGTAGTTTTCTGCGAACACCCGTACTCCTTAATGCTGAAATGTTAACTTTTTGTACACAAAGTTAATGTTTTAATTGTCGCACAAAATTACAAATTTGCAAGATCCCTTCCGCGGCAGTTTCCGGATTGGTTAATAACGGCAGCGACTCTTCAATGCGGCGCACGATAGCGCTGCCGACGATGACCCCATCGCAAAATGAGGAGAAGCGGCGCACATGCTCTGGCTTCGAAATACCGAACCCGATGGCAAGCGGCAAGGAGGTCGTCTGCCGAACTTGTTGAATGAAAGCTTCCACTTGGTCGTCGAACGATTCCCGTGCCCCTGTGACGCCGAGTGAGGATACGCAATAAATGAATCCGCGCCCTTGCTCTGTAATGCGGCCGATACGCTCTGACGATGTCGGAGCGACTAGCGGGACGAGATGGATGCCGTATTTGTCCCCTGCAATGCGAACCAGCTCGCTTTCTTCAAAAGGCAAGTCAGGGATAATGACTCCGCTTAATTGAGCCTCCGCCGCAGCTTGAAAGAACTTCTCGACGCCAAGCTGCATCACCGGATTATAATATGTGAACAGCACGTAAGGAATTTGCGTCCCCCGTGCACGCGCTTGCTTGGCAATGCGGAATCCGTCTTCCAGCGTCACTCCGTTCGTTAATGCCCGCGCCGATGCCCGTTCGATAACAGGACCGTCAGCCAAGGGATCGGAATATGGAATGCCAAGCTCAATAATATCCGCGCCCGCTTCTTCCATGCGAAGCAGCAATTCGAGAGTAATGTCGCAGCTCGGGTCTCCTAACGTGAAAAAGGGCATCAAGGCCGCCTTCTTCTCTTCCCGCAAGCGCGAGAAGGTTGCATCCAACCGGTTGCTCTGATTCGTCAATGTTTCATTCATGCCAAATCCCCTCCCAACGTTTCCATAATCGTATTCACATCTTTATCTCCGCGCCCGGATAAGCAAATGATGATAATCTCATCTGGCTGCATCATCGGAGCTACTTTAATCGCCTGCGCCACCGCATGAGAGGATTCAAGCGCTGGAATAATTCCTTCGGTACGGCTCAACAGCTGCAGCGCGTGCAGCGCCTCATCGTCGGTAATCGGCACATATGTTGCCCGCTCCGTATATTTGAGATAGGAGTGCTCCGGCCCGACGCCTGGATAGTCTAGTCCAGCCGATATGGAATGTGCTGGTTGCACCTGTCCGTGCTCATCCTGGAGCAAATAGCTTAACGTTCCTTGGAATACTCCCGGAGTACCTAGTGTCATCGTTGCTGCATGCAGCGGGGTATCAATTCCTTTCCCTGCTGCCTCGACTCCCATTAGGCGGACGGATTCGTCCTTAATGAACGGGTAGAAAATCCCCATTGCGTTGCTCCCGCCGCCCACAGCGGCAATAATTAAGTCAGGCAACCGCTCTTCACGCTCCACGATTTGCCGGCGCGTCTCGTCGCCGATGATGCGCTGAAAATCACGGACCATCATCGGATACGGATGCGGACCGGCGACGGTACCGAGAATGTAGAACGTATCCGTCACGTTGCTGACCCAATATCTCATCGTCTCACTGCACGCATCCTTCAACGTTCTCGTTCCGGACAGCACAGGAACGACTTCCGCCCCGAGCAGTTGCATCCGGAAGACGTTCAACCGTTGGCGCTTCATATCCTCTTCACCCATGAACACCTTGCACTCCATACCGAGCAGCGCGGCAACCGTTGCCGTCGCGACACCGTGCTGTCCGGCACCCGTCTCGGCGATGACCTTCTTCTTGCCCATACGTTTGGCAAGCAGCGCTTGGCCGATTGTATTGTTGATTTTGTGCGCACCCGTATGGTTGAGATCCTCACGCTTCAAATATATTTTTGCTCCACCCAAAGATTGGGATAATCGTTCAGCATAATACAATGATGTTGGACGACCGGAATACTCCGTTAACAGCTTGATCAGCTCGGCTTGAAAATCCGGTTCTTGTGAATATTTCTGATACGCTTCCTCCAATTCCAGCAAAGCGGTCATTAACGTTTCCGGAACGAATCTGCCGCCAAAAGGTCCGAATCGCCCTTTCGCATCCGGAAGCACTGTTGTCGTTGAATTAGTTGTCATATTGGATCACCCTTTCAATAAATGAGGCTACTTTATCGATATCTTTCGTTCCATTTGTCTCCACGCCGCTAGATACATCGACACCTTGCAGCTGATGCTGCGCAAGCAAACTTGCTATATTATCAGGCCCCAGTCCACCTGCAACGTACAATGGAATGCCGCAGTTCCGCAACAGCTCTCCATACGATGGAATGACGTTCCAATCGAACGTTTTGCCTGAGCCGCCGCCTTGAGCGGGATGATGGGTGTCAAGCAGTATTACGTCTATGAACGGGACTGGACGGTTAATGTCCACACCCGGAATGAACGGTTCCTTCCCATCCTGCTCCGCATGCGTACCCGAACATACCGGTACGGTCAACCACACGTCGACATCATAGTGGGTTTTCACCCACTCTGGAAGCGAAGGGTCGTGTTCCGCATTGAATTGGACGGCATTGAGCGGAGCCGCGTCCAGCACTTCTTGCAACGCTAGTCGCGTCGGCTGCGCGAACACGCCTACTGTGTCGGGAACATATTCCCCTTCCGCTTCCAACGTCTTCAGCCAATGATTCACCTCTAGCGGTGACACCTGTCTGCGGCTCGGTGCGAACACGAAGCCGATGTGGTCCGGTCCACACCTTGCCACACGACGTGTTAGGTCAAGTGTCGTTAATCCGCATATTTTAGCTTTCACGGTACGCGATCCGATTTCCGCTCTGTCTGCTGGATATGCTATGGTCATTGAACTAATCCCCTATTTCACATGGCTTGACTCAGTAGATAGTCCGCTCATAATATGTTCAACCGCTTCTTTCACATCGTCCTGTCTCATAAAGTGTTCCCCGATGAGCGCTGCGTTCACATTCATTTGCTCCAAGCGGCCCATATGTTCCGGTAAATGTATTCCGCTCTCGCTTACTATGGCACAATGTGCAGGCACGAGTTCCCGCAAGCGTTCAGTCTGGGCCAAATCGGTAACAAACGTATGCAGGTTACGGTTATTGATGCCGATTAGGGTCACATTGTCCATCGTTGCTACCCGGCTTAATTCTGCCTCATCATGAACCTCAATCAATACGTCCAGCCCAAGCGCCCTTGCGCTGCGATTCAGATGTATTAATTGTCCATCGTTTAAGATTGCGGCGATCAGCAGTACCGCATCCGCGCCTATCAGCCTGGCTTCCAACACTTGCAGCTCATCGATAATAAATTCCTTGCGCAGTATCGGGAGATTCGTCAGAGTCCGGACCTCCTTCAATATTTCATTTCCGCCTTGGAAGTAGTCTCGATCCGTAAGCACGGAAAGCGCATCGGCGCCGGCAGCTTCATAGCCTCGGACGATATCTGCGGGAACGAAGCGTTCTCGAATCAGTCCCTTTGAGGGCGATGCCTTCTTGACCTCAGCGATAAGGCCAACCGTTCGTTTCTTATTTACGGTCAACGCCTCCGTTAATGAACGGCATGCAGGCATCTCTGCTATCTCCCGCTCAGCTTCCTGAACATTCAGCTTCGTCTTAAGCTCCTGCACCTCATCTTTTTTCGTTCGTACAATTCGTTCAAGAAACATGGCTCAGTCCTCCTGTCGCTTCAATCCACTGCTCTAACTTGTGATATGCGTTCCCGCTATCTATCGATTTCGCTGCAATCTGTACGCCTTCCGCGATGGAGTCCGCTTGACCAGCCACGTAAATGCATGCGCCGGCATTGGCAAGCACAATATCGCGATGCGGTCCAAATTCACCTTTTAATATCGCTGTAATGAGATGCGCGTTCGTGACGGCATCGCCCCCGAGCACACTCGCGAGCGGCTGCGTCGACAATCCGAGCTGCTCCGGAGTAATATCGTATGTCAGCAGCTCTCCATTTTTCAATTCGCTGATCCGTGTCGGAGCAGAGAGACTGATTTCATCCAATCCGTCTTCACTCGCGACAACGAGCGCCCGCTTCAGGCCCAATTCCCGCAGCACGGCGGCGATTGTTTCTGTTCTGCTGCGGTCATAAATGCCTAATACTTGCCGATCCGCGCCAGCTGGATTCGTCAGCGGGCCCAGCATATTGAATACGGTCCGCACACCCAATTCACGGCGCGGGCCCGCAGCATGCTTCATCGCCGGATGGAACACCTGCGCGAACATGAAGCAAATGCCAATTCGCTCCAAGCACTCAGCCGCTTGTTCGCTTGTAAGCTGGATGTTCACGCCCAGCGCTTCCAGAACATCGGCGCTGCCCGACCGGCTCGAGGCGGAACGGTTGCCGTGCTTCGCGACACGAACAGAGGCGGAGGAAGCAATGATGGCCGATATCGTAGAGATGTTCAGCTTATGGATGCCGGAACCGCCGGTTCCGCACGTATCCAATAGCCGGTCCTGCGTCGTCACAACCTGGTGGGCCCGGCTGCGCATCGCCTCGGCAAAGCCGACGATTTCCTCGACCGTCTCCCCTTTCAACCGCATGCTCGCCAATAAAGCGCCGATTTGCGCAGAAGTCGCTTTGCCGTCCATGACGTCCAACATCACCTCGCGGGCCTCGGTCCGGTTCAGATGACCCCCGGTGAGCACTTGAGCCAGCGCATCTTTTACATGAATGCTGTGTTGTGTTGCTGTCGTGGTCATTGGATTCCTCTCCCCTCCGTCACGGGTACTCGTTCACAACCCGCCCCCACGTAATAATCCCAGTTCACCGGAAGCGGTGCTGGCTCTTCTTCTGCTTGAGCCGTCTGAGAAGCCGTCGAGACCGCTGCTCCGAACATCTCCTCGGCTGTCTGAATCGCTAACAGCAGGGCCTTCGCTTTGTTGACCGTTTCTTCGTATTCCTTCTCTGCGATTGAATCCCATACGATGCCGGCGCCTGCCTGCACGTATGCCTTACCCTGCTTGAAAATAATGGTCCGAATCGTAATGCACGTGTCCATATTCCCATTGAAGCCCAAATATCCAATGGCCCCTGCATAAGCCCCGCGAGCTTCCTGCTCCAGCTCGGCAATAATCTCCATGGCACGCAGCTTCGGTGCGCCAGACACCGTTCCCGCGGGAAGACAGGACAAGAATGCATCGAAGAAATCTTTGTCCTTCCGCAGCATTCCCGATACGTTCGAGACAATGTGCATCACATGGGAGTAACGTTCGATGCCCATATAGGAATCGCAGTGTACGGAACCGAACTCACATACTCGGCCCAGATCATTGCGCCCGAGATCGACGAGCATGACATGCTCGGCTCTCTCTTTCTCATCGCGCAGCAGTTCTTCTTCCAATGCGGTATCATGTTCAGGCGTCAGACCACGCGGGCGCGTTCCTGCAATCGGTCTCGTCTCAACACGCTCGCCGTTAACCCGGACTAACGCTTCCGGCGATGTTCCCACTAGCGTCTCATCTTCCATCTTCATTACATACATGTATGGTGACGGGTTCGACATCCGCAGCACCCGGTACACATCAAGCGGATGTACCGTCGTCTGCCGTTCAAAGCGCTGCGACAGCACGACTTGAAAAATGTCGCCGGAACGGATATATTCCTTCGCCCGCTCCACTTTGTTCATAAATGATGTTTTTGTTTCATTGGAGTGAGTGACGGATAATTCACTGTTGCTCCCTTGCACCGAGCAGCGCACACCCGGCACATCATATTCAAACGGAGCCGTCAGCTTATGCTGCAAGCGCCGCAATTTCTCTCCTGCGGCAATATATCGTTGGCGAATGTCATCATCGCTATCTTCCGGTGAGATATGAATGTTGACGATGAACTGCATTTGCTGCTTCACATGATCGAAGACGACCAGTTGGTCACAGAACATGAACTGGATGTCGTTCATCAACAGATCATCACGTTCATGGCGCGGCAGCCGTTCATACTGCTGCACCAAATCATATCCGAAAAATCCGATTGCACCTCCCGTAAGCGGAGGAAGACCCGGCACGACTGGACTGCGATATTTACGCAGCAGCTTCTTGATTGCTTCAAGCGGACGATCCTGCACTTCGGTAACTTGCCCCTGCTCCATCATTCGCAAGCATCCGTTCTTCCCTTGAAGAAGAAGGAAAGGGTCGGTTCCGATGAAGGAATAGCGGGCCCATTTGACGCCACCTTCAACACTTTCTAATAAAAATGCATACGGTTCTTGCTCGAGCCGCTGAAATAATCTGATGGGGGTTTCGGTATCGGCCATCATCGTCTCAGACACTGGAATTACGTTATAATATTGCGACGATTGAATGACTTCGTTCACATGGGGAAACATCGCTTTCCACTCCTTTCAACTCCGTCGATAACTTGCTTAGCGGATGGAGAATCAGAGCGATAACCAACAGGTATGTCAAATAAAACATGCTTATGCGACAAAAAGACCTCTACGCAACGTAGAGGCCTGTTGGTTTACGATGAAATTGTGGATGAGTGAAAATATAGTATAGGGATATGTCTGCTTAGAAATGGCCATGTACACTTATCTTCAATAAATAAGTGCAGTGGTCACTACAATGACGATAACGAAAATACGCGTCACCTAAACACGACATGTAATTGCTTCTCAACTCGGCTCATCTCAATCTCAAACTCAACTCTGCTCAACTCTGCTGTCTTCACTATACTTGTAAACAGAGGCAGCGTCAACTAATTTTCTTTTCAATCCGTGTCAGCACCTGGTGTCTGGATTCTGGATCGACTCCCGGTGTAGGCTTCAATCAGAAGACGGCACAGCCAACTTGAATCTGGTACGCCTGCCATTATCATCGGGCGCTTTATGCCATGCGATATTGTGTATTTGAGATGAAAATAGCCAAAAGACTGTACATTTTCCAATGGAACGAATGGTTCAAGGGACTACCCTTTGATCCACTCTCCCGCTGATTCAGATATCGTATTCACCCCCGCCAATACGGGAGACTCGGCAGCCCCCTCAGCACCATAGGTATGGCTAGAGAGTCCACCTTAAAGGACCGTCCTGCGCCGGCAGCTCTGGCAACTCCAGCAACGCCCCAACTGTCGAATGAGTTTATAAGTTGAATCTGTACGCTACGGCATGCCCTCTCCTCGTCGTCATCTCTTTCCTGACCCCGCGGGAGAATAAACATAAGGGCAAATCCGATAACAGTTTTTCGTATAAGGGGTCCCATGCTGAATGAATGGGAGAGCACGGCAAGGGATGCAAACAGCTCCAAACAGACTACATAAGAAAACAAGCCTACACCCTTAGGATGTAAGCTTGCATATCAATGCCATTGGCAAATAACCTTAGGTCGAAGCTAAATCCGGACGCAAATTGATCGCTTCATTCAAATACACATGTCGAATGTCTCGCTGAGCTTTATCCGTGTTGACCGTTACCATCAAACGGATGCACAGCGGCAAGCTCCCTTGCACCGGAATCTCAATGGCACACATGAGCGGCACTAGCTCCCATCCCGGCATGGCACGAATCGCCCGTGCAGGGAACGTTGCATTCAAATCCTCTGTCATCGTAATCCAGACGCTCGCAATATCCTCTGGCTGCACATTATTTTGCGCAATAATATGCTGAAGCATTGTCGTCGTCGCCTGCAATATTTCATCAGCGTCATTTTGACGAACCGTTGTCGCCCCGCGAATTCCTCTTACTGCCATGTTCCTGCCCCTTTCAATTCTTCTATGATGTCTCGGACTTGTTCGACCGGCACATCCCGTCGAATTTCCACGCGGCCGATCGCAGTCGGCAGCACGAACATAGTACGGCCTTCATTGAATTTCTTGTCATGCATCATCGCTGCAATGATCTGTTCCGTATCGTAATGGGCCGGTATTGCGGTCGGCAATCCAAAGGACTTCATCAGGCGCTCCGTATATTCCGCAACTCCAGCTGCCATTCCTATCTGCTCCGCCAGACGCGCGGATCCGATCATGCCGATCGCGATCGCTTCGCCGTGCAGCAGCTCACCGTATCCAGCGACAGCCTCGAGTGCGTGGCCAATTGTATGACCGAGATTCAATATCGCTCGCATATCATTCTCCCGTTCATCCTGAGACACGACAGCTGCTTTGATGGCACAGCCTTGAAGCAGCCCGTACGTCAGTGCATCCTCGTCTTTGGCTAAGAGCTGCTCTGCGTGCTCTTCACACCATGCAGCGAACGATTGATCCCAGATCAATCCATGCTTAATCATTTCCGCAAGACCGGAGCGAACGTCGCGGTCAGGTAGGCTTTGCAGTGTAGACGTATCATATAAGACCATGTCGGGCTGGTGAAACGCCCCGATAATATTTTTCGCTAACGGATGGTTGACCGCCACTTTGCCGCCAACGCTGCTGTCGTGTGCCAAAATAGTCGTCGGCACTTGCACAAAGCGAACGCCGCGCATATAGGTAGCTGCGACAAACCCAGCCAAGTCTCCTACTACGCCTCCGCCCAGAGCGACAACGGTAGACTTGCGGTCACACCCCGCTTCAAGCGCTGCGCTAATACAGTCCTCGAATACGCGGAGGGATTTGGACTTCTCGCCAGAAGGAACCTGGTGAGTGCTCACCGAGTAGCCCACATGCTCCAACGCTTCCGCCACTTGATGTAAATACTTCGGTCCGACCTTATCATCTGTAATGACAAGAATCGGACTTCCAGTCGGAATATGTTGCAACTGAAACGCACGGCCGATACGTGAAATCAGACCGCTCCCAATCCATATCGGATAAGACCGCTCCCCCAACTCAACCATGAGCTGAGCGGCCCCAATTTGATCATTCATGTTCATCGCGCCCACCTCCATTTAGTGAGTGTTCAAAAACGAAAATTTTCGAACAACCCGTTTAATAACGGGATACCTGCTCTAAATAGTTCTCGTAGTTCGCACGAATTTCTTCCATTGAATCACCGCCGAATTTCTCCAAGAACGCTTTCGCTACTTCCCACGCGACGACGTGTTCCATCACGACGCTTGCTGCTGGCACGGCACAGGCATCTGAACGCTCCACTTGAGCGGTGAATGCTTCCTTCGTATCGATATCGACACTGCGCAGCGGTTTGTACAAGGTCGGAATCGGCTTCATGACACCACGCACGACAATCGGCATCCCGTTCGTCATGCCGCCTTCAAAGCCGCCCAACCGGTTGGATGCCCGCGAGAAGCCTTGAGCGGCATCATATGTGATCTCATCATGTACCTGCGATCCGCGAAGCTGACCCGCTTCAAAGCCGATGCCAATCTCCACGCCTTTGAACGCATTGATGGACATGACCGCCTGCGCAATTCTGCCATCCAGCTTGCGATCGTATTGCACATAGCTGCCAAGGCCAACAGGCAAGCCTTCTACGATGCATTCCACAATTCCACCGATGGAATCGCCTTCTCCCTTAATCTGATCAATATAGGCCTCCATCTTCTTCTCCGTCTCTTCATCTACGACACGAACGGAAGAGGCTTCGGTAAGCTGTATAATCTCATCAACGGCAAGCTGATGCGGAGGGGCTTCAATCTCGCCGATTCGGATAACTTGTCCTGCAATCTTGATGCCGAAAGCTTCAAGCAGTTGACGTGCCACTGCGCCGACGGCAACCCGTGCCGCCGTCTCACGCGCGCTGGATCGCTCCAACACATTGCGGAGATCCTTCAACTGATACTTCAAGCCCCCGTTCAAGTCGGCATGTCCGGGACGCGGACGATGCACACGGCGCTTCTCTTCGTCCGTCCCCTCAATCGGTTCAACGTTCATAATCTTCGTCCAATGCTTCCAATCATTATTCTCTACCACGATGGCAATCGGAGCACCTGTTGTGCGTCCGTGGCGTACGCCGCCTACGATAGATGCTGTATCCTGCTCAATCTGCATCCGCCGGCCGCGCCCGTATCCCTTTTGCCGACGCTGCAATTGGAAATTGAGTTGTTCAAAATCGATTACCATATTGCTCGGCATGCCTTCAACAATGGCGGTCAATTGAGGTCCGTGCGTTTCTCCTGCTGTCAAATAACGTAGACTCACGAGTTGCTCCCCCTTTTAGCTGTAAAGCTGTAAATGACTAAAATCCTTAACTCTTTTGCTCATTATAGTATAGGAGGCATCGTTTGACAAGAATACAAAAACGCGTCTGATGCGCACAGAACATGCACATTAGACGCGTATTGAATACAGATAAGCAACGCTATCCGTACGCTTGCTCAAGGCTGAAATAGAAACCAATTCACATGAAATCCATCTTCGCCGAAGAAAGGTTCAGAAGGAGGGGCAGTATATGGGACTGTGTAGGCATTCCATCTCTGTCTTCCTGCGAAGACATGAAGGGAATCCACCCCTGCAGCGGGGCCTCCAATCCGATAATTTGCGCACATTCGTGAATGGTTATGTCTCCTCGTTGATAGGCGGCAATAACGGTCCTCTTATCCATTGTTATCCCTCCGTCTAGGATGCAAGGTCCCTTCCTCCCTAGTATCGGAAAGATGATAGCTGCTTATACGCTTCTTTACATTTTCCGGTAAAAAAACGTCTCCATCGTCTCTAAGCCGTATTGGTTCGGGTTAAAAATTTGTTCTGTACTGCCAACAAAGAGCACGCCCCCTGGCTTTAAAGCCTCGGAGAATTTGAAATACAGCTGATGCTTGGCCTCTTCAGTGAAGTAGATCATAACATTGCGGCATATGATTAAATCCTGTTGACCTGTAAAAGCGTCCTCCAACAAATTCTGCTTCTGGAACTGAATGTTGCGCGTCAAGGCTGAAGACACGCGATAACCATCTTCAGTCCGTGAGAAGTATCGCTGCTTGAACGATGCGGGCACATCTTTCAAAGCACGTTCGATATAGCAAGCCTCTTTTGCCCTAGCCAATGCATTATCATCAATATCCGTCGCCATCACTTGCGATGACCCGAGCAATCCCGCGTCGTCCAAAATCATGGCTAACGTATAAGGTTCTTCACCCGTGGAGCAGGCCGCACTCCAACATTTCAACCTGCTATTTCGCTCCGTAAGCGCTGGCAGCACGCGATCTCGCAACGTCTCCCATCGATTTGGATTTCGCCAAAATTCAGATACGTTAATCGTCATCCGATCGAGGAATTCATCGAGCAGACCTTCGTTAGACTTCATCGCTTCATAGAACGCCCGGAAGGTACTATAGCCGTTCTTTAAACGCAATGTTGTCAAGCGACGACGCATTTGCGCTTCCTTATATTGAGTCAAATCGATTCCTGTCCGCTTCTTAATTTCCGTTACAAAATAAAAATAATCTTGATCGTCTGTCGTGACTGCCCCTTTATGTTCTTGCATTGCCTCCACACCTCGCCACTTCCATCGTGCTCGTATATATGTATAAAAAAAACACGGTCGAACATATATATTCGCCGCGTTCTTCTTTAATCCTGCTTCATGTAAGCTCTTACAACAAAAATCAAAATAAGTTCAATACTATCAGACTGACTTCAAGTTGCGATGAACTATTATAGAGGTTGTTCAAGAAGTCCCCTTTTGATCACGATGATCATAAAGCTACCTTTTTGAACACGCATTTAAAGCTAAGGTTGAACCGCATGCTCAACGCTTACAATCTCCTGTTCGGAGAATATGTTTGCGATTTCCCTAGCCGCACTTTCAGGTGAATCCGAACCGTGCACCAAGTTGAAGTTCGTATGTGAAGCGTAATCCCCACGGATGGTTCCTGGCAATGCTTCTCCTACCTTCGTCTTGCCAATCATCAAGCGCGACAAGCTGATGACGTCATCCCCTTCCCAGATCATTGCAAATACTGGACCGGATGTGATGAAGTCAACCAATTCACCAAAGAAAGGCTTTTGCGCATGTTCTGCGTAATGGCGTTCGGCTTGATCGCGCGCGATAATCATCAGTTTCCCGGATACGAGCTTGAATCCTTTACGTTCAAAGCGGCTTATTATTTCTCCGATAAAACCCCTTTGAACGCCGTCAGGCTTGACCATGATGAATGTGCGTTCCATATGTTCACTCCTCAATTGATGTGAAGTTGTCCAACATATGCATTATACCAAATTTTTCATCATGGCGCATCCATATTTTTCTTATCACCTAATCAATGGGAACGATTCGCTATAAAATGCGCGATATCTTTTAAGTTTTTGCGTGCTCGAATGTTAGGCAGCTGCTCCAACACAGACAGCGCTTTATCGGTGTAGCGGTTGGCCAATTGCTCTGCCTGTATAATTCCCGCGCTCTTACGAATCATATCCAACGCTTCATTTACATCCGTCTCACCGTTCAATTCCCGAATGCGTTCGATTTCAGTTAATAACGGCCGCCGCAATTCCGGATCCTGAAGCGCGTAAATAACCGGAAGCGTTAAGTTTCCTTGGCGGATGTCATTTCCGGGAGGCTTTCCGATCTGTGCCTCCGTTCCCGTCAGATCCAACACGTCATCGCGTATCTGGAAGGCCATGCCTACATTATACCCGAATCGGTACAATGCGTGGTCGATCCGCCGATCCGTACCAGCCGCGATAGCGCCCAGTTGGCAGCTTACGGCGATGAGCAGCGCGGTCTTGCGACGGATGCGCAGCATATATTGGCGTACCGATTGCTCCGTATTGAAGAAATCGCGAATTTGCTCCATCTCGCCGATGCACATCTCAACCATCGCCTTGGATAGGATACGGTGAATTTCGGGCTGCTTTAATTCGGTTGCCACCATCAGTGCCTTGCCGTGTATATAGTCCCCCGCATACATCGCGACACGGTTGTCCCATTTTGCTTTTACCGTGAGCTGCCCTCTTCGAGTTTCAGCATCATCGATAACGTCATCGTGAACCAAGGAAGCCATATGGATGAGCTCCAGAGGTACGGCTACCCGCTTAAGTTGTTCAATATCATATGTACCAAATTTGCCTGAAAGCAGGACAAATACAGGTCGTATTCGCTTGCCTCCTGCTTTCAGCAGATGAAGCGACGCCTCGTTCAGCAGCTCATTGTCGGTCGTTATCGTCCGTTCCAATTCCCGCTCGATATACGAAACGTCTTGTTTCATTGTCGCATATATGTCCCACAGTTTCATGCCTTCACCTAACCAACCATATTTTCCGACCAAAGCTCAAACTGAACTTTGTGATCGATGAGTCCCAATTCATACGCATACTGGAAATAAAGCTGAAGCCCTTCTTGTTGCGGGCGGTCAAAATCATAATGTAAATGGGAAAAATAATGCCGCCAGTAGTCCTCGGTTCCGCCAATGGTCTGCACCGCCTCCTGCACAAGCGGTTCTGGCTCCTTCAGACTGAGCTGCTTGCTCGCTTCGAAAGCTTCCACGATGCGCCGTATGTCAGCTGGATGCTTCCGAATCACTTCATTGCGTACAGCCCATACGGCGAACGTCATCCAATGACCTGTCCATTGCTGCCATAGTTCACCCAGATCAATAACTTCATAGGAAGTATTGCTCCATGAGGCATGAATGGCATGATCACCGATAAGAAGCGCAGCATCTGCCGCTTCCATCATCTTATCCAGATTCGGATCCATATTAACGTATTCCGGAGCGGCATGATAGAACTTGGCGGCGATAATTTTGAACAAGTTGATGGATGTTGCGGATGTTGTCGTCAAAGCTACCGTACCTTTTAAAGCCTCGAGTAAAGGTTTTTTTAGAAATAGCAAAATCGAATGAACAGGACCGTGTGCGCTTACCGATAAATTCGGAAACAAAGAATACTGTTCCGATGACTCGCCGTAGGCGAAGGCCGATATCGGCCCCATATCGATGCTGCCTTCTCGCATGGCGACATTTAAACCCGAAGGGACGGCGGGAATCATCTCAATGTCCGCTGCAATTCCTTTCGGATGAAAATGATAAAAGAGCGGCCATACATTCGCGTAATCGATGACACCGATCGTAATGGCAGCAGGATGATGGTTACTCATCGTTCCCATTTTCTGATTCATCCGATTCTCCCCACCTTGTAAACAATTGATGTTCTATGTTCAAGCAGTCCAACACTTTGCCGACAAGGAAGTTCACGATATCATCCAATGTTTTCGGATGGTAATAAAAAGCAGGCATCGCCGGCACCATTCGAACGCCCATATTTGCCAATTTCAGCATGTTCTCTAAATGAATAGCGTGCATAGGCGTTTCGCGAGGGACGATAACAAGCTGACGACCCTCTTTTATCATCACATCTGCCGCACGGCTCATCAAGTTATCGGAGGATCCGTGGGCGATGGATGATAATGTTCCCATCGAGCAAGGCATAATAATCATGCCCCGTACCCGAAAGGAGCCGCTAGCAATGCTTGCGCCGATATCTTGAATCGGATGGTACTGAATGTGGGCCGCTTGTTCGCCGAACGCCGACTCAATCGCGAGCTGGCGTCGGGTCACATCCCACCCTAGCTCCTCCTTCAGCACGCGCCACCCTGCGTCGGACACGACAAGATGCACACCGTAACCCGCATGCAAGAGCGACTCCACTAACCGGATGCCATAAATGGCACCGCTGGCTCCGGTAATCCCAACGATAAAGCGCTGCCTTTCCACGTGGCTCATAGCTGATACACCACCAAATCAATTAAGGTGAAACTGAACACTACGATGCTGAGCACTCCGTTCATCGTGAAAAATGCCGTATTCATCTTGCTTAAATCGTTAGGCTTCACCAGCATATGCTCATACACTAACAGGGCACTGGCAATTATTGTGCCGATGATGTACCACCAGCTAAGTTGAGTTAAGAATAATAGCAGAACAAAACCGATTGCTGTAACAATATGAAATCCACGCGCGATCCACAGCGATTTCGCGATGCCGAATCGAACTGGAATTGATTTCAAACCTTCATTTTTATCAAACTCATAGTCCTGACACGCGTATACAATATCAAAGCCTGTCGTCCAACAGGCCACCGCCAAGAAGAAAATAATCGACGTCCAATTGATTTCATTCGTTACTGCAACCCATCCGCCAAGCGGCGCCAGAGCAATCGTCAAACCTAATACAACGTGACATAACCAAGTAAAGCGTTTCGTAAATGAATAAAAAACGAGCATGAAGACGGCAATCGGCATCAAATACACCGCCAACGGCTGTAAGTTAGCCGCCGCCCAAAATAAAAGACCGAATGATACGGCCGTAAAAAGAATAACTTCGCCCGCTTTCAGCAGTCCGGCAGGAATGGCCCGGTTCGCGGTTCGCGGATTTTTAGCATCAATTGCCGCATCGATAAGGCGGTTCAGCGCCATGGCGGCACTTCTCGCACCAACCATCGCCAACAAGATCCAACCCCATTCCGGGAGTGTCGGAAAGCGATTGTCCATCACCATCGATCCGAGCAAAGCCCCCATGAATGCAAACGGAAGGGCAAACAACGTATGTTCGATTTTTATCATTTCCAGAAAAACACGCACTTTTTTAAACATCATCATTCCCCTTACTCCCGATATGAAGCGCAGCGATTCCTCCGGTTAAAGGATATGCTTCCACATGCGTCAGACCGATATCGCGAAACATCTGGGCTAATTGTTTGTGGTCAGGGAACGTATTCAATGATTCAGGCAGCCATTTATACTGCTCGTACCGCTTTGCAATCAATTTGCCCATCATTGGCAATATATTGCGGAAATAGAAATAATAAATCGCTTTGAACGGCTGCCAAGTCGGCTTGCTGAGCTCTAGGCATACGACCATTCCCCCCGGCTTAACAACCCGCTTCATCTCGCGCAGCACCTGCTCGTAATCAGGAACGTTGCGCAGCCCGAATCCGATAGTCGCGTAATCGAAGCTGTTGTCCGCAAACGGAAGCGCCATCGCATTGCCTTCCGTTAAAGAGATTTGATTGTTCATCCCCAATTGATCAATTTTCTTTTTACCGACAGACAACATATTTGCACTAAAATCAAGCCCGTCGATACGGCCTGTCTTGCTTGCTTTGGCAAGCTGAATCGTCCAATCACAGGTGCCACAGCACAAGTCAACGGCGGTATCGCCCGGTTGCACGTTCATTTTGCGCATCGTAAATCTGCGCCATGCTTTATGCCGCCGGAAGCTTAGAATATCGTTCATAATGTCGTACTTCGGCGCGATGCTCTGAAATACGTCTTGAACAAACTTTTCTTTCGACTCGCCTGTCTTAGGCGAATGCGTCTCCACGATATGTCACCTTACCCTTTCTTCGCCTATTCTTTCTAGCTCTGTTGAACCGAAGCGGAGCGTGCTTGAGCCGAAGGAAAATATATGGAGCTGAGGAAAGAGCCAAGACGCTGCTTC
This sequence comes from Paenibacillus sp. OSY-SE, assembly GCF_000283315.1. Classification (NCBI taxonomy): domain Bacteria; kingdom Bacillati; phylum Bacillota; class Bacilli; order Caryophanales; family Paenibacillaceae; genus Paenibacillus; species Paenibacillus sp. OSY-SE. Next base: position 916 of record NZ_ALKF01000184.1, on the reverse strand, counting down.
ATGACGGAATCAACTGGCAAAGTAGACACAATCGTCTGCAGTTTGTCCTGTGCGGCACGAACTTGATAGGCGAGCTGCTCGTGAACTTCGTACTTCGACATCAGCGTGTGCCAGAAGGACATATCAAATGCACTCTGCTTCAGCTTTCTTCTTTCTTCCTCCGTTCCTTGCTGCCACACATGCCAATAAGACCAGCTGCCCACAAAGCGCCCGAAATGTTCGGCACGTTCCTTCTCTTGTTCCATCACTTCCAGCTCTGTCACATGGTCAAGCAATACTTCCCATGCGGGCACATCTTTTGCAGATAGACGTTCGTTAAACGACTGAAACAACATTTTCTTTAAAGAAACGCAGGTGCGTAAATATTCTTCAGCCGTCATCGTCCATTGCTTCATTTTATCAACCATCGTCATCTTGAGACGGTTCACGTTGCATACGGCTTGGCTCAGCGACTGAATCGCTTCAATCTGTCCAGCTTGTGCCAGCAAATTGTAGAAGCGGCTGCTGAAATAATCTCCGGCAAGCACTTTCAACTGCCGTGAGCGAAGGTTCCGATCATTTCCTTGAACGGAAGCCATCTCAATCATATCGTGAGTATCCAGGCCAACCTGTACAAGTGAAGTGACCAACGCATATAATTCACTATGTTCATCTGCTGGCTTGCTGCGGTTTAAAAAGGCGAACAACAACTCTGCTCTTGCGTTCGGGAACGCAGGCAGGTCGGTGTGCGCCTGTATCATGTCATGTTCAACATACCGCTTTGCCAATTGCGAAATGTGATTACCTTTCATCTGAGTGCCTCCGACTGTAGCGGTTAGTCATCCTGACGGATGTCACAATCTAAACCATTATAGCATATGTTTTACTTGATGGGACAACTTTTCTTCCTATAGGAGGTTGTTTAAAAAGTTCCCTT